>JBFEKH010000027.1:0-22712 GCA_041552775.1 Allopontixanthobacter sp.
GCGCTGCGTCCGGAGCAGATGAGGGATTCCGCCAATTACGTTGATGCACCCTTCCGCTACGAAGTGATCGAAGGTGCTGGGCACTGGTTGCCGCTGTATGCGGCGGGCAAAATCGAACTGCAGATTATCGACTTTCTAAAATCACCTGGCTGACCCCCTATCGTACCGCAAGTTTGACAATGGTGCCCGCTAATCTAAGCTTCGATCAGGAGGGCTAAACGATGGCCAAGCGGGAAATGGCAGAGCGGCTGGTCGAAGCGGTTATAGCTGATTTTCCGGACCATAAGCCGGGAACCCGGCCAGCCCATACAATCGGCATTGGCGTAACCGGTCATTTCCGGGCCACCAAGGTTGCGTGCGACTATTGCGTTGCGGAGCATTTCCAGGGTCAGAAAGTGGACGTCACAGTGCGTTTTTCCAACAGCCTGGGGAGCCCGGTCAAACACGATGGCTGGTCCGATGCCCGGGGGATGGCCACCCGGTTCCATCTTGGCGGGGATAAGGCGACCGACCTGATTGCAATGACCTTGCGCGAGTTCTTCTCGCCCACGCCAGAGGACTTTCTCGAATTGAGCAAGCATGCTCGAATGCGGCCCGTGAAAGCTGCATCGATTTGGTCCAAGATATGGGACCTGCTGCACTTGAAGCCACCATTGCCGGACCCCTATGAAGGCCAGACGGTGAGCGGCCTGGCGGGTTCGCTCAACTATGCCAATCATCACCGCAGTGCTCAGCTGGCGGCGTTCGATGCAAGCTATCTCGGCGCACCGGTCAGCTATGCGCGCGCATCCTATAATGCGGTCCATACATTTATCGTGACCGCGCCCGACAATACACGGCGCTATGTCCGCTTTTCCTGGCAACCGGTTGCTGGCGTGGAAGCGATCAAGCCCAGCTTGTCGCCAGAAGATGACTACTTGCAACCGGAACTGCGTGATCGGCTTGAGGCGTGGCCCGCTGAATTCCTGTTACTGATGGCTGTCGGCGAAACCGGCGATCCGCTGGATGATCCGACCAAGGCCTGGCCGCTGCACCGTGCGCGGATTGTCATGGGCGTGCTCACATTGGTCAAAGTGCCGGATGACCAGGACACTTATTGCGAGAAGTTGGCCTTCAATCCCGGCCGGCTGACACGGGGCATCGAAATTTCCAATGATCCTGTCCTGGCGGCACGGATCGGGGCCTACGAAGTTTCGCGGCAATTGCGTGGCGGCTCTGCCTGCCCGTTCTCCAAGGAGTAAGCTAATGTCGAATGGATCCGCTTGGCTCAATCGGCTGGTCAACTCGCTGGCTGATTCGAAGTTTTTCAACTTTCTGGCAGGTCGTGTGCTGGTTCCGTTTTGGGCCTGGCGGACGCCAGTTTATCCTCAGCATGGTGGACCACACGCAGCAATCCAGCCAGGCGACAATATGCAGCGCATGATGAACCTGGTTCTGCCGCTCAAGGATAAAACTGCTGTAGGTCGCGCCAAGGCTGCGCTTGCCATCGCATCCAATCTCGACGAAATTTACGCAGGGTTGGACAATGTAGGGACCGTCCATTTTGCGCGGTTTGTGATCATCAACAACAACATGTGCATGATCTCCTCCTATGACGGTGATTTTTCCAACTATATCCGTGATTTCGTCGCGCAGCTGGGCACGGTATTCGACAGCGTGGTGGCGCTGATCGAGGATGGGGACGCGATGATCCCTACCAAGGAGAACATCGACGCATTCATCAACTGGGTGCACGACCGCGATGTTTACCAGATCCCCGACGTGGCCACCGATCTGCTGCGCTATGGCACAATCCGGCATCCTACCTCGAAGCCTGGAATGGTCGACGATTTGCAGCTGCTTCCGCGTGCCCTGATCCTGCAACTGAACGCCAACCCGAACGCCTTGCTTGGAAGCGGTTATCGCGGATATCCCGGTATTACGGTGGCGCAAATCCGGCACAAGATGGGGATGGGCTGGTGACCGCCCCCGTGCCGGAAAGCACCTTCGATCCAGCCGAAGTCCAGGGCAATATCCTGCGCGGCTATCGCTACGAGCGGGTGCGCCATTTGATACTTCAAGTGCAGGATGCAGCCGCAGCCCGCCACTGGTTGGGCCGTTCGGTTTCCGGCGGCAGCGATACACCGCAGATTACGAGCGAGGAGCAATGGACTGTAAAGCCCGTTAGCTGCTTCAACATCGGCCTGACGTATAACGGATTGCGCGGCCTGGGTGTTTCCCGTGCATCGCTCGCTTCATTCCCGACCGAATTCAAGGCGGGGATGACCGCCCGCTCAATAAAATTGGGCGATATCGGCGCCAGTGCACCGGACCAATGGGCGTCCCCGTTTGATGACCGCGACAAGGTCCATCTGATCGCATCGATAAACGCTGATGAAATCGCCGAACTGGACCGCGCCGAGAGGCAGGTTGTTGCCGCGGGATCAGGCAAGGCTTTCATCCTGCACGGGGTCCGTGACGGATGGAATTTCGATGGCGACAAAATCCATTTCGGTTACCGCGACAGCATTTCGCAGCCACGCTTTGAAGGCATCGAGTACCCCAAAAGCTTTGCCGATGGCCAGCCGCCGGTGCCGATCGGATCGATGCTGATTGGCTATCCAACCGAATATCAGGGGCTGTTATACAATGTTCCCCAGCCTGACGTTCTGGGCCGCAACGGTGCCTTCAACGCATTCCGGATATTGGCGCAGGATGTCGCTGCGTTCGAGAGTTATCTCGATACGGCGGCCGATGAATTGCTGGCTCATAGACTGAGCACCGAATTGCTGCCGGAGGGCGGCGAGAAACATTTCGGCGGGCAGGCAACGCGTCACACTGCCATGCGCGAAATCATTGCTGCAAAGATGTGCGGCCGGTGGTTCAACGGCGTACCCTTGGCATCGTCACCCGATTTTCCGGTTCCCGCTTCGGAAATTTCACTGACTGATTTCGACTACAGTGACGATGATGCAAGCGGTTGCCCGTTCGGGGCCCACATTCGGCGGTGCAATCCGCGTGAAGGCAGCATCGTCCAGCGCGCTGCACGCCACACGCGCCGGCTGGTCCGGCGCGGCACTCCCTATGGCGGACCGTTTGACCGCGACAATCCCGACACCCAGGAGCGGGGATTGCTGGGCAACTTCATTTGTGCCAGTTTGGGCGGGCAATTTGAGGCCTTGATGTGCGACTGGGTAAATCTGGGGCTACAGGATCCGCAGATCACAGGGTCAAACGACCCATTGCTGGGCGCCAATCAGCCAGAGACCAGCTGGTTCGTTATTCCGCTCAATGCAGGTGGTTCGATCAAATTACATGGCTTTCCGCGCTTCGTGACTGCCCGCGGCGGTGCGTATACATTCCTTCCGGGCATACCCGCGATCCGCTATCTCGCATCGCTGTGAGCCGCCGTCCGAAGCTCAGGCTGGCTGTTTGGCCATTGGCGCGGCGACATAACGCTCGACTGTGCCGTCCAGTTTCGCGCATTCGGCGGGTAGATCGTAGAGCGGGGCCAGTTCCTGAACGCAATCGGGCCACAGCTGAACCTTGTTCCAGCAATCGTATAATCCCAGCCGAACACAGACCTCGGCAAAGCGCACATCGCGGCGCAGGACTTCGCAATTGGGCATGAACAAACCGCTGGTTACCGCAGCATCGATTGCGGCGCGGCCATCATTATCTGGCGTGAATTCGATTGGGCGCCCCTCGCGGATGGCTGCAAGCAAATGCTCCATCGCCAAATTCGTTTCTCCCATCGCCGCAGCCAATCCGATATCGACAATATAGCTGGTTGGCGCGCCGCGCTGCAGGAATTGCCCGACCGCCATTGCCCGGGTGGCCGGGTCCATCGCCGCCACTGCTCGCATAAATGCCACCAGCGCCTGTAATGGCGGTACGCCTTGGTTGTCCTGCGAAGGTTCCGCCATTGTCGCCGCGCAATCGATATGACCGTCGAAAATAGCAATTACACCGCGAATGAATTTGACATAATCCGCGCCGGGAAAATCGTTCACAGCACGGTCCGCCGTGGCAATCGCTTCCTGGGACAATCCGCTAGAGCGATAGGCGATGGCCAGATCTCCAGCGATTGTCGGGCTGAGCATATCACGTTCGAAGCGGGCGATGGAAAGTTCCAGCGACCGCGTCAGGTATCCAAGGGATATCAGGACGATGTTGTAAATGCCGGCAACCAGCTGATTGTCCGGCGCGAGCCCATAGGCGCGTTCGGTCAGCTCCAGCTTTTCCGCGTGCTGACCAAATGGCTGCTTGGTCATAGCCATCGCCGTCAGCGAGGTTGGACATTCGGGATCCAACTCGAGGCCGCGCCGCGCCGCAGCAGCCGCCGTTTCCCCCTTGCGATAGATAGCCAGCAGCCCCCAGGCGTCGGCAAAGTCGGGCGCAAGCGAAACCGCTCGAGTCAGCAGATCGACGCATTTTGCCTGATCGGCCCAGGTCAGGTCCTGCAAGTAAATCTCACGCGCGCGGAGATAGAAATCATAGGCCACGGGATCGATCTTGGGCGCCATTTCGGGAAAAAAGGTAGAATGAAGCGCCAACGCGATTGCCTCGGAAATCTCATCCTGAACGGCAAAGATATCTTCCAGGTCGCGATCAAAGCGGTCCGTCCATATCGTGGTTTGACCGATGGCTTCGGTCAGGTGTGCGGCGATCCGTACCTTGGTGCCGGCGCGGCGGATAGAGCCATCTAGCACATGTGTGGCACCCAGCGCAGCAGCCGCCTTCGGTTTATCGGTGCCGCGAAATTGGAAACTGGACGTGCGGCCGATCACACGCAGCTTCGAGCCCCGGGAAATACGGCCCAGGATGTCGTCGGAAACCCCGTCGGAGAAAAACTCCATTTCCACATCGCTCGACAAATTGTCGAACGGCAGCACCGCGAGCAAAGTCTCACGAACACGCGGAGAAGCCGGGAGATTCGCCCTACTTGGCGTCGTTGCAGGCTTGGGGCGTTCCATACCGACAAACTCGCGCACATCGTTCAGGAAATTGAGCCATGCGCCATCGCCGGAATCGCCTGCCCAATGGGACAGCTCGGCCGTCTGGGTCAGTTCAAACATGATAGGTCGGTCGCAGGGCTCGATCATGCAGGGAACGAGAGTCTTGTTGCGATCGGCCAGTGTCGCCTCGGCACGCACCCAGCGCGACGCCGCCGATTTCTTCGACCACAATACCACGACAGCCTTTGCCTCGCGCAGGGCGTTCTCGGTAACCTGGTCATAGGATTCACCGGTGCGCAGCCCGACATCCCACCAGACATTGAACCCCTCGCGCTCAAAGCCTTCGGCGAATAGCTTTGCAACTACCTGGTCTTCGCGGTTGTAGGATAGAAAGATGTCCGGCACGCCTGACTCCCCACTGGCTCAGCCCCGATTGTTACAGAACCTGACAGCGAAGGTCGAATCTTACCGACACGCGTTGAACCGCGCCCATTGAATATGTTGGCATTTTACATTTCGGAATGGTGATTTGGGGCAGGGGTCCGTCACAAAGACCCGCTTTCATCGCAGCCTAAGTCATTCGGTTGTTCGTATGGACCGTGTGATGCAGCAAATTGGCCGGTTCGGCTGGGACCAAACCTGCACTACCCGAACACCACAGAAATTTTCTCGTTAGGAAGAAATGGCTGGGGTGGCAGGGATCGAACCTGCGAATGCCGATACCAAAAACCGGTGCCTTACCACTTGGCCACACCCCAGCAGCGCTGACCCGCAGCGCGGACGCCTCTATAGCGTCCGCGCTGGTTAAGGGAAGGGGGCTTTAGCGCTTTTTTGGCCCTATGACGCCTTGCCGGCGAAATCGGCGGCGGAATGGCGTTCCGGCAGCTTTTCATTATCTTCGCCCCAGGTCCGGTTCACCATCCGGGCGCGCTTCACTGCAGGGCGGGCGGCGATTTCCTTCGCCCAGCGCGCAACCGCTTCATATTCGTGGATCGACAGGAATGTTTGCGCCTCGTTGTAGATATTGCCTTCCACAAATGGCGCGAACCACGGGAAGGTGGCCATGTCCGCGATGGTGTATTCATCCCCGCCGAGGAAGCGAGTTTCCTTCAGCCGGTTGTTGGCGACATCAAACAGGCGCTTTGTTTCCATTGCATAGCGGTTGATCGGATATTCGTATTTCTCAGGCGCATAGGCGTAGAAATGGCCGAAGCCGCCGCCGATGAAGGGCGCGCTGCCGACCTGCCAGAAGAGCCAACTGAGGACTTCTGCGCGCGGCGCGGCATCGGTGGGCAGGAAGGCGCCGAATTTTTCCGCCATGTGCATCAGGATCGCGCCGGATTCGAATACCCGAATTGGTTCAGGGCCGCTGCGATCGACCATGGCGGGGATTTTGGAATTGGGATTAATATCGACAAAGCCGCTGGTGAACTGGTCGGCTTCGCTGATATTGATCAGCCATGCGTCATAATCGGCGCCGGATTGGCCCGCCTCCAGCAATTCTTCGAAGATGATGTTGGCTTTTACCCCGTTGGGCGTGGCGAGGGAATAGAGCTGGAAAGGATGGTCGCCTACCGGCAAATCCTTCTTCGTCTGCGCGCCTGCCGTGGGGCGGTTGATCTTGGCAAAGCGCCCGCCGCTCTCGCTGTCGAATGTCCAGACTTCGGGCAGGGTATAGGTTGCATCGGCCAAGTAGAGTTCCTTTCAGAAATATCGTGTTGATCCGTAAGGTGGAGGCGCGAGGTTACCGGGACAAGGGAAGAGTTCCTTTGCGGCTTGCAACCCGATCTTGCCAAGGCGTATCCTTTTAGGATACCAGATGCCCATGCATATCGCAGGTCGCAAGATACGGAAATGGCGGGAAGCGCAAGTCCCGCCGCTGTCCGCTAGTGAGTTTGGCGAGCGTTTCGGCGTTCCGACCCCGTGGCCCAGCCGGACGATTTACGGCTGGGAGGTCAAGGGCAAGATCCCCCGCCCTGCGGTGCAGAAACGGCTGGCGGAACTGGGCATTTGCGGTGCGCAGGACTGGCTCGAAAATGATGACGACACTTCCGACACAATCCCCCCGGCTAAAGGCCCGCATTCCATGATGGTTTCCGAATTTCCCTTCCACTCGATCCACCGCCACGGCTTTGTCCGGGTCGCCACCAGCACGCCCGATGTGCGTACCGCCGATGTCGCGTTCAACACGGCGGCAGTGCTGGCGCAGGCGCAGGCCGCGCACGATGCCCATGTCGATCTGGTGGTTTATCCGGAGCTGTGCGTGTCATCCTACGCGATTGACGATCTGCACCTGCAATCCGCGCTGCTTGATGCGGTGGAGTCTGCGCTGGGCGAAATTGCTGCGGCGAGCACCAAGCTGACCCCGGTGCTGCTGGTCGGCGCACCGCTGCGCCGCAACGGCCGAGTGTATAATTGCGCGTTGGCAATTGCGGGCGGGCGGATTCTGGGCGTTGTCCCCAAAAGCTTTCTGCCCAATTACCGCGAATATTACGAAAAGCGCTGGTTCGCCAATGGCCGCCAGATTCAGGGGCTCGAAATCACAGTTGGCGGGGCAAAAGTGCCCTTCGGAACCGATCTGCTGTTCGCGGCCAGTAATATCCCGGGGTTCATCGTCCATATCGAGATTTGCGAGGATTACTGGGCACCGATCCCGCCATCCAGCCAAGGCGCGCTGGCTGGGGCTACGATCCTGACCAATCTGTCCGCGTCCAACGTCACCATTGGCAAATCGGACGAACGGCATCTGCTGGCCCGCGCCCAATCGGCCCGCGCGGTTGCCGCCTATGTCTATTCCGCCAGCGGTCACGGGGAAAGCACCACCGATCTGGCGTGGGACGGGCAGGGCATGACCTATGAACTGGGCGATTTGCTGGCTGAAAGCGAACGCTTCGGCCTGCATCCCGAACTCAGCATTGCCGATGTGGATGTGGACCGCATCCTGGGCGAGCGGATGCGGATGCAGACATTCAACGATGCCGCCGAACATGCCGGGAGGCCGGAAGACAGGTTTCGCACCGTTGCCTTCGATCACTCGCCCACTAGCGATGACATCGGCCTGATCCGCCCCGTCCGCCGGTTTCCCTTTGTGCCCAACCGGCTGCACAAGCTGGACGATGATTGTTACGAGGCGTTCAATATTCAGGTCGACGGACTGATGCGGCGGATCGAGGCGACGTATGCCAAATCGCTGGTTATCGGTATTTCGGGTGGGCTCGACAGCACCCATGCGCTGATCGTGGCGGCCAAGACCTGTGACCGGCTGGAGCTGCCGCGCAGCTTCATCCGCGGCTACACCATGCCCGGTTTCGGCACCAGCGATGGCACGAAATCCAACGCATGGAAGCTGATGGATGCGGTCGGGATTACGGCGGAGGAGATCGATATCAAGCCCGCCGCGAACCGGATGCTGGAAGATATTGGCCATGCCTTTGCTGATGGCCATCCGGTGTACGACACGGTTTTTGAAAACGTGCAGGCCGGACTGCGTACCGATTACCTGTTCCGGCTGGCGGGGCAGCATAACGGTTTCGTGCTGGGGACGGGCGATTTGTCCGAACTCGCGCTGGGTTGGTGTACCTACGGGGTGGGGGACCAGATGAGCCATTACGGGGTCAATTCGGGGGTTCCCAAAACCCTGATCCAATATCTGATCCGCTGGGCGACCCGCACCGGCCAATTCGACGCCGCAACCGATTCCGTGCTGGAAGCGATCCTCGAGACGGAAATCTCGCCCGAGCTGGTCCCAGCGGGCGCAGACGGAAATGTGCAGAGCACCGAGCAAACCGTTGGTCCTTATGAGCTGAACGATTTCTTCCTCCACCACGTGATCCGTTTCGGACAGCGCCCGTCAAAGGTAGCGTTCCTGGCATGGCACGCGTGGCGCGAGGAGGGCGCGGGTCTGTGGCCGGCCGAATTCCCGGAAGGCAAGAAGAACGAATATGATCTGGCGACCATCCGGTTCTGGCTGGAAAGATTCCTCCGCCGGTTCTTCGGCTTCAGCCAGTTCAAACGCAGCGCCATGCCCAATGGCCCCAAGGTCAGCAGCGGCGGCGCGCTGAGCCCGCGCGGCGACTGGCGCGCGCCCAGCGATGCCGTGGCCGATTTGTGGGTCAAGGAATTGCAGGACAATGTGCCCGACAATTAACTGGCGGTTTGTACTCCCGCATAACGTAATGTATTTGATGGCATGCTGAGGGGGAAACTATGTCCACTGGTTCGACTGGCATTGCCGCAACATTTATGGCGCTAGCTGCCGTGCTGTCGCTTGCTTCCACATCAGCGCATGCGCAGTTCAGTGGTCTGAGCCTGCCATCGCTCAAGCAATCGACCACGGAGACAAACTCCGATGGCTGTCCAAAGGGCAAGAAAAAGGGCCTTGGTTCGTCGATTCTTGGCGGCATCGTGGGCAAGGCAGCTGGCGACGCTGCGTATCGCGCCGGAGTTTCGCGCTGGGTGCCGATGACCGAGGTGTCGGATCAATTGACCAATTCAATCGCCTGCCGTCTCGATCCCGAGGAACAGAAACAAGCCGCAGAAGCTACCGTGGCTGCAACCCGGGGCGCCGAAGGCGGAGCTGGTGCTGAAGTCGGTTCAAGCGCCAGTTGGACGTCGGGCACGCGTGAGGATGTTTCGGGCAGCTCCACCGTGGTGGGGCGCAATGATGACGATGCGACCGGCCTGAAATGCATTACCGTGACCGATGTGATCATCGTCAAGGGCGAGGAAACCACCGCCAACAAGCGCATGTGCCGACCGCCGGGATCGGCGCGCTACTCGCTCGTTGCATGACCGCCCGACGTGCCTTGACGGTGATTGCCGCGCTGGCGCTACTGGGCGGTGCAAAGGCCATGGACCCGGTCAATCCGACCTGTCCGGGCAAGCCTGACTGGGGGCCGGCCACCGCAATGTCGCTAACCCCGGCAGACAAGGGTGGCAAACGCGTCCTGATTGCTGATGGCGTGGTCGACAGTACATTGCCCGCGCGGATGGCGGCGGCGATATCGGCGGACG
This sequence comes from Allopontixanthobacter sp., assembly GCA_041552775.1. Classification (GTDB taxonomy): domain Bacteria; phylum Pseudomonadota; class Alphaproteobacteria; order Sphingomonadales; family Sphingomonadaceae; genus Allopontixanthobacter. The sequence goes on from JBFEKH010000027.1 coordinate 9,951, forward strand.
AGCGGATCGAGGAAATCTGGCTGCGGTCGCGCGGCGGCAATGCGCAGGCGGGCAATGCGGCTGGCAAGATCATCCGGTCTTATCCCGGCATGGTTACCCGCATCCCGGCTGGCTGGACGTGTTTTTCATCCTGCAATTTCGTGTTCATGGGCGGGGACCGCCGCTTTGTTGATCCGGGCGGGATCTTCATGGTCCACATGTTCACCTATACCGGCCAGCGCGATGTGATCGACAGCGCGGTCAAGGAAGGCAGCGAAGGCACCACCCAGCTGATCGGCGAAATCGAACAATTGAGCGCGATGCTGGCGAGCGAGGACAATGATTTCCTGATCCGCATGGGCGTCAGCCGCCGGCTGCTGACCGAGATAATGTACCAGCAGGCAGCTTCCGGCGGCGAGAATAACAAGGGCCAGCGTTATTGCCTCAGCCAAGCCGAAGCGCGTGAGTATAATGTCGTGCCAGTCGAGAGCGCCGGCTGACCCAATTGTTGGCCCAATTGTTGGCCCAACTGGCAACAAACTGGCCGCTGCGGCAATCCCATCGTCAAAAAATCGTCAATACTTGGTCGCAAGCGTGGCCAAACCGCTGCTGCGCTGGACTTGGCCGAATGCACAGTTACGTCTGCATTCCGGGATCGCACCTTTGCCGTCGGCGCCAGAACCAGGGCTGCGGCTCTGTCAGGGAGGCTTCCAATGCCGCAAACGTCAGCTGAAAATCGCTGGGTGCTTGATCAGAGCCGCCCGCTGCGCCTGTTCACCCTGTTCATCCTGTATGTGACGCAGGGCGTGCCCATCGGGCTGTTCTGGTTTGCCATTCCCGCTTGGATGGCGGCCAATGGCGCAAGTGCGACGGATGTTGCCTATGTGCTCGGCTTCACCGCGCTGCCGTGGACGCTGAAGCTGATCAACGGTTTCCTGATGGACCGCTATACCTTTCTGCCGATGGGGCGCAGGCGGGTGTGGTTGATCGGTGCGCAATTGGTAATGATTGCCGCGCTTCTGGTGTGCGCCTTTATTGCCCCGGCTTCGAGCGACGTTGCCATGCTGGCAGCGGCGGGGTTCGTGGTCAACATGGCGACCACCTATCAGGATGTGGCGGTTGATGGACTGGCCGTGGACATCATGGAGGAAGAAGAGCGCGCACGCGCCAGCGGCATGATGTTCGGTGGTCAGGCTATTGGTATTGCGCTGTCCACTGCCGGCACAGGCATGGTCATTTCGCTGTTCGGCGCATCGGCGGCCTATCTGCTGTCCGCGCTGTTTATCGCAGTCATCTCGCTTTACGTCGTGCTGCTGCGGGAACGCCCGGGCGAACGCCGACTGCCGTGGAGCAAGGGCACCGCCAACCCGCGCAATCTGGCCATCCAGGCAGAGGCGTGGTGGCCGATCCTGAAAACTACCTTCATTTCGCTGATCAAGCCTGCCAGTCTGCTGTGGATTCCCGTCCTGCTGACACGTGGATTTCACTATGGCGCGTTGACCGGCATGACCCCGATGATCGGCACCGGTTATGTCGGGCTGGACGAAGCGGCGATTACCTCGATCACCGGCACTGGCGGCCTGATTGCAGGCTTGCTGGGCCTGACGCTGGGCGGATGGCTGGGCGATAAGTTCGGCGCCAAAATTTCCACCATCGGGATGTTCGCGATGTTCATCATGATGAGCGCGATAATGTATCTCGGGATTTCCCTGTGGTCCGATGCGGCGTTCTTCTCTGCCTTCATCTTTGTCTGGCTGGCGTTCGATACATTGATCACCGTCGTCGCGCTGCCGATTTCCATGCGGCTGTGCGATCCCAAGGTCGCCGCGACCCAATTCACTCTTTATATGGCATGTTCCAATTTTGGCATCACGCTTGGTGCCAGCGCACTGGGCTTTGCCGAACAGATCGGCGGATTGCGTAATTTGTTCCTGGTGGTGATGGGGTTCCATATCATGGGCCTAATCGTGATGATCTTCGTCAAATTCCCGCGCCGCAAAGGGCATCCTAGCGCGATTGAGGAAGTGATTGCGGACCAGCTGCCTCAAGGTGACGGGATGGTGCCGGTGCATAACTGACTGCGCATTGAAGCACGGAAGAACTGGCTGCGCGATAAACTTGCGGCATTCAGGATAAAATCGGTCTACAGTCGGTTGTAGATTAAAACTCGACAGCAGAAAGTGCCCATGGCTCGCATCGCCGCAATCGCGACCGCAATACCCGATCTTGATTTTGAGCCGGATTATCGCCGCTGGGCGATGTCGCAGTTGGGGGAATCGCGTGAAGCAAAGCTCTACGAGCGGATGGCCGGCCGTTCGGGCATCGAACATCGCTGGTCGGTCCTGTCGGAAGAAGATGCGAAGCTGGATCAGGGACGGGGCCTGTATGGCGGACCGATCGAGCCCACTACCGCGCAGCGTATGCAGATTTATGCCAAGGCTGCACCCGAACTGGCGCTGAAAGCCATCGAGAAACTGCCGCCGCTGGGTACCATCACCCATATAGTCGTTGCCAGCTGCACCGGTTTTGTCGCGCCGGGGGTGGACCAGATCATCGCCCGCCGCCTGGGCCTGCCCGATGATGTGGAGCGGGTGCTGATCGGCTTCATGGGCTGTTATGCCGCGATCACCGCGCTGCGCACTGCGCGCCATATTGTCCGCTCGGAACCTGATGCGAGGGTGCTGGTCGTGACCGTTGAACTAAGCAGCCTGCACCACCAGCAGGATTTCGATATCGAGCCGCTACTGGCTGGCGCGCAATTCGGCGACGGAGCTGCGGCGGCAATCGTTACCGGTTCCGGCGCGGGGCTGGAACTGCGCGCGGGCATCTCCGCGGCACTGGAAGCCAGCGCTGAACTGATCACCTGGGACATCGTTGACACCGGCTTCAAGATGCGCCTTTCGGGCGAAGTGCCGGGCCGGATCGCCGCCGCAATTGCGCGGGACGAGGTCAGACAGCGGATTACCGGCGGCACTCCGGTGGAGGAGATTGACGCTTGGGCAGTCCATGCCGGGGGGCGCTCCATCCTGGATGCGGTTGAAAACGGGCTGGAACTTGCGCGCGGATCACTGGAGGACAGCCGCGAGGTTCTGCGCACCTGCGGCAATATGTCATCCTCCACGCTGATGTTCGTGCTGGAACGGATCATCCGCCAGAAACCCGCCTGCGGCGTCGCGCTGGCATTCGGGCCGGGACTGGCGATGGAGGGGCTGCACTTCGGCTGGCTGGACGGCGAGGACCCGCCGCAGTGACCATCCTCAAATCCCGCCGCATCGAAGAAGAAATGATGGACGATCCGGCGCTGGACCCGGCGGTTTATACGCAGGTCCTGCATGATCTGGCGAGGGTCAACAGGGTCACGATGGCGCACCGCCCGACATTGTCCTTCCTCGAACGTGCGGTTGGCAATCGCACCAGCTTTCGCCTGCTCGATGTCGGTTTCGGCGATGGCGACATGCTACGCCAGATTGCCAAATGGGCGGCGCGCAAGGGCATCGCGGCGGAGCTGGTCGGAGTCGATCTCAACGAAAAAAGCGTCGCTGCTGCCAAAGAGGCTACACCGGACAATCTTCCGATCACCTATCTGGCCGGGGACTATGCAGACCTTGGCAGCGTGGGATATGACTGCATCATATCCAGCCTCGTCGCGCATCACATGACCCCCAGCCAATTGCATGATTTCCTGCGTTTCATGGACCGCGAGGCTACCGCCGGTTGGCTGATCAATGACCTCCACCGCCACCGGTTCGCCTATAACGGTTGGCCGCTGCTGGCAGGGCTGATGGGCTGGCACCCGATCGTGAAGCATGACGGGCGCCTGTCGATTGCGCGCAGTTACCGCCCGCATGAATGGCCGAGCCTGCTGGTGGAAGCGGGTACTGGCGGCGCGCGGGTTTACCGCGTGTTCCCGTTCCGCCTGTGCGTCGAAGCCATCCGGTGAGTGCCGCTGGTAATCGGCCCCTGATCCTGGGCGCTGGCCCGGCAGGTGCGATGGTCGCCGTCACGCTGGCCCGCGCCGGAGCGGAGCCGCTACTGATCGACAGGGACGAGATCGTGGGCGATGCGCTGTGCGGCGGCTTCCTCAGCTGGCGCAGCGCCGAACGCTTGCGCGGGATCGGACTCGAACTGGCGGAGATCGGCGCGCATCCGGTGAACCGGCTGGCGCTGTATGCGGGCGAAGCGGAAGCCCATGCCGAACTGCCGGAAACAGGTTTCGGCCTGTCGCGGCGCGGGCTCGATACTGCCATGCGCGCGCTTGCGATCTCCAGTGGAGCACAACTGCAGATTGACCGGATACGCAAATTATCGCCTGGCATGGCCGAGGGCGAACGGCAGGAATGGCGCTCGGACAGTATCTTCCTCGCCGCGGGGAAGCATGATGTGCGCGGGCAGGCCCGTCCGCGCCAGTCGAGCGATCCGGCGCTGGGTCTGCGGATCAGGATACCGGCGCAGGCGGGGCTGACGGAACTGCTCGCCGGGAAAATCGAATTGCACCTGTTTCCTGGCGGCTATGCGGGGATCGTTTGCCAAGAAGATGGTAGCGCAAACATCTGCCTCGCGCTGCGCAAGAGCATGCTGGCAGAAGCCGGCGGCGATCCGCGCGCATTGCTGGACCGGATGGCGGCGGAGCATCCGCATTTCGGTCAGCGGATGGCCTTCGCCGTACCTGATCTGCTGATCGATAGCATCGGAGCAGTACCCTATGGCTGGATCGCGCAGGAAACGCAGCCCGGCCTGTTCCGGCTGGGTGACCAGGCGGCGGTAATCCCGTCGCTGGCGGGCGAGGGCATGTCCATCGCGCTTACCAGTGGAGCAATGGCCGCGAAATTCTGGCTCGAAGGCGGCGGCAAGGCGGCGGAAAATTACCAGCGCGCAATGGCCCATGCCGCGCGCCGACCGGTTGGCGTGGCCAAACTGGTCTGGGAAACCGCCGAAAGTGAGCGTTTCGGCGCACCGCTCGTCCGCCTCGCATGCCGCGCGCCGTGGCTCACCGATCTGGCGATGCGGATGAGCCGGATTTCGGCTTAACTCACGGGTCGCTGCCTGCCTAAGCGATTCTCCCAATGCTGGTCGCTGCGAGTCCATAATCACTTTGGCTCTGTACGCTGCAGCGCGGCATACAACGGTTCATCGCATGCTGTGACCGAATTACCCGCCCAAGCCGGGGTGCTGCGGGTATGGTTAATGTACCAGAAAGGTTCCGCGCAACACCTAGAGGCTGCATGCCGTGTAATGCGGCATACTTGCTGCCCATCTTGGACTGCGAGACGTAGGGGGTTTTATAGCCGGGCACGCCATCAAAGGGGGCGAACGGAAAAGAATCCGCGAGGACGCAGGGTCGGCCAGTTAAGTTTCAAGGAGCGAATTTATGAACACTATTTCCAGAAAGCCAATGGCTTTTGCCCTGTGCGCCATACTTGCCGCAGCCGCGCCGGGCAGTCTGTCTGCACAGCAGCAGGATTACCCCGAAAGCGAAATCATGACGACGGTCTATGGAACGCCGCCCGCCGATCTTTCAGGTTTCCCTGAAGGGCCAGAGGTCGAAGGCTTCATCTCCGCGCGCAGCGACGAGAAGCTGAGGGTGACCGGCGAAGATGGCGCCAATACGATGGTTTTCATCAGCGAAGGTACTGAAATCAAGGCTACCAAGGGCTTTCTCGGCCTCGGTCGCAGCAAGCTGGCGGCGCAATCGCTGCTCAATGGCCTGCCGGTAACCGTCAAGACCGTGCAATGGGGCAATGGCCTGGTGGCCACCCAGATTGCCTTGAAGAACAAGGACCTCAAGACTGCAGCCATGATCCGCACGGGCACGGCGCAGGGCTTCGAAGAACAGACGGCAGCAACCGAGGCGCTGCGCGGCCGGATGGCGGATATCGATAAATACAACCTCAAGAACACCACGAATGTCTATTTCGACACCGGCAAGGCAGTCCTGTCGGAAAGTGCCAAGGCAGAACTGTGCGGCACTGCATCGCAGGCCGAGGCGATGGATAACGCACTGTTACTGGTCGTGGGTTATACCGATTCCACCGGGAGCCAGGACCTCAACCAGGAACTGAGCGAAAAGCGGGCCAGCAAGGTGGTCAACCACCTCCAGCAGGCTTGCGGCTGGAAGCCTTACCGGATGCTGACCCCGACCGGGATGGCCGAGGCCGATCCGCTGGCGGATAATGAAACCACTTACGGCAAGTCGCAGAACCGCCGCGTGGCGGTGAACGTACTGGTCAGCAAGAGCGTGGACGGTCTGTAGGATTTTCACGGGGTGGGCGGTGCCCACCCCGTAATTTCCGGCCCCGTAATTTTTCGGGGCCGTGAATTCCAGCAGCGGTTAACCCGTGCGGCTGCTCAATCCACCTTCAATACCCAGCCATGCGTATCGGCAATCGCGCCGCGCTGGATGCCGACGAGTTTCTCGCGCAGTTTCGTCGTCTGCTGGCCGGGGCCGCCCGATCCGATGGTAAACTCGCCATCCGGACCGGCGACATGGCCGACCGCGGTGACCACGGCCGCAGTACCGCAGGCCATTACCTCGAGTAATTTCCCGCTGGTCGCATCACTGCGCCATTGGTCTATGCTGTAGGGTTCCTCGCGCACTTCCAGTCCTTCTTCGCGGGCCAGCCGCAACAGGCTGTTTCGGGTGATCCCGGGCAGGATCGTGCCGGTGAGCGGCGGGGTGACGATGCTGCCATCCTCCATCACGAAGAACAGGTTCATGCCGCCCAGTTCCTCGACCCACTTGTGCTCGACCGCATCCAGGAACAGCACCTGGTCATGGCCCCGCGAAAAGGCTTCGGCGGTGGGGACCAGGCTGGCCGCATAATTGCCGCCGGTCTTGGCCGCGCCTGTCCCGCCGGGGGCTGCGCGGGAATAATCGCTGATCCAGATGGAGACAGCGGGGCTGCCGGATTTGAAATAATTGCCAGCCGGACTGGCGATCACCAGGAATTTGTATTCCAGCGCCGGACGCACGCCGAGGAACGCCTCGGTCGCGAACATGAAGGGGCGCAGATACAGGGATCCGCCTTCTACAGTCGGCATCCAGTCCCGGTCGATCCGGACTTGCTGGCGGACAGCTTCGACAAACAGATCCTCCGGCATATGCGGCATCGCCATACGCGTGGCGGATGCATTGAAGCGCGCGGCATTGGCATCTGGCCGGAACAGGGCGAGGCCGCCGTCTTCCTGCTTATATGCCTTCATCCCTTCGAAGATTTCCTGCGAATAATGCAGGACCGATGCGGCGGGATCGAGCATGATCGGCACGCGCGGACCAACGGTAGCATTGTGCCAGCCCTTTCCGTCCACATAGTCGATCGAGACCATGTGATCGGAAAACACCTTGCCGAAACCGGGGTTGGCAATCGCAGCATCGCGCGCATCCGCAGGCGTCGGCGCGGGGTGGGGTAGCCTGGTAAACAGATTTGCCGGAGCGTCGGCCATTACAATTGTCCTCATTCGTCGAGGGCGCGCCTAATGTGCTTTGTAACATTAGGCAAGCGGAAGGTGTATATTTGGTAATAAATGGTAAGGTGGTCTGATTTTTTCAAAAACGCTAGAAATGAGAAGGGCGGACCCGGCTTCTGTCAGGAACCTGCCCCCGAAGCAAAAAATGAGAAGGGCGGCCCCGGCCTCAGCCAGGAACCGCCCTTCGCATGGTCAGCGGCCGGAAGTGCCGCCCACGGTTAGCCTCTATCGCCGATCTACCGGCAATAATGCTCCGTGCGGAAACTTACCGACCCCCTTGCTGAACCATGAGACATCGGATCACCTCCTTTCGCGCTATGTAGCCAGAGCCGCCCGGTCATCGGGTAGCCCAAGACCGCGTTCGCCGCTGATCTTGAGTGCAATGTGATTCGTTTTGCGCCGTAACGCAAGTCTTGTAATTATCTTTTTCCACGTCAGAATAGCTCGCTCGCGAATTGGCCCCACTGCGGCCTAGCGGCAATCCTCGATCACTCGCGTGACTTCCGGCCAACTGGGCGCGTAGATCGTCGGCATCCCGGTGGTCTCGACTGCAAATCGTCCCTTGCTGATCGCCATCGCATCCAGCAGCGGATCGCGCGCTGACAGGCTGGCAACCACCGCGGGCATCGCGCCGCGATCCGGGGATGCTGTCAGCACGCGGACCTCGGTTTCCGTCAGGATACGCATCGGCACCGGACCGGCGGCATCGCCTGAGCGAACCAGCAGCACTTGCCCCGCCGCGCGGCTGCATTGTAGCGTCAGGCGCGCGCCGGCCCCAGGCTGGCCAAACAGGGCCTGCGATCCGCCAGACGTTGGGCGATAGCTCCAGTCCCCAGGTGTGGCAGGCGCGTCCATCCAGTTTGCAGGCGCTGCTGCGATTGGCGTCATCGGAGCCGGAGCGGGGACCGGTGCAGGTTGAGCCATCGGCGGCGGCAGTCGCCTTGGCTGCTTGGGTACGCAGCCAGCCGCGGCTAGGCAGCCTACAGTAATCACGGGCAACACGGCAAATGCGCGCAGTTTTTTCACATTGAGGTTTTTCACGGGCACTCCGGATGGATCACGGTTTCTCTTGCCATCAATGCGCGCTATCGCCTTTTGGGTCCATGGAGAAGATGAATAGTGGCTGGTAAAAGGCGTCTCGATCAATTGCTGGCAGACCGGGGGCTGGCCGAAAGCCGCACCCGTGCGCAGGCGCTGGTGATGGCGGGGCTGGTCTTTTCCGGCGAGATAAAAATGGCGAAATCCGGCCAGCAACTCCCTGATGATGCACCGCTGGAAGTGCGCGGCCGCGATCATCCATGGGTCAGCCGGGGCGGGATCAAGCTGGCGCATGCACTCTATCACTTCGCGCTCGACCCGGCAGGTGGCACCGCGATGGACATCGGCAGTTCGACCGGCGGGTTTACCGATGTGCTGCTGTCCAAGGGCGCGGAACATGTGTTTGCAGTGGATTCCGGGACCAATCAGCTGGCGTGGAAAATCCGCCAGGACCAGCGCGTGACGGTGCTGGAGCAGACCAGCGCGCGCATTCTGACCCCTGCTCAGATTGACCGGCCTTGCGGCTGGGTCGTGTGTGATGCTTCCTTCATTTCCCTACGCAAGGTATTGGAAGTACCGCTTAATCTCGCCGCGCAGCAATGCCATCTGGTCGCGCTGATCAAGCCGCAATTCGAAGTTGGCCGCGAAGAAGTGGGCAAGGGCGGGGTGATCCGCGACGAGAAACTCCATGCCCGGGTATGCGAAGAAGTCAGTGAATGGTTGACCGGGATCGGCTGGAAGGTGGACGGCGTCGTCCGCAGCCCGATCACCGGCCCGGAAGGGAATGTGGAATTCCTGATCCACGCGGCACGGGGGCAGTAATCGCCAATCGGTGCCATTACGGGAATGGTCCAAAGCGCAGGTTGCGCGGCGGCGGTGCCGCCCGCTATGCCATCATCACTATCGCTCCGGTCCGAATCGTTTAGGGTAGATATATGAACGTCATCGCTTCCCGCAGTCAGCTACGTGCCAGTTTCCTGCGCTGGGCATTGCTGACGGTGCCTGCGGTGCTGTTGCTCGGCTTTTTGGCTGGCCGGCTTGGCGGCGATGCGAATAGCCTGTGGTTCCAGTCGCTGGTCAAACCGGCGATCTTCCCGCCGCCGATCTGGTTCGGGATCGTCTGGAGCATCCTTTACATCATGCTCGGCTTTGCGCTGGCGCTGGTATGCGCGGCGTGGGGCGCGCGCGGACGGGCTGCGGCGATCACGATATTCCTGATCCAGCTGGCGGTGAACATGGCCTGGTCGCCGGTTTTTTTCGGACAGCACCAGATTGCCGCCGGACTGATCATTATCTCGGTCCTTGATGTGCTGGTGATCATCACAGTGCTGTTGTTCTGGCGCGTGCGTAAACTGGCGGCAGTACTGATGCTGCCCTATCTCGCATGGATATTGTTCGCGACCGTGCTGAATTACGAATTCTTGCGCCTCAATCCCGATGCCGATGGCGTGCAGCCGAGCGGTGCGGTGCAGCGAATGGAATTCTGAGGGACTGGACAAAACCCGCATCCCGTCCCATCTGAATGCAATGCAAAGCCAGAACCCCTTGATCGCCGATTTCGTCAAACTCGCCAACAGCGCGGCCGGTACCTTTGCCGGCATGACCCGCGAGGCGCGCGAAAGCACCCGGGAACGGCTTAAGGAAGCAATGGGCGGGCTGGATTTCGTCAGCCGCGAGGAATTCGACGCGGTGAAAGAAATGGCCTCCAAGGCACGGGAAGAAAACGAAAAGCTCAGCCAACGGCTGGCGGCCCTCGAAGCCAAGCTGGGCTGAGCGTTCCTCTTCGCATGAATTCCCAAATCGGCTAGCGTGACGCCATGCAATTGCGCGCGCCCGCCATTATCCTGTCTGCCCGACCGCATGGCGAAACGGCGATTATTGCCCGAATGCTGACGGAGGCTGAGGGCATGGTGGCTGCCTATGTCGCAGGCGGACGCGGGCGCACACTGCGTCCGGTCGTGATACCGGGCAATCTGGTGGCGGCGGACATCCGCTCCAAATCCGACACGCAATTGCCGTTCGCCAAGCTGGAACTGGTCCAGAGCCGCGGACCATGGCTGTCCGAACCGCTGCCCGCCGCAGCGATTTCATGGGTCTGCGCACTCAGCGCCACCGTCATGCCGGAAAGGAATCCCTATCCTGGCCTTTATTCTGCCTTGTCCGCTTTGCTGGATGCCATCTGCAATGCACCATCCGCGCGCGGCTGGGCGGCGGCGCTGGTTACTTACGAAATGCTGCTGTTGAGGGAACTTGGCTATGGTGGCGGCAACCGGCCCGAGGTGGGAAATTTCACCGCAGTGATGGCTGCCTTCGATGCTTTGGCGCAGCCGATCGAACACTACTTGCTTGCCGACCGGCGGGGCGATGTTATGGCGGCCCGCACATTGCTGGGCGCACGGCTCGCCCGGATCGGCGATCAAGGATGAATGCATGAAAGTGGCAATTTTCCCCGGTGACGGGATCGGTGTGGAAGTTACCGCTGAAGCTGTCCGGGTGCTCGAAGCGCTGGGCCTGCCGGGCCTGACCCTGTTCGAAGGCGATGTCGGCGCGGAGGCCTATCGCCGCCATGGCCACCCGCTGCCTGCTGAAACGCTCGCTATGGCAAAGGCCTGCGATGCGATCCTGTTCGGGGCGGTGGGCGATCCATCGTGCGACGGGCTGGAACGACATTTGCGGCCCGAACAGGCTGTGCTGGGCCTGCGCGCCGAACTGGGGCTGTTCGCCAATTTGCGGCCTGCCAAGACCTTTCCCGGGCTGGAGGACATGTCTGCCCTGAAGCCGGAAATCGCACGGCAAATCGACCTGTTAATCGTGCGCGAACTGAACGGCGATGTGTATTTCGGCGACAAGGGTATGCGGACAACCGCCAGCGGGGAGCGCGAGGGGTGGGACATGATGTCCTATTCCGAAAGCGAGGTGCACCGGATTGCCCATGCCGGTTTCCGCGCGGCGCAAGGCCGTAACTGCCGCCTGACCAGCGTGGACAAGGCAAACGTGCTGGAAACAAGCCAGCTGTGGCGCGACGTGGTGATCGAGGTCTCGTCGGAATATCCCGACGTCACCCTCGACCATTTCTACGTCGACAATGCCGCCATGCAATTGGTCAAGGCACCGGGACAATTCGATGTGATCGTGACCGGCAACCTGTTCGGCGATATCCTGTCCGACCAGGCCAGCATGTGTGTCGGCTCCATCGGCCTGCTGGCCAGCGCATCGCTGGGCGAAAGGATGACCGCATTCGGCACCTTCGGCCTGTACGAACCGATCCACGGCAGTGCGCCGGACATTGCGGGGCAAGGTATTGCCAACCCGATGGCCGCGATCCTGTCAGCCGCGATGATGCTGCGCCATTCTTTCGGGCGCAAAGCGGAAGCTGAGCGGATCGAGGCTGCGGTTGCACAGGCTCTGGCGGACGGCATCCGCGGCGGTGATCTGGGCGGCAATATGGCCACGGCTGCAATAGGTGACGCCGTGCTGGAGCGGCTCTGACCCGGTGAGCCTCCAGCTCGCCCTGATCCTGCCAACGTTGGACGAGCGGGAAAATCTTGCGCCGCTGGTCGAAAGGATCGACGCGGCGCTGGCGGGGATTGGCTGGGAAGCCATTTTTGTTGATGACAACAGCGCCGACGGCACGGCGGACGAGGCCCGTGGGCTGGCGCAGTCCGATCCGCGCGTGCGGGTGATCCAGCGGATCGGACGGCGCGGCCTGGCCTCCGCCGCGATCGAGGGAATGTGCGCCACCGCCGCGCCCTATGTCGCGGTAATGGACGCCGATCACCAGCATGATCCCGCGCTGCTGCCTGCGATGCTGGACGCGGTGCAAAGCGGGTCATGCGAAGTCGCGGTTGCTTCCCGCTTTATCGCAGGAGGCAGCGCCAAAGGGCTGTCGAGCGAGCGGCGCGAGGCGGGGTCGAACCTCGCCAACCGGCTGGCGCGCAAGCTTACTGGCGTGGAACTGAGCGACCCGATGAGCGGCTTTTTCCTCACCGAAACCGCCCGTGTCCGGGCGCTAGCCCCGCGGTTGTCAGGTATCGGCTTCAAGGTGCTGCTGGATATTCTCGCGACATCCCGTCCGCCGCTGACGGTGCGCGAATTCCCGCTGCAACTGGCGCAGCGCCGGGCGGGGGAGAGCAAGCTGGACCGTGCGGTGGCATTTGAATTCCTGGTCGGACTTTATGAACGCAGTTTCGGGCGGGTGATCCCGACCCGTTTTGCCCTGTTCGGCACGGTCGGCGGGGCGGGGGTGTTCGTGCATTTTGCGGTGGTCGGCCTGCTGTTCCA
>JBFEKH010000028.1:5000-22196 GCA_041552775.1 Allopontixanthobacter sp.
GGCAGTCTTTCTCATCGGCATCACCTATGGCCCGATGGGCCTGGTGTATGCCTGGTGGATTGCCGCCCCAGCATTATTGCTGGCCACCCTCGTGCTCACCCTTCCTGCTATCGGACTGACCTTTGGCAAGCTGATCGCCGAATTGCTGCCCGTGGCGTTGGCCTGCGCCGTGATGGCGCTAGCTGTCACAGTGATGAAAGCTGCCATTGGCTCCCTCGCGCCTCCGCTGCAATTGCTGCTCGTCGTGCCTTTCGGCGCTCTGGCCTATGGAGCAACGATCTGGTTCGGATGGCCTTCTCTTCTGCGCGAAACATGGGCGATGCTACGCAAAAGCAAAGACATGCCACTGGCGACGTAAGCCCGCCAGTTCTGGATTTGGATGCAACGCTTTGCCGTGGTAAGATCGATCCAGCGCCGCAAGGTGATAATGCGGCCGTTGGAGAGGACGCATGATTTCAGCACCCTTCCTTGCTGCCGCATTGGCGAGTAGTCTACCCATGCCGCAAGCAGAGACGCTTCCCACTACGCCCGACATTAGTCAGAACGGCGCCGAACTACCCGGGATCGATATTGCGACGGATGCGGAAATCATAATCAGCACGCCAGACAGATATGAGCGGATGACAGTGCCCGTCACCGTCGGCGGAGAAGGCCCGTTTCAATTCATGATTGACACCGGGTCGCAGGCAACGGTGGTTACCCGCGGACTGAGCGACAAGCTGCATCTCGAGATTGTCGGAACGGCCACCGTCGTAGGAATGGCCAGCCGCGAGCCAGTGCAACTGGTCGAGCTGAACGGATTGGAATTCGCGGCAAGGGTGTTCGATAATATCTCAGCACCTCTGATGGAGGCGCGCCATATCGGAGCCGACGGTATCCTGGGGTTGGACAGCTTGCAGGACATGAGGGTGATGATCGATTTCAGAGACGAAACGATCGCCGTCGATACCGCGAAGCAACTGGGCGGCAATCGCGGCTTTGAAATTGTCGTCCGCGCCCGCCGGAAACTGGGACGGCTGATCATTACTGATGCGGTAATCGACGGGGTAAGGACATCCGTCATCATAGATACAGGCGCGCAAGGGAGCATGGGCAACCTTGCTTTGAGGCGCAAGCTGCGCAGCCGCGATGCAGGCCACTCCACCGCAACCGACGTCAATGGCGGCGAGATCATCGGCACGGTGGCAATCGCAAAATCACTGAAGATCCAGAGCATGCAGTTGATCAATACTGCGATTACTTTCACCGACAGCCCGGCCTTCGTTGCACTGGGCCTGGGCGATAAACCGGCCCTGATACTGGGAATGAATAATCTGCGCCTGTTTGACCGGGTCGCAATCGATTTTGAATCGCGGCAAGTACTGTTCGATCTGCCCACTGGTACCATGTCCAGCGGCATACCCCTGCACCGAACCGATGCCACGCGCCTTTAACCTGCCTGATCGCAGACCGCCCATCATCACACGCTGCTACACGCCGCGAATGCACGCAGCCATTGCGTAAACGCGAGCGGGGCACCAAATGCATGGCCCATGCCACCTGATTTCCCTACTCCCGCCCCGACCGATCACGATAGCTGGAAAACGCTGAAGCGTTTTCTGCCGTATCTATGGCCGAAGGGTAATCCCTCGCTGAAGGGTCGGATCGTGGGTTCGATGGTGTTTGTCCTGCTGGCCAAGGCAACCACCCTCACCCTGCCCTACGCATACAAGAAGGCGGTCGATGCAATGACCACGCCGGAAAATACGGCGGTGATGGTCGCGGTGGCGCTGGTGATGGCCTATGCGCTGGGCCGGTTTACCAGCGTGGTGTTCGATAATCTGCGCAACATGACATTCGAGCGGGTCGGCCAGGACGCTACTCGCCAGTTGGCGGAGGACGTGTTCCACCGGCTTCACCGCCTCAGCCTGCGTTTCCATCTGTCCCGCAGGACGGGCGAAGTCACCAAGACGATCGAGCGCGGCACCAAGAGCATCGATACGATGCTGTATTTCCTGTTGTTCAACATTGCCCCTACCATCCTCGAACTTGTCGCCGTCGCAGTGATTTTCTATATCAATTTCGGGCTTGGCCTGGTTTTGGCGACCGCGCTAACCGTGGTGTCCTATATCTCGGTGACCCGTTGGATCACAGAATGGCGCACGAAACTGCGCGCAGAGATGAATGACCTGGATGGCCGGGCACATTCGCGGGCAGTGGATTCGCTGCTGAATTACGAAACGGTCAAATATTTCGGCGCGGAAAGCCGTGAGGAGCAGCGCTATGCCGCTTCCACCCGCGCCTATGCCGAAGCCGCGATCAAGTCGGAAAATTCGCTCGGCCTGCTCAACATTGCGCAGGCGCTGATTACCAATCTGCTGATGGCCGGGGCCATGGGCTACACTGTCTGGGGCTGGAGCAAGGGCCAGCTGACCGTGGGTGATCTGGTGTTCGTGAACACCTACCTCACCCAGCTTTTCCGACCGCTGGACATGCTCGGCTTCGTCTATCGGACGGTCCGCCAGGGCCTGATCGACATGGCGGCAATGTTCCAGCTGATGGATAGCGAGGTCGAGGTGCAGAACCGTCCCGGTGCGCCGGCGCTGGCGATCACCCAGCCGACCATCACTTTCGACAATGTCGTCTTCGGCTATGACCCGGACCGGACAATCCTTCACGGTCTGTCTTTCCATGTCCCGGCAGGCAGCCAGATTGCTGTGGTCGGGCCATCGGGTGCGGGCAAAAGCACCATCGCGCGGCTGCTGTTCCGATTTTACGATCCGTGGTCGGGACGCATCCTGATCGACGGGCAAGACATTTCACAGGTAACACAGGAAAGCGTGCGCGCTGCCATCGGGATCGTGCCGCAGGACAGCGTGCTGTTCAATGACACCATCGGGTACAACATCGCCTATGGCCGTGAAGGCGCGTCGGACGAAGATGTGCTGGCGGCGGCGCAGGGGGCGGCGATCCTGCCCTTCATCGAAAAGCTGCCGCAAGGTTTCGCAACAGAAGTGGGCGAACGCGGCCTGAAACTTTCCGGCGGCGAGAAACAGCGGGTCGCAATTGCGCGCACGTTGGTCAAGAACCCGCCGATCCTGGTGCTGGACGAAGCCACCAGTGCGCTGGATTCCCGCACCGAGCAAGATATCCTAGCCACGCTGCACCGGGTGTCGGAAAACCGGACGGGCCTGTCCATCGCCCACCGTCTTTCCACGATCGCCGACGCGGACGAAATTCTGGTGCTGAATGAAGGGCTGATGGCAGAAAAGGGTAGCCACGCCGCCTTGCTGGAACGCCGCGGGCTCTATGCAGATATGTGGAACCGGCAGCAAAGCGAGAGCGGAGCGGAAACGGAAGCAGCCGAGTAAACTTCGGCAACTCCAATTACCCGCTCCGCCGTGCGATTATTCGACAGGCTTCTTCAGTGTCGGACTATTGAGATCCAGATCATCGATCGAGATCACTTCCACATCTGGATAGTCTTTCCGCAGGTCATCGATGAATTCTGCCGCATTGCCGACAATGATCAACGTTGCATTTTCCGGCCGGACGATGCGCTTCGACACGTCCAAGGCGGCTTGTGGCGATACAGCCAGAAGGCGCTCGGCCAGTTTGGCTGCTTCGTCCGGTTCGATACCTTGCTGCAACAGTCCGGCAACAATGCCATTGAACCCGCTGCTGGTTTCCAGGGCCCTTGCGTAGCTACCACCGAGGAAAAGACGGCGCTTCTGCAGGGTTTTCTCGTCCAGCGGGGCAGTCCCCAGCAACTCGAATTGCTCGAGGATGACATCCGCGACCTCATCTGCGGTTTCGTTCTTGGTTTGAGCGCTGGCGGCCAGCACGGCCTGGCCTGCCCGGGCACCAAACGAGCTGTAAGACCCGTAACTGAGCGCACGCTTGGTGCGGACTTCCTCGAACAATCGTCCGTTCGAGCCTGAACCCAACACCGTATTGGCGAGCGTCAGCGGATAATAGTCGGCATCGCTGCGCGAAACTGCACGAACTCCGGCCAGAACGGCGGCTTGCCCTGCATCTGGCATGTCGATCACCAGCGCACGCGGTGCAGGCGCCGGGCCGGAAGGATCAGCAATCGGGGTGGGCTGTGGTTGGCCGGTCGTCCATTCCCCAAACAGGGCATTCGCGACTGACTTCGCCCGTTCAGGCGAGATTCCGCCGCTAATTACAATCTGGGCGGCTGCGGGATGCCACCACGTGGTGCGAAAACCGGCAAGGTCAGCTTGCTTGATTTGCATCAGGCTTTCGGCAGTCGTCACCCCGCCATAGCCAGCAGAACCATACATTAACGGGGCTGCGATCATTCCGGCCAGTGCGCCCGGATCCTTCATCGAAATCTGCAACCCGTCCATCGCCCGCTTGCGCTCCCGATCGAGCTCGCTTTCAGGGAATACAGCATTGCGGATCACGTCGGACAAAACCGCGCCTGCGGCATCCAGATTGCCGGTCGGTGCCGTCAGGCTGATAAAAGTACCATCAGCGCCTGCACTGGCAGAGAGTGTGGCGCCAAGACTTTCCAGCGTTTGCGCGATTTCTTCCGCGCTGCGGGTTGCTGTACCCTTGTCCGCGAGTTCGGCAGTCATTTCGGCCACGCCAGCCTTGCCCGCCGGATCGGCACTGGTGCCGCCCGGAAGGACGACAGTGATCGTCGCCAGCGGTACTTCGCCGGTCTGAGTGGTGACCAGCTTGATGCCATTATCGAGAGTGGTCTGGATCAAGGGCGCACGATCGACGACCGGTACCGGTCCTGGTGCCGGCGGAGCCTGGCGCGCTGCCTCGTCGTTCAGCAGTGCCGGTTTGCCCGCTGCGTCGGGCACGGTACGGAAAGTGGGCATGGGCACCGGATTGGCGTAGCTCGATGGATTGGCCTCGCCCGCGACATAGCGCATAGCGACGACCGATTCTGGCGTCAGCCAGGTCTGGGCAACCCGCATCACGTCTGCAGCGGAGACCTTAGCAATGTCAGCCAGCAATCTGTCGGCAAAGCGCGGATCACCGGTCGAAACCAGCGCCTCGCCCAATTCAAATGCGCGGCCGCGGGCGGTCTCCCGGCGGCTTAGCGCGCTCGAAACCCATTCATTCTTGGCTTCGCGCAATTCGGCATCAGTGACAGGCTCGGTCCGAAGTCGCTCAAACTCCGCAGTCAGAAGTGAGGAGACTTCATCCTGGTCAGCGGTGGGGCTGAGGATTGCGAAACTGACGAAATATCCGCCTTCTTCACTGGTGTTGGCAAATTCCTGCGCCTGAACCGCTTTCCCCGTGCGGACGAGCGCATTGTACAGGCGGCTGTTCTGGCCGCTCGACATGATTGCGTCCAGAACGCTGACAGCAGCAACGTCTGGATGTGTCTGGGGCGGCAATTGCCAAAGATAACCTACCACCGGCAGCGGCACGTTGGGCGCCGTGGCGACCAGAGACCTCGGCTGCGTCCGACGTGATTCCCGTTCAGCGATTTCCAACGGGATCGCATTCGCGCGGCGCGGAATCGCGGCGAAATATTTGTCCATCAGAGCGCGCAAATTTGCGGTCTCGAAGTTCCCTGCCACGATCACAGTTGCAGTATCGGGACCATAATATGCCTGATGGAATGCCCGCGCATCGTCCAGCGTGGTTGCGTCCAACTCCTCGATATTGCCGATGCCGGGTCGCCGGTTTGGCAAGATATCAAAGCCGTTTTCCGCGAATACCAAACGCAACCGGCCATATGGCGGGGCGAGTATCCGCTGGCGCAATTCCTCTTTCACGATGGAGCGCTCTTTCTCGAACACCTCTTCATCGACCACCGGGCGCGCCATGCGTTCGGCATGGGTCCACAGCATGGATTCGAGATATTCCGCCGGAACCACTTCGTAATAATTGGTCCGGTCGTCACCGGTCGAGGCATTGCGCTGCCCGCCGACATCCTCGGTCAGCTTGTTGATCATGTTGTAGGGCATGTTCTCGGTCTTGCGGCTGAGAATGTGTTCGAACAAATGGGCAAAGCCGGATCGGCCTTCGGGATCATGTTTGGAACCGACATCGTACCAGATCGAGGTGGTCACCGTGCTGGTGCTGGCGTCCGGCAGGGCAATGACCCGCAGGCCATTATCGAGCGTCCATTCCTCGAATTCGATCTGCGGGGCGGACAGCGATGTTGCGGCTACGCCTGCCTCCTGAGCCACAATCGGAGTGGATACAGCAAGCGCCAGCAGCCCGGTCCCGGCGGCGAGAAAATTACGAAACATGGTACGGCCCCTTGGATGTGAATTTCTTGGGACAGGTTAAACCAATCAATTGCTTGGCTTGCAAGCACACTTGCCCCCTAACTGACCAACCCCTCATGAGGTTCGACGAAAAGCAATTGCTGCGGCAGCTTTCTCGCAGGAAGATCGTGTCGCTGATACGGCTTCGACCGATTGCCGGCCTGCGCCGCAGGGGGTTCGGTCAGAGGCGGCTCGACCCTTCGGTCAATTACCAGGCGGAAACCGGTCGAAGCGCGGCAAGTCTGCCAGCGTATCCTCCCAGGAAAGCGCATCGGCAATTTGCACATGCACCAACGGGGGGAATTCTTCGGGGTCGTCGAGCGTGGCTGTCTGGATATCGACCAACCCGGGCAGCGCATTCTCGTTGGTGTACCACAGCCCGCACCCGCACTTGCCGCAGAAGAAACGCTCTACGTCAGCGGAGGAACGGTACACTTCCGGTTGACCTTGCTCGACCGCGAAATCGTCCGCTGCCACACCGATCCACTGGACACCCGAGGAACCGGCGCAGCGGCGGCAATCCACGCAATGGCAGACGGAGCTGTGGCGTACCGCACCCCGAAAACTGTAGACAATTGCGCCGCAGTGGCAGCGTCCCTTGGGCATGGCGGTACTCCTCCGCTTAGAGGCACCAGACTAGCACAGATAGCGGATCAGAGAACGTATTTGGAAAGATCGCTATCCTGCGCCAAGGCAGTCAATCTTTCACGCACATAGGCGGCGTCGATGTTGATTGTCTGGCCCTTCAGGTCCTCGGCCTCGAAACTGACGTCTTCGATCAGCTTTTCCATGACTGTCTGCAGCCGCCGCGCACCGATATTCTCTACGCTTTCATTGACCTGCGCCGCTATCTTGGCGACTTCCGCGATGGCATCCTCGGTGATCTCCAAGGTGACATCTTCAGTGGCGATCAGGGCCTTGTACTGGGTGACCAGATTGGCCCGGGTCTCTGACAGGATGCGGACGAAATCCTCTTCGGTCAGTGCGCGCAATTCCACCCGGATCGGCAGACGACCCTGTAATTCGGGCAGCATGTCTGATGGCTTGGCAACATGGAATGCACCGCTGGCGATAAACAGCACATGATCCGTCTTCATCGGACCATATTTGGTCGACACGGTGGTACCTTCGATCAGCGGCAACAAATCCCGCTGCACGCCCTCGCGGCTGACTGACCCGCCGCGGACATCGGACACTGCGATCTTGTCGATTTCATCCAGGAATACGATCCCGTTGGTTTCGGCATTGAGCAGCGCAACGCGTGCGACATCGTCCTGGTCCAGCCGTTTCTCCGCTTCTTCGTCAACCAGCTTGTCCCATGCCTCGGGCACCTTCAGCTTGCGCCGTTTGGTGTTGGACTTGCCGAACGCCTTGCCCATCATATCGCTTAGGTCGATCATGCCCATGCCGCCGCCCATTCCTGGTATTTCCATTGGCGCGGAGGGGCTGTCCTGTACCTCAATCTCCACCTCTACATCGTTCATCGCATTTTGGACGATTCGTTCGCGAAAGCTCTCGCGGGTGGCCTCTGAGGCACTCTCGCCTACCAGCGCGACCAGCAAGCGGTCCATCGCCGCCTTGGATGCAGCCTCGCGCACGGCTTCGCGGCGATTGTCCTTCTCCAGCCGGATCGCGTCCTCGACCAGGTCGCGGGCGATCTGGTCAACGTCGCGGCCAACATAGCCAACCTCAGTGAATTTGGTCGCCTCGATCTTGACGAAGGGAGCGTCGGCCAGCTTCGCAAGTCGGCGGCTAATCTCCGTCTTGCCGCACCCGGTGGGGCCGATCATCAGGATGTTCTTGGGCGTAACTTCGTCGCGCAGATCATCGCCGAGGCGCTGGCGCCGCCAGCGGTTGCGCATGGCCACTGCGACGGCGCGCTTTGCGTCCTGCTGTCCGATGATATGTTCGTCGAGCGCAGCGACAATCGCTTTTGGGGTGAGCATTTCGGTCATGGTTTCTCTGATTTTCAGACTGTTTCGACCGTCACACGGTCGTTGGTAAAGACGCATACTTCAGCGGCCACAGCCATGGCGGCGCGAGCGATTTTCTCGGCATCGTCTTCATAGGAATCAAGAGCGCGTGCAGCTGACAGCGCGTAGTTGCCACCTGATCCAATGGCTGCAACGCCACCTTCGGGTTCCAGCACATCGCCATTTCCGGTCAGCACCAGCATGACCTCCTTGTCGGCCACGATCATCAGTGCTTCAAGATTGCGGAGATATTTGTCGGTTCGCCAGTCTTTCGCCATTTCCACGGCGGCGCGCATCAATTGGCCGCGGTGCTGCTCCAGCTTTTTCTCGAGGCGTTCAAACAGGGTGAAGGCGTCGGCGGTGGCTCCGGCAAAACCGACGATGACTTTGCCCTTTTCCGGGCCGCCTTCGCCAATGCGGCGAACCTTGCGGGCATTGGGCTTCATCACAGTGTTGCCCATGGAGACTTGTCCGTCCCCCGCAATCACGGTCTTGCCGCCCTTTTTCACTCCGATGATGGTTGTACCGTGCCATTGCACGAGGCCATGCTGGTTTCTGCTATCGTCCATTGCGCCGATATGGTGCGTGGCGAATATCGATCAAGCACCGCGGCATGACATCATGCCAGAAAGCTGGCCAAGCGCCCCTTAGGCGCCGGGTGCGCCGCCCGGACCTGCGCCTGCGCCGACCTGACCGATATTGCCGAACAGATCTTCGAAGAAACCGCGCTCGCGCCCGAGCGTCGGCGTCTCGTCGCCTTCTGGTGAGAGATAGGCAACTTGGTCGACGCCCGACCGGTCTGCCGAAACGACATTGCCAGCCGGATCAAAGCGGATGGTCAGAACCGAATGCTCCAAAATCTTCGGACGCACAAACGGCTTGCGGCCGGTGACGCTGGAAACGTAATACCACGTCGGCTGGCCGTATTGGCTGGTGAAAGTCGGACGGCCCAGCGTGGCTTCAACCGAACGCTGGTTGTCGATTCCCGGCTGAACCGCATTGGTCAGACTCTGGTCTGCAATATATCCGCGGTTTTCGCGAATTGAAGTGCAACCGCCCGCCGACAGCGCGATGGCCAATGCCATCCCTGCTCCGATTGCTTTACCTGCCTTCATCGAAAACCAACCTTCTCAAAAAAATCTCACCGCTTTGATTAGCGCTGTTAGGCCCTATATCGAAGCGAAGCCATAAGAGCATGTCGTCTGCCATGCAACGTAGCCGTTAGGCGAATCTGCAGAACTTACCCCGGCACGCGCCACCGCCATGGCGATACTGGGTTGAATTGCCAATTAACGAAGCCGCAATCCGGTTCATCAACAACGGAAAAAACAGATGTCTTTCTTGTCCCGACTGCTTGGCACACTGTCAGACCCCAAGGAGGCGCTCCGCCCATTATGGCAGCGGACCGTCGAAATGGCCCGGGAACCGGCATGGTATCGGGATTGCGGCATGCCTGACACAGTCGATGGGCGCTACGACATGATCACCACCGTGCTGGCAGTGTTGCTGATTCGGATGGAGAAATCGACCGAGTTGATGGCTCCATCGGTGCATCTGACGGAGCTCTTCGTCGATGATATGGATGGGCAATTGCGCGAACAGGGCATCGGCGATCCGACATTGGGCAAGTATATGGGCAAGATGATGTCGGCCATGGGCGGGCGGCTCGGCGCTTTTCGCGATGCCTTTGCTGCTGACCAAACCTCGGTGGAAGCGGCAATCTCGCGCAACCTCACTCTGGCGGAAGGCACCGACCCATCAGGCCTGGCGCAGCGGCTGGAAGCCCTGCACGTCCAACTGGAGGCACTTTCGCCCGCAGAAATCCTCAATGCAGAGATTACCCGATGAGCGAATATGGAAGCGAATTCAGCCGCATCGTCAAATTGCACCAGATTACCGACCGGCCACTGGTACTGGAACCCGATAAAGCGGAAATGGCCGGGCTTGCCGACAGATTCAGCCTTGCCGCGGTGCACCGTTTGAAAGCGGAGGTGACGTTGGCGGCCGATGGCGCAATCGTGACTGCAAATGGCCGGTTACTGGCGGACATTCTCCAGCATTGCGCCATTTCGGGCGAGGAATTTCCTGTCCATATCGTCGAACCTCTCAGCTTTCGCTTCGTGCCGGAAACCCACGCACCAAAGGAAGAAGAGATCGAATTGCAGGCCGAAGATTGCGACGAAATATTCTACAGCGGCGAGAGTTTCGACTTGGGGGAAGTCGTCGCCCAGGGACTAGGCCTGGCCATCGATCCCTTCGCCCGCGGTCCGAATGCGGACGAATTCCGGCAGCAAGCGGGCATTCTGGATGAAAACACGCCAAGCGGGCCATTCGCCGCCCTGGCCGCGCTGAAGAAACCGAACTAAGCCGCCTGCGAGTCCGGAGCCGCTGTCTTGCAGCTGCCGATTTCAGCCCACAAAATCACGATCAGAACGGGATATCGTCATCCAGATCGTCGTAGTTGGAGCCGCCGCCCGAACCGCCGCCAGCATTGCCGCCGCCGCCGTTCGAACCACCTGATCCGCCGCCCTGGTTCCAGCCGCTGCCGGATCCGCCTGAACCACCGCCCTGGTTGTAATTGCCGCCGCCGCTCTGGCCGCCGCCCTGACTACCGCCCTGGCCGCCACCAGGGCTGTCGAGCATTGTCAGCGTACCGTTGTATCCACGCAGTACGATTTCCGTCGAATATCGGTCATTGCCCTGGGCATCCTGCCATTTGCGGGTTTGCAGCTGGCCTTCGATGTATACCTTGCTGCCCTTGCGCAGGAAGCGCTCGGCGACGTTGACCAGACCTTCTGAGAAGATCGCAACGGTGTGCCACTCGGTCCGCTCCTGGCGCTCGCCGCTGTTCTTGTCTTTCCACTGTTCAGAAGTCGCAATGCGCAGGTTGCATACCTTGCCGCCATTCTGGAAGGATTTCACTTCGGGATCAGCGCCCAGATTACCGATCAACATTACTTTGTTAAGGCTACCAGCCATATCGTCTTGTTCCTAGCTAAAGGCCCTGCGCGGTCGCGGGCCGGAATGTGATTCTTGCGAACATGTAGGCCCCCGCTGGCCAGGAGGCCAACCGCTCGAGCCGAATTTTACACGATTGTCTGCCTAAACTCCGGCAGCTGTCGCCAACCAGAACGTAAGACCGGCAAAAATGTACGCAAGCGCGAACAGATATGCCAACATGAAGGCAGGCCATTTCCACCCGTTCGTTTCGCGCCGGGTAACCGCGATGGTCGAAAAGCATTGCGGCGCGAAGACAAACCACGCCAGGAAAGCGAGTGCGGTCGGCAGGCTCCACCTGGCGCTAATCTGGTCGCGCAAGGCTTCTTCGGTCTGCGCCTCGTCATCTGAATCCACCGCATATGTGGTCGCCAGCGAAGCCACTGCTACTTCGCGCGCAGCCATCGCCGGCACCAGCGCGAGCGTCATCTCACGGTTGAAGCCGATTGGTTCGAATACGACATGCAGCCCACTGGCAACCTGTCCGGCAAAGGATGCGTCGAGCTGGCTCTTGCCCGGGTCAGCCTTGGGGAATGTCAGCAGCAGCCATAGAACCACCGTGGCCGCGAAGATGATCGTCCCGGCGCGGCGCAGGAACACCCACGCCCGCTGCCACAGGCCGATCGCCAGATCACGCATGCGCGGCATCTGGTAACGCGGCAGCTCCATGATGAAACCGCTCGCCTGCCCGGCAGTGACCGACCGGCGCAGCACCAGCGCTACAACCATCGCCCCGACGATGCCCGCGACATAAAGCGCGAACAAAACCAGCCCTTGCAGCCCCACCGCGCCCCAGACTTTTATGTTGGGAATGACCGCCGCGATGACAACGCCGTACACCGGAAGCCGGGCAGAGCAGGTCATTAGCGGGGCGATGAGGATCGTCGTTAGCCGGTCCTTGGGATCGGCAATGCTCCGGGTCGCCATGATGCCGGGGATGGCGCAGGCAAAACTGGACAGTAGCGGGATGAAACTGCGGCCCGACAGGCCGACACCGGCCATCAGCCGGTCCATGATGAAGGCCGCCCGGGCCATGTATCCGGTTGCCTCCATCACCAGGATGAAGGCGAACAGGATGATAATCTGCGGCAGGAAAACCACCACCGAACCCACCCCGGCGATCACCCCTTCAGTCAGGAAATCGCGGATGATACCCGCTGGGACAATCGCAACGACCATGTCCGACAACCATCCCGCCACCCCTTCCAGCGCATCGGCAAAGGGCGTAGCCCAGGCGAATACTGCCTGAAAAATCACGAACAGCAGGGCAAACAGAATCGGCGGGCCCAACCAGGGGTGGAGCAATATCTTGTCGAGCCCGGCATGGAGCTGGCGGGTCGTGCTGACCGACAGAATCGCGGCCTTGGCGATGTTCCGTGCTGCCAGGCGGCGTTCGGGCAGAGTCAGATGCGGCCGCGGATGGGCATGGCTGTCCGCCTCGAAATTCGCCTCTGCGGCTGCAATCGCGGCGATCAGTTCGCTCAATCCCTTTCGGCGAACAGCCACGGTTGGGACCACCGGTACACCGAGCGCTTCGGCCAGTGCATCCGGATCGAGTGTCAGCCCGTCCCGCTCGGCCAGATCGACCATGTTCAATGCCACGACTGTGGGGCGGCCCAGCTCGATGACTTCCTGTGCGAAGACCAGGTGCTGTTCCAGATTGGCTGCATCAAGCACCAGCACCATCACATCGGGCTGCGCCTCGCCTTCGAATTCGCCGTGCACCAGCGCGCGCGTGACTTCTTCGTCGGGGCTGGTTGCATCGAATGAATAGCTACCCGGCAAATCGATCAGTTCGACCGGAATGCCGTCAGACATCATCAACCGGCCTGCTTTGCGTTCCACCGTGACGCCGGGATAATTAGCGATTTTCTGACGGGCACCAGTCAACGCGTTAAACAGTGCACTTTTCCCGGCATTGGGATTGCCGACCAGTGCTGCCTTTCGCAGCCGCGCGATCACCGGCGCGTTCATAGCGGTTCGACCGACATTGCTGCGGCATGGACTCGGCGAATCGCAATTGTCATCCTGCCGATCAGGATTGCGATGGGGTCTTTTCCGCCAAATATTCCCCTATGGGATATCGAAATCTGCGCCCCCTGGTCAATGCCAAGTGCGCGCAAACGCTTGCCTTCTTCCGGCGCAATGACGGACCAATCGACGGATACGATCCGGGCTTCCACACCGCGGTCAAGAGCTTCGAGCTTCATTCCGCTGCGCTGCCAGAGCAGGCGTGCAATTGCAACTAATTCTCAATAGTCTTTAGCGCGCCGGGTAGCGCAAGCGGCCAAGCAGTCGAGTCAGGCTGAAACTTTCCCGGTCTGAATTCAGTAATTTGGCCTTGGCCTTTTCGAATTTCATGACGCCATCGATCCGGCGGCCAAGAAATGCGCGTGTGTCAGCCTTGCCTTCGCTTTCGTCACCGACAAACACCGCCAGCGTCGCGCCGTAAATCCCGGCCAGGATCGTGCGCTTGGTGTAATGATTGTAATCGGTCGCGGTATCGCCTGCCAGCCGCCACATGATATCCGCGCTGTGCCAGCCCGTCTTGAGCGAGCTAGCGGCATTCTGGGGCATCGCCATGATTGCCAGTGCGCGGCGCAATGCTTCTTCCAGTCCGACCACGGCATCAAGCCTGAACTGGACTAGGCTGCGGATGCGTTCGCGGATCGGTATCCGAGCCAGCACATCCTGCGGCAAAGCTACCACCATATGCGCGTCAATAGTTTCAATCCAGGCTGCAATCATATCCATCGCGCCGCCAGGATAAGCGAGCGCAGCGACATCCGCATCGACTTTCAGATCATTTGCGGCAGCGGCCACTGCATCATCGCTCCAGCCATCGAAAATCGCCGCTTCGGCAACTGTCGGCGCCATCGCCAGACGTAATTCGTCCAGTGTCAGATCAGCAAAATCAGTCATTCAGAAGCTCGGCCCATAAGAAGTTTGCGGTTTCTTGCCCTTGCGTTCCTCGTCAGATCGCTCGATTTCGCTAAGCACCCGGGTGTTGCCATCAAGTTTTGCATATTCGCGCGCGGTCCGGCCCGAATTGTCGCTACGATCGGGATTGGCCCCGCTGGCAAGCAACAGACGCGTCATCATCACATCGCGGCGCAGAATGGCGGAGATCAGCGGGGTTTCGCCGGTACTGTTGGCGACGTCGACATTCGCGCCGGCCTTCAGCAGCGCCTCCACCCCTTCGATATGGCCCAAATTGGTGGAAATCTGAAGCGGCGTCACTCCGTTCTTGTCAGCGATATTCGGATTGGTGCCTTGCTCTGCCAGGAACCTGATCCATAATTGGTCACGCCGCTGGGCGACGATGTGCATGGCGGTTTCGCCAGTGCTCTTGTCCCGCGCGTTAACGACTGCCCCGTTGGTTTCTTCGAGCACCTTGGTTACTTCGGTCCCGTCACGATCCTTGACCGCTTTCAGGAATTCATAGCCCGTCGAAAAGTATTGCGCGGCAACTGGCACCGCGACAATCCCTGTGAACAGCAAGCCCAGCATCATGACGAGGGCAAGAAATGCATTGCGGAAAACGGCTTTCGCCAATGTCCCATCTCCAATAATTTCGTTTCGAGGCAGAGTCGCCTCTTGCTCCCCAACGGTTAGCAGAGCATGAACCTGCACGCTATGCCCCACACTTTCAAATATATCCGTACCGCAGCAATCGCTGCTTTCGCTCTTACGCTTGCAAGTTGCAGTGCGGACCCCGCGCTGCCATTGGAAGAAGCCCCGCTGGACGGCGCCACCATCGGCGGGCCGTTCGAATTGACCGGTACAGACGGCAAAACCGTGCGCTGGTCCGATTTCGACGGCCAGTACCGGATCGTCTATTTCGGCTTTACTTATTGCCCGGATATCTGCCCGACCGATGTCCAGCGCATGTCCAAGGGTTTGAGCAAGTTCGAACAGGCGGAACCCGAATTGGGCGCGAAGGTCCAGCCGATCTTCATCACGATCGATCCAGAACGCGATACCCAGGCGGCAGTCGCGGAATTCGTTGCCAATTTTCACCCGCGCCTGATTGGCCTGACCGGCACCCCGGAACAGATCAAGGCAACAGCAGATGCCTTCCGCGTGTTCTATTCCAAGGGCGAAACGCCGGAAAGCGGCAATTATCTGATGGAACATTCCGCCATCACCTATCTGTTCGGGCCCGACGGGAAACCTATCGCGACGCTACCGACCGATCTCGGCGCCGATGCGGTTACCGAAGAACTCTCCAAATGGGTCGGGTAAGGCGGTGACCGATCAGATGCGCGAAAAATTCTGGGAATTGCCGCTGGAGCAGTTGACCAGGGCCGAATGGGAAGCCCTGTGCGATGGGTGCGGGCGCTGCTGCCTGCACAAGATCGAGGATCCCGATACCGGCCAGGTCGAACATACCAATGTGGCCTGCAAATTGCTCGACACCGGCACTGCGCAATGCAGCGATTATCGCAACAGGAAAGCTTTCGTGCCAGATTGCCTCCGCCTGACACTGAAGATTGTCGGCGATGTTCCATGGCTACCCGAC
This sequence comes from Allopontixanthobacter sp., assembly GCA_041552775.1. Classification (GTDB taxonomy): domain Bacteria; phylum Pseudomonadota; class Alphaproteobacteria; order Sphingomonadales; family Sphingomonadaceae; genus Allopontixanthobacter. The sequence continues at coordinate 20,732 of JBFEKH010000028.1, forward strand.
AGCTGCGCCTACCGCTTGCGGCACGAAGGCAAGCCGCTGCGCGAGTGGCATTATTTACTGTCGGGAGACCGCGACGCGGTGCTGCATGCAGGGGTATCGGTAGCGGGACGGGTGGTCAGCGAAACTGTTTCAGGCCCGCTTGAACATCATATCGTCGAGTGGGAAACGCCGTGACGCTAGCCCTGATGCCAGGGCGGCCCCAATGCTAGACTGGCTACGCCGCGATCATCTGGAACCCACAGTCGAGGTAAACGGCGTCGCGCTGCCAATCGCGATCAAGCGGCATCCGACTGCCAAGCGGGTGGTGCTGCGGATTGCGCCTGATGGCAGCGAGGCCCGGGTTACCCTGCCGCGATGGGGTCGGACCGCCGACGCCCTGGAATTCGCCAATTCCCGCGCCGATTGGCTGGCCCGCCAGCTGGAAGCCTTGCCGAAAACCACTACGCCCGTGGCCGGGGGCAGGGTCCGGTATTGCGGTCGTGATCTGGTGATCGATTGGCAGCCCGGTGCCCGGCGCACCCCAGCACTCGACGGTGATAGGCTGGTGATCGGCGGCCCGCAGGAAAATCTCGGCACCCGTCTGCAAAGATGGCTGGAGCGCGAAGCATTGCATTTGCTGGACAAGGACCTGCAGCATTATTGCGTCGCAGCCGGGGTTCCGGCCCCTGATATTCGCCTTTCGCGGGCGCAACGCCGTTGGGGCAGCTGCTCAAGCAGCGGTACTGTGCGGATCAATTGGCGGCTGATTCAGGCACCGGACAATGTCCGCCGGTCGGTCGTCGCCCATGAAGTGGCCCATTTGCTGCATTTCGACCACGGCCCGCAGTTCCACGCAGCACTGGACCGGATATTCGACGGCGATCTGCTTGCTGCCAATCACTGGCTGAAATGCGAAGGACGCGCGCTCTACGCGGCATTCGGATGAGCTAGGGGTTTGCCCTTACGCTAAATTAACCTTGATCCGGCATATCCGATCAATGATCCGATTGATCTCCATCCTTATTGGCGTTGCTCTGCTGGTGTGCCTGCCTGCCTTGCCTGTCGCAGCGCAGGGCAAATGCGATTTTTGCGACACCAACCCACCGCCGCGCGGTGAAGGCGGCGGTCGGCCCAATAACGGAAATGGCAACGGCAATGGCAACGGCAACGGCAATAATGCCGCCATCGCCCTATCCATCGAAAGCGACATAAATTTCGGCCGGTTGGTGATGATCGGTGACGGCATTGGCCGCGTCTTGGTAGATTTGCAGACCGGCGCAAAGACGGTGATTGGCAATCTGGACGATCTCGGCGGCATGGCAGTGCAGGGCCGCGCGATCATTCACGGCCGCCCGATGCAGGCAATCCGGGTGGACTTTCCGACAAGTGTCGTCATGCGCGACCCCGCTGGCGGCCAGGCAGAATTGCGCGATTTCGTGAGTGATCTCGGCCCGTTGCCCAGGCTCAATGCCACAGGAACCCTGGA
>JBFEKH010000029.1:0-22140 GCA_041552775.1 Allopontixanthobacter sp.
AGATCAGGCGCCGGATCGTTAAACGATCGGGACGCCGATCATCACACCGCTTATCGAAACGGCTGCGAGGAAGGCCAGGACATGGGATGCTAATTTGTGCATCGAGATGCTCCTGTTTTTGTTATCGCCGTGCCGACAGGGGGAGAGGAGAGGGTTTGTCGACCGGCTGTGCTATTGAAATAATATTACAGCAGGCTTTATACAAATGAGAAAATCGCGACTGATGTTCAGTTTTTTGCAACTAACATTTGGCCGGTAACCGCACTTGCGAAGCTCGAGGATGTGGCCGGAACTGTTGATGCCGCGCCGGGTTTGATGCTCGCCCGCTTGCCAGCCTCCGCACTGCATCCTAACCCCGCCGAATGACCACTGACCAAGCTGATTCTGCAACCGATTCCAGCATCGATTCGGGCCCCGATTGCATCCTGATTGTCGATTTCGGCAGCCAGGTGACCCAATTGATCGCCCGCCGCGTGCGCGAAGCCGGGGTTTACTCCGAAATCGCGCCCTTCACCGTGGCGGAGGAGGCGTTTCACCGCCTCAAGCCCAAGGGCATCATCCTGTCGGGATCGCCCGCCGGAGTGCCGGACGAGGGCAGCCCGCGCGCACCGCAGATGCTGTTCGAGGCGGGCGTCCCGATTCTTGGTATCTGTTACGGCCAGCAGGTGATGAGCCACCAGCTCGGCGGCGAAGTGCGGCCCGGCCACGAAACAGGTGAAGGCGGCGAGTTTGGTCGCGCCTTCCTGACCGTGACCAAGCCCTGCGCCCTGTTCGACGGGTTGTGGGCCGAGGGCGAGCGGCATCAGGTATGGATGAGCCACGGCGACAAGGTCACCAAATTCGCCCCTGGTTTCGAAATCGTCGCCACCAGCGACGGCGCGCCTTTCGCGGTGATCGCGGATGAGGAACGCAAATTCTACGGCACCCAGTTCCACCCGGAAGTGGTCCACACGCCCGACGGCGGGAAACTGCTCGCCAATTTCGTGCACCATGTCTGCGGACTGGCGGGCGACTGGACTATGGCCGAGTTTCGCAAGAACAAGATCGACGAAATCCGCGCGCAAGTGGGGGATGGGAAAGTCATTTGCGGCTTGTCGGGCGGGGTCGATAGCGCGGTTGCCGCGGTGCTGATCCACGAGGCGATCGGCGAACAGCTGACCTGCGTCTTCGTTGACCACGGATTGATGCGCCTGAACGAGGCGGAGCAGGTCGTGACCCTGTTCCGCGATCATTATAACATCCCGCTAGTCCATGTGGATGCAGAGGAGATGTTCCTCACGGGACTGGCCGGACTGACCGATCCGGAAAAGAAGCGCAAATTCATCGGCGGTGCTTTCATCGATCTGTTCGAGAAGGAAGCGAAAGCCATCGGCGGGGCAGATTTCCTCGCGCAGGGCACGCTCTATCCCGACGTGATCGAAAGCGTGTCCTTCACCGGAGGCCCGAGCGTGACGATCAAGAGCCACCACAATGTCGGCGGCCTGCCCGAACGCATGAATATGCAATTGGTCGAACCGCTTCGTGAATTGTTCAAGGACGAAGTGCGCGAACTCGGCCGCGAGCTGGGCCTGCCGGAAATCTTTGTCGGCCGTCACCCGTTCCCGGGCCCCGGCCTGGCGATCCGCATTCCCGGCGAAGTGACCAAGGAACGCTGCGATATCCTGCGCAAGGCCGATGCGATCTATCTGGAAGAAATCCGCAATGCCGGATTATACGACGCGATCTGGCAGGCCTTCGCCGTGCTACTGCCGGTAAAAACCGTCGGCGTGATGGGCGATGCGCGCACCTATGAAAGCGTCTGCGGCCTGCGCGCGGTGACCAGCACCGATGGTATGACGGCAGATGTCTACCCCTTCGACGCCAGCTTCCTGACCGGCTGCGCCACGCGCATCGTCAACGAAGTAAAGGGCGTGAACCGCGTGGTGTATGATTACACCAGCAAGCCGCCCGGTACGATTGAGTGGGAGTAAGTTCCTGATAACATGGCCGGGCTGACGGAACGATTTTCGTCTCTCGACCGTTTTTCTCCTCACAGGCGGCATAACGCCGACAATCTGGAGAGGTGATATGATGAAGTTACGTTCGATGATTATGGTCGGCACTATGGCCGGCGCTTTTGCGCTGGCTGGCTGTGCAACCGTTGAAGAAACAATCGCCGAAGAAACATCCGATACATTCTACGCCACACTGACCGGCGCGCAGGAGGTCGGCGGCGGGGACCGCGATGGCGCGGGCAAGGCAGAAATTTCCATTTCCGATGAATTCGGTCAGGTCTGCTGGGATATCAACGATATTCGCAATATCGGCCCGATCACCGCCGCGCACATCCACATCGGCGCCAGCGGCGTGAATGGCCCGCCCGTGTTCACACTGAAACCCGCCAATGAAGGCGGCTACAAGGGCTGCGCCGATGGCTCGGAATGGACGCAGGACCGGATCGAAGACAATCCGGAAGCCTTCTATGTCAACATACACACCGCCGAATATCCAAATGGAGCGATTCGCGGCCAACTGCGCCGCTGAATCGAACCCTGTGATCTAGCAGCAGCGATCTGGGAGCCCCGGGCGGACAGGATTTTCCTGGTCAGAGAATATCCCCGTCCGGGCGCTTCGGCCCATGGCACTCGGGTTTGTGCGTGGGCTTGTCGGAACTACAGATCGCACCATCTTTGAAAGATGCAGCTTTCGTTAGGCCCCGACCCACGCACAGACATATTGCTGCAGCTACAAACTGCGTTGATCGAGCGCTTTGGCCAAATCATTCGCCTCCCTGGCAAACGCCGTGATCCGGTGTGGACGCTGGTGCAGGGGGTGGTCGGTGCGCTGACCAAGACGCCGGTCTCGAATGCCGCGACCGATCTGGTGCTGGAGACATTCGGTTCGTGGGAGGCAGTTGCGGGTGCGCCGCAGGATGAACTGACCGCGATCCTTTCCCGCCAGACTTTTCCCGAACAATCGGCGCGGCGGCTCAAGGATTGCCTGTCCGCGATCATCGCCCAGCGCGGCGCAGCCGACTTGCGGCACCTATCCAATCTGGAAACCGGCGAGGCGATGGACTGGCTGGAGACGCTGCCCGGCGTTGGGCGCAAGATTGCCGCGGGGGTAATGAACACCAGCATTTTTGAGCGGCGCGCTCTGGTGATCGACAGCCATCACCGCCGGATCATGCAGCGCATGGGGCTGGTCCCGCCCAAGGCGGACACGGGGCGCGCCTATGATGACCTGATGCCGGTGATGCCGCCGGACTGGTCGCCGGCCCAGATCGATGAACATCATTTGCGGGTGAAAGCCTTGGGGCAGCAGATTTGCCGGCCCACGGCGCCGAATTGCAGCATCTGTCCGGTGGAGGACCTGTGCGCTTTCGCCCAGGCTAGGCGGCGAAGCTGACCCCCGTCAGTTCTTCCGATATGTCCCACACATCCCGCGCCAACTTCTCGTCCCGGATATGCGGCGAAACGCCCGATCCGCGCGGGGTATCTTCGCTCACCAACTCGCCCACATTGCAATTCTCGCAATAGACGCCCCCCATGCCGTCGAGCAGCGGCGAGACTGCGCACCACACGCTGGTGGATGCGCCTTGTTCGGCTGTCTTGAATACCTCGTTGACGTTGCCCTGTTCATCGAACCAGCCCATTGCGACCTGTTCCTCCATCGTCAGATGCCGCTGGAGCGGGGTCACGATACCGCCGGGATGAACCGCGAATGCGCGCACGCCGTGCGGCTCGCCCAGCGTGTCCAGTTGCAGCGCAAACAGCGCATTGGCCGACTTCGCCTGACCGTAAGCAGGCCATTTCTGATATTCCCGGGTCACGAAATTGGGATCGTCCAGATCCAGTCCGTTGAGCAGGTGCCCGGCGGAAGACAGCACCACCACGCGGGCCTTATCGGCGGCCACCAGCAGCGGCCACAATCGCGCGGTCAGTTGGAAATGCCCCAGATGATTGGTCGCGAACTGGCTTTCATACCCCCGCGCATCGCGGGTGAGCGGGTTGGCCATGATCGCCGCATTGTTGACCAAAATATCCAGTCTGTTCGTCAGCCCGGCAACCTCGACCGCGAAATTGTCGATGGAGGCCGGATCGGACAGGTCGAGCGGCAGGATGGTGATGATCCCGTCCATATCATCCAGCACTTGCCGCGCCGTATCGGGCCTGCGCGCGCCGACGATCACATGCCCGCCCCGGCTCACCAGCGCGCGGACAGTCTCGGTGCCCAGGCCGGAATATCCACCGGTAACGACGATGGTCTTGCCGGTCAGGTCGATGCCCTCGGCTACTTCCATAGCGGTGGAGCGATAGCCGAATGGCGAACCGATGGGCGTTTGCGCGGAAACCATGGCATTTTCTCTCTGTTTTTGGTGGGCCGCATGATCGAATAGGGCGGCAGCCTTTGCAAGCAGGAACGGATACGCATGCGGTTCGCTTTCACACCATGACGACTTTGCTGGATGACGAACAGACGGAAGAGGTTTTCAGGCGATTGCAGGCAGAAATGCCGGGGCGTGCCAAGGATGCCAAAGGGCCGAAGGGACAGCCCGATGCATTCCGGTCCTGCGTATCCTGCATGCTTTCCGCCCAATCACTCGACCGGAACACTGCCAAGGCGGCGCAAGCGCTGTTTGCGCTTGCTGCAACGCCGCAGGACATGCTCGAACTGGATGACTGCGACATTGCAGCCGCTATCAAACCCGCCGGCCTCTACAATGTCAAAACCCGCAACATCCGCAAGTTTTGCGAGGCGTTGCTGGCTGACCATGGCGGAATTGTGCCCAGCACGCGGGATAGGCTGCTGTCCCTGCCAGGAATTGGCCGGAAATGCGCCGATATCGTGCAATCTTTCACCTTCGGGCAGGACGTGATTGCGGTCGATACCCATGTCCACCGGGTGTGTAACCGGATCGGCCTGACCGATGCGAAAACCGCTGACGTTACGGCATCCCAGCTTGAGCAGCGGGCCCCGAGCTGGGCCTTGCGAGACGGGCATTTCTGGCTCATTCAGTTCGGCAAGAAGGTGTGCGTTTCCCGTGTGCCCAAATGCGAAATCTGCCCGGTCAACGATCTCTGCGAATATTACGCAGACTGCCGGATCAATGGAGAGGAAAATACATGAAAACCGCCATCACCGAAATGTTCGGCATCCAGCATCCCATCATTCAGGGCGGCATGCATTATGTCGGCTTCGCGGAACTGGCGGCGGCGGTTTCTAATGCTGGCGGGCTGGGGATCATCACCGCGCTGACCCAGAAGACCCCCGCCGATCTTGCCAATGAAATTGCCCGCTGCAAGGATATGACCGACAAGCCGATCGGGGTGAACGTGACCTTCCTGCCCACGGTCAATGCGCCCGATTATCCTGCGATCATCAAGACAATCATCGAAGGCGGCGTGACCGTGGTGGAAACCGCGGGCAACAATCCGGTGGCCGTGCTGCCGTACCTCAAGGACGCGGGCATCAAGGTGATCCACAAATGCACCGCCGTGCGCCACGCGCTGAAGGCGCAGAGCATCGGCTGCGATGCGGTGTCGGTCGACGGGTTCGAATGCGGCGGCCATCCGGGCGAGGATGATGTGCCCAATTTCATCCTGCTGCCGCGCGCGGCGGACGAGCTGGAAATTCCCTTCGTATCATCCGGCGGGATGGCCGATGGCCGCTCGTTGATGGCCTCCATCGCAATGGGGGCATCGGGCATGAACATGGGCACCCGCTTCATCGCCACCAAGGAAGCGCCGGTTCACGAGAATGTGAAACAGGCCATTGTCGCGGCGAGCGAGCTGGACACGCGGCTGGTGATGCGCCCGCTACGCAACACAGAGCGGGTGATGAACAATGCTGCGGTCGAACGGCTGCTGGAGAAGGAAAAGGCGCTCGGCGATGACCTCAAATTCGAAGACATCATCGAGGAAGTCGCCGGGGTCTATCCCAGGATCATGATGCACGGCGAGATGGATGCGGGCGCGTGGAGCTGCGGCATGGTGGCCGGGCTGATCCACGACATCCCGACCTGTCAGGAACTGATCGACCGGATCATGATACAGGCCGAAGCGATCATCGACCGGATGAATGCGATCCGCTGATCCGTGGAAGGCTGAAAAGGTGGAGCCTTCTCAGCCTTCGTCCGGCGCATCCTTGACGCGGGTGTAGGGCACGAAATCGGACAGCATCACGTTGCCGGTATAGAACCCGACAAATCGGTCGTGCGTTTCAATCCAGTCGAGGCGGCACAGGCTGGTTCCATTGGTCCGGCGGATAACCAGCACATCGGAATCGTCCAGCGATTCCGGATCATGCGGAATATTGACGTAGATCGTATTGCCGCGGCCAACTACAAGCGCGGTTCCGTCGATCACCTCGATCCTTTCGCTCGGCAGGCTGCGCACACAGCTACGCGGTTCTCCCGCGACCCGGCCTTCTAGAAGTTTGGCCAGCTTTACTTCGCCCTTCGTGGGGGCCGCTGCGGCGTCTTCATTTGCCGCGGCTGGTGCTGCCAGCATGCTGGCAGCTGCCAAGGCGGTGAGCAGATTATTCCAGATCATACCTTCGGCTCCTTCTCAAGTTTGTAGGGGATGAAATCATTCAGGACCACGACCGGGCCGCCGATGCCGGACGTCCGGTCGCGCAGTTCCACATGATCGAGGCGGCACAGGTCCGAACCGAAGATGCGGAAAACCGGGACATCAAAATTGTCGAGGAAATTGGCACCATTCGGGCGGTTTACGTAGATTGTGTCGCCATCGCGAAAAACGAAAGCGGTGCGGTCGATGATTTGCATACTTCGCCGCTGGGAATTCGACAGACAGTTCTTCGGTTCACCCTTGGTGCGGCCTTCGAGCAGTTTCGCGAGTTCTGCCTCGCCCGCTTCATTGCCGCCTGGCCTGGTTTCATCAGCGGCCTGAACGGCGAGGGGGAGCGCGAGCAGGCACATCGCTGCCAGGGTAGGCAGCTTGGCATGCGCGAGTCGCGATTTGGTCAGCATGACTGTTTCTCCAATCGGTTCAGCATAGCAAATTTCTCTGAATGCACGCTGACTTGAATGATCTTGCCGGTCGAGCCGTGCTCTTGCGTCAGTTCGGGCGCCAGATCATGCCGTGCCGCCAATCGTCAAACCGTCCACCAGCAAGGTCGGCTGGCCAACTCCTGCCGGAACACTCTGCCCGCCTTTGCCGCACACGCCGATGCCTTCGTCCAGCGCGAGGTCATTGCCGATGCCGCGCACCTTGGTCAGCACGCTGGGGCCGTCTCCGATCAGGGTCGCGCCCTTGATCGGGGCGCCCAGTTTGCCGTTCTCGACCAGATAGGCCTCGGTGCAGGAAAACACGAATTTGCCCGACACGATATCGACCTGTCCGCCGCCGAAGCTCTTGGCGAAAATGCCTTTCCTGACGCGCGACAGCAACTCCGCCGGATCATCGGTGCCGCTGCGCATGAAAGTGTTGGTCATGCGCGGCATGGGCGCGTGCTGGTAACTTTCGCGCCGCCCGTTGCCGGTTGCCGCCACGCCCATCAGCCGCGCATTCAGGCGGTCCTGCATGTAGCCTTTGAGGATACCGTCCTCGATCAATACGGTTTCGGAGGTCGGTGTGCCTTCATCGTCGATCGACAGCGACCCGCGCCGGTTTTCAATGGTACCATCATCGACCACGGTGACGCCCGGCGCCGCTACGCGTTCGCCCAACCGGCCGGAAAAGGCGCTGGTGCCCTTGCGGTTGAAATCGCCTTCCAGCCCGTGGCCGATGGCTTCGTGCAGCAGCACGCCGGGCCAGCCGGGACCGAGCAGCACGGTCATTTCGCCCGCGGGTGCATCGACGCTGTCCAGATTGGTCATCGCCTGCGCCACCGCCATATCCAGTCCGCGGTTCCATTCCGCCGGGTCGAACAGCCGGTCATACAGATAGCGCCCGCCCATGCCGAAGCTGCCGGTTTCGCGGCGCCCGTTCGCCTCTGCGACGATGGAGATATTCAGCCGCACCAGCGGGCGGATATCACGTGCAACGAACCCGTCGGCCCGCACGATCTCTACCACGTTCCAGCTGCCCGATAGCGATGCGGTGACCTGGGCCACGCGGGGATCGCGGGCGCGGGCGGCAGCATTGATGGCCTCGAGCAGTTGCACCTTTTTCGCGAAAGGTACCGCGTCCAGCGGGCTGGCATCGGTATATAGGTGGCGGTTGTTCTGGCGCGGGGGCGGGGCCGGCTGGCCCTTTGCCGGGTCGAGCAATTGCAGCGTTTCCCCGGCCCGGCGGATTGCTGCTGCGCTGATATCGTTGGAATGGGCAAACCCGGTCGTCTCGCCGGAAATACCGCGCAGGCCAAATCCGGAATCGCGCGAATAGTCGGCGGTTTTCAGCCGGCCATCATCGAACGTGAATGCCTCGCTGGCAGAATATTGGAGATACAGTTCGCCATCATCGCAGTGCGACAGGGTTTCGGCAGCGAGTGCCTGCGCCTGGGAGGGGGTCAGCTTGCCATCGGCATACAGCAATGTTGCGGGGTCGAATGTGCTCATGCCCGTCAATATAGGGCGGCAATAGTATCAAAGCTAGGAGCCCTAGAGATAGGAGGCCATCAGCGTGAAACTGCCTTCATAGGTCCCCTCGGCCTGGCTCCCGGCAACCGCCAGCGATCCGCCGGTATGGATTTCCTGATCCGGCGCAATGGCCAACAGGCCGATGGGCAAGCCGAACACGGCCGTCGTGACCAAGCCGGTTGTGCCCCGGTGGGTTAGCGATGCGGTCATGGTTTCTGTGCCGCCCACGCGGGTCAGCTCGACGGTTGGATCGCCTGCCAGGATCATGATGATACCAATCGGAGCCTTCACGGTGAACCGTGCGCGGGTCTGGTTGTTACCGACTGCGACGACTTGTCCCAGAGTGGTGACGACGCCGGTATTGACGTTGATCGTCACCGTCCCGCCCAGCCCGCTGGGCACAATCCGCCCGAATTGCAGCGGATCGACATTCTGCAGCTGGAAACCGTCGATGACTTCTGCCTCTGCATCGGCAGTGGCATTGTCCGCGGCATGAGCCGGAGCGGCGAAAACCAACGCCGGCAGCGCGGCACACGCCATGCGGCGCATGGCGTGGCTGCCCCGGCTCCGGGCCTGCTTACCCGTCTGGTTGAATGCTGAAATGATTTTGACGAACATGATAAACACTGCCCCTGACAATCGTCACCTTATCGGGCAGCAGGATACAATTTCTGGTGATTGAAGATGGTCAAGACGCAGGGTTAATTGCGGCTTACCATTGTTCAGGAATACGGAGGAATTGGCCGGATCGGGCGTAAACGTTTCCGCTACGCATCTGGTAACCGGCGTTTCCTAGCTTGCGCCTGCGGAAATGTCCGGCAGGATTGCCTGATCCACTCCGTCCGCCGGACCGCCTTTGAGCACGAAGCGGCGGTCGCAATAGCCACAATCGACATAGCCATGCTCGTCGATTTCCAGATAGATGCGCGGATGTCCCAGCGCGGCAGGCGTATAATTTCCGTCCCCGGCGGACGGGCCGCGAATGGCGCTGGCCCCGTCACAGCTGACGCGGGTGTGATCGACAAGAATGGTTTCTGGCGGGGGAATGTTCATACGAAATGCGGATAGGCACTCGCGATCGGATTCGCAAGCGGGCCGCGGTCCCAATCAATCGTAATTGATGTCGATGTTAAATGTGCCAGTGTAGAGGCCGCCCAGCTGGTTAGCGCCAACATTCAATCGGCCGCCCAGTCGAAAGGTAAAGAACCCTGATGCGGAGCTGATCCGGAACCGGCTGAAGCCCGATGTTTGCTGGATCGTGGTCAATTCCGGGTTCCCGTTCAGCACCAGATTGGTGATCGTCATGTCGGTCCCCGGCCCGGTCAGTGTGATTCGGTCGGAATTGGGTTTCTTGATCCGGACGATCCGCCCGTTCTGTCCCTTGCCGACGAAGGTTGCTGGCTGGCAAGCACCGGAATGAACCAGCCCGGCCGACGCAGTGCAGGTCGGGCTGGCAGTTGCGGTCATGGCGACCGTACCGGCCACCAACCCGGCGATGCCGCCGAAATCGAGGTCTTCGGTCTTTATCAGGGTGAGTTCGCCCAGCAGGGTTGCGCGCACATCTACCGTGTCGGTTGACTGCGCCATCGCCGGACCTGCTGGCATGCAGGCAAACAGCAGCGCGCCGCACGCCATGAGCATGCTGCAAAAGCCCCGCGTTGTGGAACCGGGAAAAGATGGCTGCGAATTCATTCCAAGCCCATTAGTGCGCAAGGCGTAAACTTCCCGGCAGGCTTCATGGTTAACGGCGCGGTAAACATTTGCCTTAGCTAAAACCGCTTTACGGCCCACCGCTGCGCGCACTAGGTGGCGCAATGACTGTTCAATCCGCACCCGAAACCCCGGCACTTCCCGCGATCGCCATCCGTGATCTCGTAAAACGTTACGCGGGCGAAAAAGGTTCGGATGGCAAACTGGCGCTGAAAGGCGTAAGTTTCGATGTGCCCGAAGGCGGCATATTCGGGCTGCTCGGGCCCAACGGTGCGGGCAAATCAACCTTGATCAACATCCTTGCAGGGCTGGTAACAAAGACCAGCGGCAGTGCGGAGATCTGGGGCTTCGATATCGACACGCAGACCCGCAATGCGAAACGTTCCATCGGGATCGTGCCGCAGGAAATCGTCTTCGATCCGTTTTTCACGCCTTACGAAGTGCTGGAAAACCAGGCCGGGTTTTACGGCATCGCCAAATCGTTGCGCCGGTCCGAAGCGCTGTTGAAGGCGGTGCATCTGGCGGACAAGCGCGATGCCTATGCCCGGACATTGTCGGGCGGGATGAAGCGCCGGCTGCTGATCGCCAAGGCGATGGTCCATTCGCCGCCGATCCTGATCCTGGACGAGCCGACCGCAGGGGTCGATGTGGAATTGCGCAAGCTGCTGTGGGAACTGGTGACCAGCCTCAATGATGACGGGGTCACGGTGGTGCTGACCACGCACTATCTCGAAGAAGCCGAGGAATTGTGCGACCGGATCGCGATCATCAACCACGGCGAGCTGATTGCCAACAAGCCAACCCGCGAGATGGTCGACATGGCGCGGGAGAAGATCGTCGCGGTCACCGTTGGCAGCGATCTGGCGTCCGCGCCGGTCCATGAAGCCTTCGTGAAAAGCGAGTTGGCCGGGCCGCGCGGTGTCGAGGTAACCTATAACAAGGACCGCCTGACCGCCGGACAAGTGCTTGCGATCCTGCAGGAACAGGGGCTGGTGGTAGAAGATGTCACCACCCGCGAAGCTGATCTGGAAGATGTGTTTGTTTCGCTAACCAGTGCAAAGTGACCGCGCTCTACGATACGATCGGGGTCGATTATTCGAAGCTGCGAACCCCTGATCCGCGCATTGCCGGATTGATCAATCACGCCTTGGGGGATGCGTCCACAGTGTTGAACGTGGGCGCGGGGGCCGGATCTTACGAGCCGGTTGATCGTAACGTCATCGCAATCGAACCCTCGATCGAAATGATCCGTCAGCGTCCGGACCATGCTGCTCCGGTGGTTCAGGGAACTGCCGAAGCCCTGCCATTTGCTGAAGACAATTTCGACGCCGCGATGGCCATTCTAACCGTTCATCATTGGAGTGATCAGGGACAAGGCCTGGCTGAAATGCGGCGGGTATCCCGCAAACGGATCGTCATTCTGACCTATGATCCTGCATTCCGGGACGCATGGCAGATGGACTATTGGCCCCAATTGGTGTCGCTCGACGCGGGGCAGATGCCGCCGATGGAATTCTACGCCCGCTCGCTTGGGAAGATCGAAGTCACGCCTGTTCCGGTTCCCCACGATTGCAGCGACGGTTTCCTCTATGCTTATTGGCGCAGGCCCAGTGCCTATCTTGATGCACGCATCAGGAATGGCAGCTCTTCGTTCTGGCGTATCGAAGGCGTCGAGGATGGGCTGAAGCGGCTCGAAAGTGATCTTGAGAGCGGCAAATGGGATGAGCGATATGGCGCGCTGCACGACCAGGAAACTTGCGACATGGGCTACCGTCTGGTCACGGCGGAAATCTTGTGATCGTGCAGAATCTTGCGTGCCGGCACTCGGGCAGGCATGAGGCGGCATGAACATCCAAACACATGACGTCCTGATCATCGGTTCGGGCGCGGCCGGCCTCACTGCAGCTTTGGCGCTGGCCGAGCAAAAGAAAGTGCTGGTCCTCGCCAAGGGTTCGCTCGACGGCGGCAGCACTGCGTGGGCGCAGGGCGGGATCGCGGCGGTGCTGGATGCGGGTGATACGTTCGAAAACCACATTCATGACACGATGCGCGCGGGCGCGGGCCTCAACCGGCTGGAAACGGTCGAATATGTGATCGAACGCGCGCCGCATTCCATCGCGCGGCTGGTGGAACTGGGCGTGCCCTTCAACGAAGAAGGCTCCGACCTGCACCTGACGCGCGAAGGCGGCCATTCGCACCGGCGGATCGTTCATGTGAACGATGCGACCGGCTGGGCGGTGCAGGAAGCCCTGCTGAAAGCAGCCAATGCCAATCCCAACATCACCATGCTTCCGGGCCGCACCTGCGTCGACCTGATCACCGGCAAGCACGAGGAGAAATACTCAGGGTCGGGCCGAGTGTGGGGCGCCTATGCGCTGGACGATGCGACCGGCAAGGTCGAGGCGCACACTGCCCACGCCACGATCATGGCGGCGGGCGGGGCAGGCCGCGTCTATCAATTCTCGACCTCTCCGCGCGGCGCGACGGGGGATGGGATCGCGATGGCGTGGCGCGCGGGTGCGCGGGTTTCCAACATGGAAATGATGCAGTTCCACCCGACCTGCCTGTATAATCTGGAGGTCAAGAACTTCCTGATTACGGAGGCCGTGCGCGGCGAGGGCGGCCATCTGCTCCACCCCGAAACCGGCCACCGCTTCATGGCTGATTATGATCCGGAACGCATGGAACTGGCCCCGCGCGATGTGGTCGCGCGGGCAATCGATGACCAGATCAAGCGTTACGGCCTCGATTATGTCCATCTGGATATCAGCCATCAGCCGCCTGAATTCGTGATGGAACACTTCCCCACCATCCATGAAAAGCTGATGGGACTGGGGATCGACATGACCAAGGGCCCGATCCCGGTGGTACCTGCGCAGCATTATACATGCGGCGGCATCCTGATCGACCTGGCGGGCCGCACCGACCTGCCGGGCCTGTATGCAGCGGGCGAATGCACCGAGAGCGGGCTGCACGGCGCTAACCGCCTGGCGTCCAACTCGCTGCTGGAATGTTTCGTGTTTGGCGAAGCTGCGGCAGCCGATATTCTGGATAAATGGGACAGTTACGAAGCCCCGCCTCCGGTGCGTGCATGGGACGAAAGCCGCGTCACGGATTCGGACGAAGAAGTGATCATCAAGCAGAACTGGACCGAGATCCGCCGCTTCATGTGGAACTATGTCGGTATCGTGCGCACCACCAAACGGCTCGAGCGCGCCAAGCACCGGATCCGCCTGCTAAACGATGAAGTGGCCGATTATTACGGACATTTCCGGGTTACGACCGATCTGATCGAACTTAGAAACCTGCTGCAAAGCGCCGAACTGATCGTCAACAGCGCGCTGGCCCGGCACGAAAGCCGGGGGCTGCATTATACACTCGATTATCCCGAAACGGATGAGGTCGCGCGCGATACGGTACTGGTACCGTAACGCGCTCGTTGACCGGAAGGGCGAACGCATGAGCAGGCTGCATACCGAATCCCACAATATTGCGCGCATCGGATGGTTGCGGGCGGCGGTGCTCGGCGCGAATGACGGGATTGTCTCGACCGCCAGCCTGATCGTCGGGGTTGCTGCGGCATCGGCGGACAAGCCTGCGATCCTGCTGGCCGGATCGGCCGGGCTGGTGGCGGGCGCATTGTCGATGGCGGCGGGGGAATATGTCTCGGTCAGCTCGCAGTCCGATACCGAAAATGCCGATCTGGAGCGAGAGCGCAAGGAACTGCAGGACCAGCCCGAATTCGAACTGGATGAACTGGCCGCCATCTATACCCAGCGCGGCCTCGAGCCCGACCTGGCCCGCGAGGTTGCCCGCCAGATGACTGCGCACGACGCACTTGCTGCCCACGCCCGCGAGGAGCTTGGCATTTCCGATCTCACTACAGCGCGTCCGCTGCAGGCTGCGCTGGCATCGGCGGCGACATTTTCCACCGGTGCGGCTTTACCTTTGCTGGTGGTCCTGCTGTTACCAGCGGCCATGGTGGCAGTCGGTGTTATCGCCGCGTCGCTGGTTTTCCTGATCGTGCTTGGCTGGCTGGGCGCCCGCGCGGGCGGCGCGCCGGTTCTCAAATCAATTGTCCGGGTCGTTTTCTGGGGTGCTTTGGCCATGGCCGTCACCGCAGGCGTCGGCTCCCTGTTCAATACGAAAGTTGTCTAATTCATGCCCCAGATCACCGCCAACAACATTGCCATCGAATACGAATCCTACGGCGAGGAAACCAACCCGGCGATGCTGCTGGTCATGGGGCTGGGCGCGCAATTGACGCTGTGGCCGATGGAGCTGGTCGAGGCGCTGGTCGCACGAGGGTATCGCGTGATCCGCTATGACAATCGCGATATCGGCCTGAGCCATAAATTCGACGATGCCGCCAAGGTTTCGATCCCGTGGACTTTTCTGAAAGCGCGCTTCGGGATCAAGCCCAAGGTGCCCTATACGCTGTCCGAAATGGCGGCGGACGGGATCGGGCTTCTCGATGCGCTCGGGATCGACCGGGCGCATATCGTCGGCGCTTCGATGGGCGGGATGATTTCCCAGCTGATCGCGGCCGAATATCCCGAACGCGTGCTGTCGCTCACCTCGATCATGTCGACCACCGGCCACCGCAGCATACCGCCTGCCGACAAGGAAGCCATGTCCGCCCTCACCACCCGTCCGGCGAACACCGAAATGGAAACGATCCGCGCCCACGGCGTGCGCGTCGCACGCGCCATCGGTAGCCCGGCCTATCCGGCGGACGAGGCAGTGCTGCACCAGAAGATCGAACGCAATTTCAAGCGCAGTTTCTATCCCGCCGGGATGGCCCGCCAGATGGCCGCGATCATCGCCGATGGCGACCGGCGCGTGCGGCTGGCACAAGTTACCGCGCCGACGCTGGTGGTTCACGGCGAAGCGGACCCGCTGGTCAAGGTAGAAGGCGCGCATGACACCGCGAAACATATTTCCGGCGCGAAGCTGAAACTGTTTCCGGGAATGGGCCATGATCTGCCTGTAGAACTGGTAGAACCAATGGCCGATGCCATTGCCGAACATGCTGCAGAGGCCCACCCCCGTTAAAAAGCCCACCCCGCTAAAAAACCGTGATTTCCTGACCGGGACTTGACCGTTCTCCCGCTCGCTGTGCAGCTTCGGTCCGGGCGCGCAGACAGGGGACTTCCGGATGAACACTGCGGCGACTGCGACTGGGGCGGCTACGGGGACGGCAAATGCTTCGGGAGACACCATCTGGGGTCATCCCAAGGGGCTGGCCTTCCTGGCCTTTACCGAGATCTGGGAGCGGTTCTCCTTCTACGGGATGCGCGCGCTGCTGATCCTGTACATGGTGCAGGAATTGCTGCTGCCGGGCCGGATAGAAAATGTCGCCGGGATGGGCGCGTATCGCAATGTGGTGGAGGGGATTTTCGGCCCCCTGTCGACCCAGGCTTTCGCCAGCCAGACATTCGGCCTGTATAGCGGATTTGTCTATTTCACACCGCTGTTCGGCGGCCTGCTGGCCGACCGCTGGCTGGGATCGCGCAAGACCGTGATGATCGGTATCGCGCTGATGACCGGGGGACATTTCGCGATGATCTTCGATGCCAGCTTCCTGCTCGCGCTGCTGTTTCTGGTGCTAGGGTCAGGCTGCCTTAAGGGCAATATCGCGGCGCAAGTGGGCCACCTATATCCGCGCGATGACGAGGCGCGGCGCACGCGCGGCTTCACCATTTTCAGCACCGGAATCAACGTCGGCGCAATCTTCGGGCCGCTGGTGTGCGGCCTGCTGGCGCAGGTCTATGGCTGGCATTTCGGGTTTGGGCTGGCCGGCGTCATGATGCTGGTTGCAGCGATCACCTATTTCATCGGAATGCCCCATTTCGCCGCCGAGCGGGCCAAACCGGTGAAGGGCGAGGCCGACCAGCGTCCGCCCATGACCGGCGTCGACTGGCAGATGATGGCGCTGGTGGTCGGCGTGATGCTGATCTCGGTATTCTGGTCTTTGGTGTATGACCAACTGTCCAATGTCGGCCTGCTGTTCGTGGCCGAGCGGGTGGCGCTGGAAACGCCGCTTGGCGCGGTGCCGGTACCCTGGTTCGCCTCGGAAGATGCACTGGCCTCAGTGCTGGTTGTCCCGCTGCTGATTATCCTGTGGCGCGGGCAAGCCAACCGCGGGGCAGAGCCGGACGACCTGGGCAAGATCGCCATCGGATCGGTGATCATGGCGCTGGCGGCGGGGTCCCTGGCGATGGGAGACTATCTGGCGGATGGCGGCAAGGTGTCGATCATCTATCCGATCATCACTTTCTGCCTGTCGGGCATAAGCTTCATGTGGGGCTGGCCCACGCTGCTGGCACTGGTTTCCCGGCGCGCGCCGGCGCGGATAAATTCGACCATGATGGCCTGCGTTTATCTGGTCGCTTTCGCGTCGGGCATCGGATCAGGCACCATCGCCCGTTATTACGAGGTGATGCCTGCGTGGCAATTCTGGCTGATGAATTCAGGGATCGCGCTGGCGGGCGCGACAGCAATCATCCTGCTGGGCCCCTTCTTGCGCCGCCGGATGGACGATCTGGACCGGCAGATGACGCCGCCCGCAGAGTGATCACCCTGCGCCCAGCAGGCGCCCGATAAAGATCAGGGCCATCGCGCCCAGCACCGACGCGAGGCAGCCTGCCTGGTGAAAGCCGGAGCGCCCGCGGTGCGCCAGCAATCCCGCCAGCAGCGATCCGCCGATCCCCAGCCCGATGGTCCACAACCAGCCCATCTCCACCGCGCCGGGATAAAACCACCGGGCGAGTGCACCGATCAGCAGGCCGGAAATCACGGCTCCGATGATGTTGAACATTGGCAAATTCCTGCTGCAGATGACGAACGAAAATTACTCGCATCGATTCGATTGATTCAAAGCCCTGAAGCCATCTTATCCCGCGAAATATTTTTTCGCAGATTCATTTTTGGACTTGCGCATCTCGCCAGCCAAGGTTTCTCCACGCGTCGCGGCGTGTGATGCTGGCAACACACCCTGCCCGGCAGCTTGGGAGTTAAGGTTAAATCGAATTTACCCTCTTGCGTGAATGGCCGCACTGATTCACTATCTAGTGGTTGGTTACCGGGGGGCACCCACTAGACCTTGTTGCTTGATCGACTGCCCATGCAAGGCGGATCGGGAGAGATTCGGGGGTTTGCAAGGGGCAATCCGTAGTGACTGTGGGTATATGGGGGGATAAGTTTTTCCCCGCTGCCCAACGAAAATTGCTAGGTGGGGGGATGCTCCGCCGAATCGAACGGAAGTAGAACATCGGCTTGATAACGGGCGGTGTTCTGACCACATGATAGGACGGGGCGGAAATGGATTTCAAAAGCGGGGACGATGCAGCCATGGGGCTCGATCTGGATAATAACGACACAATTGATGACACCCCGAACGCGCTGGTAACCAGCCCGGCCAAAAGCGAAGAGAAGCAGGCAGTGACGATGGAAACAGCAGACATGGGCAGCGACGAGCTGGTGGCTGAGAAGGCTGCCGCCGCGATGACAGGCGCGCTTTCTGCCGTGCTGGAAAATTCCGCTGGCGCCGCTGCGGACAAGGCCGACACCAAGAAGGTGCGCGACCGCCGCTTTACCGTGGTTACGGATAACAGCCGCGATGACCTGCTGACCGAATTCGGCAAGGATACGCTGATCGACCGGTACCTGCTGCCGGGTGAAAATTTCCAGGACCTGTTCGCCCGCGTGGCCGATGCCTACGCTGATGATCAGGACCATGCCCAGCGGCTGTATGATTACATCAGCCGCCTGTGGTTCATGCCTGCAACGCCGGTATTGTCCAACGGCGGCACTAGCCGCGGCCTGCCGATTTCGTGCTATCTCAATTCCGTGTCCGACAGCCTCGAAGGCATCGTCAACACCTGGAATGAAAACGTCTGGCTGGCGTCCAAGGGCGGCGGCATCGGCACCTATTGGGGCAATGTTCGCGGGATTGGCGAACCGGTTGGCCTGAACGGCAAGACCAGCGGCATCATTCCCTTCGTGCGTGTGATGGACTCGCTGACCCTGGCAATTTCGCAGGGCTCGCTGCGGCGCGGTTCGGCTGCCTGCTATCTCGATGTTTCGCATCCGGAAATCGAGGAATTCCTCGAAATCCGTAAAGCTTCGGGCGATTTCAACCGCAAGGCGCTCAATTTGCACCACGGCGTGCTGTTGACCGACAAATTCATGGAAGCGGTCCGTGCGGGCGAGAAATTCCAGCTGCTGTCACCCAAGACCGGTGAAGTACGCGGTGAAGTGGACGCGCGTTCGCTGTTCCAGAAACTGGTCGAAACCCGGCTGGCCACGGGCGAGCCTTACATCGTCTTCTCCGACACCGTGAACCGCATGATGCCGAAACATCACCGCGATCTGGGGCTGAAGGTTTCGACCTCGAACCTGTGCAGCGAAATCACCCTGCCGACCGGCATCGACCACCTCGGAAATGACCGTACGGCGGTGTGCTGCCTGTCCTCGCTCAACCTTGAAAAATGGGATGAGTGGAGCGGCGACAAGGATTTGATCGAAGACGTCATGCGTTTCCTCGACAATGTCCTGCAGGATTACATCGACCGGGCACCCGAAGAAATGGCCCGCGCGAAATACAGCGCGATGCGCGAACGTTCGGTCGGCCTAGGCGTGATGGGTTTCCATTCCTTCCTCCAGTCCAAGAACCTGCCGCTGGAAGGCAGCATGGCCAAGGTCTGGAACCTGAAGATGTTCAAGCACATCAGCGGCAAGGCGGAAGAAGCCTCCATGATGTTGGCCAAGGAACGCGGCCCTTGTCCCGATGCGGAAGACATGGGCGCAATGGAACGCTTCAGCTGCAAGATGGCAATCGCGCCAACCGCCTCGATCTCGATCATCTGCGGCGGCACCAGCGCTTGTATCGAACCGATCCCGGCAAACATCTACACCCACAAGACACTGTCCGGCAGCTTCGTGGTGAAGAACCCCTATCTGCAGAAATTGCTCGGTGAAAAGAGCAAGGATTCGACCAATGTGTGGAACACGATCTTGGAGAAGGGCGGTTCGGTCCAGCACCTCGATTTCCTGAGTGCGGAAGAAAAGGCGGTTTACAAGACCAGCTTCGAAATCGACCAGCGTTACCTGCTCGAATATGCCGCCGACCGTGCGCCATTCATCGACCAGGCGCAGAGTTTGAACCTGTTCATTCCGGCCGATGTCGACAAATGGGATCTGGCGATGCTGCATTTCCAGGCATGGGAAAAGGGCATCAAATCGCTCTATTACCTGCGCTCTAAATCAGTCCAGCGCGCGGGCTTCGCCGGCGGCGTGGAGGCGGACAACACCTCCGAAGCAGCCAAGATCGAACTGCTCGCCGGCATTCCGCAGACTGATTACGAGGAATGCCTGAGCTGTCAATAAATCGATGACAGATGGCTGGTTTTTTATAGGGATATCAACCTTGATTTGTGTTGGTGTGTTCTTGAACGGCCTTAGGTTTGCCAACGCCAAGTCAAATCCTTTCGCGGGAAAGTCGCTGTTCGGCTTGCCCTTGCAAGGAAATGACATACCGGTGGAGAAGCTTCGCTCTTTTGGGCGTATGTTCACGGTCTTTTCGCCCCTTTTTTGGGTCTCCACTTTCGCGCTGTGCTTGGGCGTTCTCGGACCAGTTGAGGGGATCAGGCCCATCTTGGGAAGGTAAAGGCATGTCGATCAGGAAACTCGCTTTAACAATCGGACTCACCCTGCTCCTCGCCGCCTGCGCATCGCAGATGCCGGGGGTGGTTGAGAAATCTGCCTCAGCCCCGGGTTTCCTGCTCGGCCTGTGGCACGGGTTCATCTTTCCCTTCGCCTTCATCGGGTCGCTGTTCGATCCCCAAATTGCAGTTTACGCGGTGCCCAATCGCGGGGGCTGGTATGATTTCGGCTTCTTCCTCGGCATCACCGTGCTGGGCGGGGGATCATGGTTCTCCTCCCGCTCGAAGAAATAGCGCCGCCATCGCGCTGATCTTTCTCTACATCGGCGGCGCGTTGATGCTGCTGTTCATGGCTTATGTCATGTGGGGCGGTGTCGGCCGCACGCGTCCGGCGATGGGGCGGGGGTTCGGCTCGATTGCGATGGCCATGGCGGGCTATCTGGTGTGGCAATTGTACAAGATGTTCACTTGACCCGGCCGACGCATTCGCTAATGCGAAGCAATTGCATTTAACGGAGTTCCCAATGCGCAAATGGCATCGCTGGCTGTCGGTCTTTTTCGGCATCTTCCTGTTCTGGATAGCCTCCACTGGCCTGCTGAGCCAGGCGGCCGACCTGTGGCCCTCTGCCGAGCCGACTGCCGCGCAGCAAGCCGCCTCCGCACCGCCCCCAGGGTTCGTTTGCCCCGAGGAATGGCGCTGCCGCCCGCCGGAACCCGACACCGGTTTCGCCAGCCTCAAGGGCTGGTTCCACCACCTCCATTCGGGCGAGGAATTCGGCCCTGTGGGCGTGGCAATCTCGATCCTGTCCGGCATGTCGCTGGTGTTCTTCAGCTTTTCCGGCGTGTGGATGTATGTCCGCATGTGGCTCAGCCGCAAGGACCGCGGGGCCAACGCGCGCTGGTTCTGGAAATAGTGTAGTACAAACCGATCCTTGCATCTTGACCGGGGTCCTACGCTGGCGAACATCTGCCGCCTGTGCAGGACCTCGCGGCCATCTTTGCAACAATTCCGGACGCGGCATGGTGGGCCTTCGCGGGATCCTTCGCTCTCGCCGGTCTGACCCCGTCTCTGGCCCCTGCCGCTACAGACCAAAGGCCGTGTGCCCGTTCCGCCACCAAAAAATAAATATAAATATACCCCCTTTATCCACGCCGAATCATAAAAACTTGCCTTCGCTTTCGAGGTCTGATTCTGTATACGTCTGGTTCGCGCAAATTCCGCTGGAGACACTACATGTCGTTGACCGAGTCCCGTAAGACCTACAAGCCCTTCGAATATCCGTGGGCTTACGACTTCTGGAAACGGCAGCAGCAAATCCACTGGATGCCCGAAGAAGTGCCGCTCGGCGAAGATTGCCGTGACTGGGCGCAGAACCTATCCGATCACGAACGCAACCTGCTCACCCAGATCTTCCGCTTCTTCACCCAGGCGGACGTGGAAGTGCAGGATTGCTACCACGAAAAATATGCGCGCGTGTTCAAACCGACCGAAGTGAAGATGATGCTCGCGGCGTTTTCCAACATGGAAACCGTCCACATCGCGGCCTATTCGCATTTGCTCGACACCATCGGCATGCCTGAAAGTGAATATGGCATGTTCCTCGAATACGAGGAGATGAAGGCGAAGCACGATTACCTGCAGGAATTCGGCGTCGAGAACGACGAGGATATTGCCCGCACGCTGGCAATGTTCGGGGGGTTCACCGAAGGGCTGCAATTGTTCGCCAGCTTCGCGATGCTGATGAACTTCCCGCGCTTCAACAAGATGAAGGGCATGGGTCAGATCGTCAGCTGGTCGGTCCGCGATGAAAGCCTGCATTGCGAAGGCATCACCCGCCTGTTCCACGCCTTTACGCAGGAACGTGATTGCTTGACCAAAGCGGTCAAGGAAGACATCATGGACGCCTGCCAGAAAACCGTGCGGCTGGAAGATGCCTTCATCGACCTGGCGTTCGAGGATGGCCCGGTTCCCGGCATGACGCCGAAGGAAATCAAGCACTACATCCGCTATATCGCCGACTGGCGCCTCAGCCAGCTGGGCCTACCGGCGATTTACATGGTGGAGGATCACCCCCTGCCATGGCTCGCTCCGCTGCTGAACGGCGTGGAGCACGCCAACTTCTTCGAAACCCGCGCAACGGAATATTCGAAGGGCGCGACCCGGGGCAATTGGCAGGACGTGTGGGCCAGCTTCGACAACCGCAAAAAAGCGAAAGCCGGCGACGCGGCGAACGAAGTCGC
>JBFEKH010000030.1:0-20901 GCA_041552775.1 Allopontixanthobacter sp.
ATGCTTGGCGCATTCGAGCATTCCGCCCATCAGCATCTGGTCGACCCAATCGGTGCCTTCCCTTGCTTGCCAATCGGCGATGGTCCGTTCGCGGTCGTTTAGTGCCAGGATCAAATACGACCGCGATCCGCTCATGCGCTGAGCGGCGATGGACGGGACATAACCCAATTTGTCGATCGATGCCTGCACCCGGTCCTTCATGGCGGGGCGGACGTTGGCTTCCTTGTTGATGACACGGCTTACCGTTTGCAGGGAAACCCCGGCATCGGCAGCAACATGTTTGATCGTGACTGCTTGACGCCGCCTGGCCATTTCAATGTAAGTCCCGTTAACCGTGATTTGCCGATGTGGTAGCGCAGCCTATTCGGCATTGCCAGACTCGCCCACTATCAAGCTGATATGGTGGAAAAATTCTGTTCGCGATACTTTGCAGGTCGCGCCAATCTTGCCAAATCAAGGTGCCCAAATGTGAAGCGGGCCCTCGTCATTTGACAAGAGCCCGCCCCGTATTGCTTCAATTCAACGCGGGTCTCAGAAATCGAAGCGGGCTAGGAATGTAAAGCGCCGGTCGTTGCGGAATGCAGAGCGAGTCAGGCGCGTACCGTCAAAATCGACGACTTGTGTCGTGCGAGTGACTTCGTCGAGCAAATTGACACCTTGGACACCCAGTTTGATACTCTTCGTAACCGCATAGAAGATTGATGCATCGAGTTGCCCGGTCGATTCCTGCCAGATTGGCGAGAAAGGGAAGATGTCATCGCGCGGAGTAATCAAGAAATCAGAGCGCCAATTGTAGGCTGCGCGGGCAGCAAACGGCCCCTTTTCGAAGAACACCGTTGCATTGACTGTGTGCTTCGAAACGCCTTGAAGCGGTTGCCGAGAAGCGAAGCTGCCGCGGTTCCCGATTAGATCGGGATTGGAGAAGTCGCCTGCATCAACATAGGTGTAGGTTAGCTGAGATCCAAGGCCACTCAATATCCCCGGAAGGAAGTCGTAGGTCTGTTGGTAAGCTAGTTCGACGCCCTTTAGGGTTCCGCCGAGCTCGTTGCTGGGCCCGTTCACTTCAACTTCGATGTTGCCATTCGTCGATGGGTAATCGACCGCATTTACGCCGCTACTAACGATCCCCTTAATATCCTTGACGAACGCAGACACCGTAATCGATCCGACAGTGTCAAAATACCATTCGGCGGAAAGATCATAGTTCCACGATGATGTCGCGCGGACATTGCGGTTTCCGGTAAATAGCTGGAATAGCGGCCCTGTTTCGAGTGTGCCGTCATCAGCCAGATCAGCTGTGTTGTCGGAAATTGTGCCACCCGCGCGGTACAACGCGAGATCAGGGCGAGAGATACCTTTCGAGACAGCAAAGCGGAACAATAGGCCTCCGCCCACGTCAAGCTTGGCATTGAAGCTTGGTAGCCAATGATCGAAGGTGATGTTTCGATTGTCGTTGATCACTTCGCCAGTGTGCGCCGCAGCAAATTCAGCCTTTCTGCTCGTTGAAAGTGAACAGAAATCTAGGCCTGGCGCGTTAGCCGGTGCGTTATCGCAAGTGTTCTGAATTTCCGACACTTGAACGACGCCATCGCCATTGCCCCCGGCCATTGGATTGTCGAACCTGTCAGGATCTGGAAGGGTGATGATGCCGCCGCTCGCAATGGTCGTCTGGACGTAGCGCAATCCGAAATTCCCGGTGAGCTCCATACCACTGCCGAACATGGTGCCGTAATCGACACGTGCATAGCCTGCCTTGGTTATCTCGTTAACATCCGAAATTTCGGCGGTGCAGAAGGGATCGCACGGCGTCCCGTCAGCATTCAAGCGGTCGCTAACCGGCTCCCATGCCTCACCCAGGCGATCCGGGAAGGAGAAACGGGTGATTGCGGCACCCTGTGCGGCGGTCGTGCCATCGAGATATTCGCCGATGAAATCGTCGCCACCAAAGAAGAAGCCGCCACCGATTTCATTCGGAGTGGGCGCGTTGCCGCGTTGGAATCCGTCTGCGAAGGGATTGCGGACCTTCGTCGCATCCGGGAAGTCTCCCGGGTAAGCACCCCCGCAACCGTAGGCTTGGGGATCAGAACAATTCCAATTGTTGTTGCGGCCGGTCCACGGTGCGCCGAGCGTACCCCAGTTTCCAAAGTTTGTGTCGCGCGTCACGCGATTGCGTTCTGCCCAGCGGGTACCGAAGCGCGCCTGCTTGAAGAAACCATCGTCGCTGATGTCATATTCCGCATCGAAACGAACACTGTCGAGTTCACCTTCGTTGCGCGCCTGACTGTCCAGCAGGAACCAGAAGTAGGTATAGTCCGGGTCAGCGAACAGGTTGGATGGTCCGCCTTGCGGGGTAATGAACTCGACTTGCGGCGTCTTGCCGGTGTTGTCGATCCGCAAGTCGGAGAATGTATTCATCGTTCCGATGATTGCATTCTGGCGCAAGGTCGACCCGATATGCTGCAATTCGAAATTGAGGCGAAGACGATCACTCGCTTCGAACTTTGCATCGAAGGAGAAATCTTCGGTCGTTGCTTCGGTCTCGCGCTGGAAACGTAACAGTTCGGTCGGCAGGCCGCCCCAAGGGGAGAAGCCAGAATCGCCGCCAGTTTGGGTCAAGGTGCCGGTTTGGAAAATACCGTTTTCGTCAAACGTCCACGTGCTGCCGTCGGCTTCTACAGGAAAACCCCCATCGTTGTTGACAAGCGCCAGGATGGCGTGTTCATCGGTGAAGAAATTAGTTTCGGAACGAAGGTACTCGGCTGTGACAACCAGCCGCCCGTCTCCACTCTCGAACTGCGCGACTGCGGAGAATGCCTCGCGGTCACGCTCAAGCTCGGTGGTACGGACACCAGCGCCCTTGGGCACGACGACCGTACCGGGAGGCGGGAAATTTGTTTCGTCGAAGAGCGAGTCGCCACCGAACGGGTTCTGCGTACGAATACACGTCGTTTCGAGCGAAGCTTCACGATAGCATGGATCTGTCAGTTGCGAGGCATCGGTGCGGCTGATGAGTTCGGACTTTGCATATCCAAGCTGCAGGCCGAACCTGCTACCGCCGGGAGTGTCAAAGGTGTTCGAGACGATTGCAGAGAAACCGGGCGACCATTCCTTGGCCAAATCGCCATAATTGCCCTCGATAGTACCTGCGATACTAAAACCCGGATTGTCGAGCGGCTTGCGGGTGACAAGGTTTACCGTGCCGGCGATGCCGCCATCTATCATGTCAGCAGTAACGTTCTTGAAGACTTCGACACGTCCGAGAAGCTCGGGTGAGACGTCGTTGAACGAAAGTACGGTGCCGCCGGTGGCAGAGAAGATATCGCGACCGTTCAACTCGGACCGGACATAGGGCAGGCCGCGAATGATCACGCCGGTTCCCTCGACTGAAAAACGATCGGGGTCGGTGGTCTTTTCGAAGCGGCCGATGTTGACGCCTGGCACACGCTGGAGTGCTTCAGCAACCGAACGGTCCGGCAATGCGCCGATATCTTCGGCAGAAATTACATCGACGAATGTATCGGCATTGCGCTTGATGTTCTGCGCGCTCTGGAGTGAGCCGCGAAATCCGGAAACGACGATGAGATCATCTTCCGCGGGTGCAGGGCCTTCAGCCGCTTGCTCTTCCGCAGTTGTTTCTTGTGCCATAGCTGCAGGACTGAGGCCCATGCACAGCGCCAGACTGGAGACTGCGCCAAGCGTAATTCCGCGAGTCGACGCAGGGCGAACCCTACCCAAAGTATTATGAAACACTGAATCTCTCCCAAAAATCGGGAGATGTCACCTCCCCCGTTAGGTCGTCTGGTAATCAATTGTGTGAGCGTTCACAAGTGGAAAATGAACGTTCACAATTTGATTGCTGAACTATTGGTGCTAGTGCGCTAGGGAACGGATGGCACTGACCTGAAACCTGCGTATGGATCATTCTATGGCAATCGAGAAAATAATCATTGTAGGCGGCGGAACAGCCGGTTGGATGGCGGCAGCGGCGCTGTCGCGGCTCATTGCCGGGCGCAAGGTGTCGATCACCCTGCTCGAGTCGGAAGCGATCGGGACGGTTGGCGTCGGCGAAGCCACGATTCCGCCATTTGTCGAATTCAATCAATTGCTCGAGGTGCCGGAGCGTGAAATGCTCGCCGCAACCCAGGGCACTTTCAAGCTCGGGATCCAGTTCGTGAACTGGGGCAAGCAGGGCGACAGTTATATCCACCCCTTTGGTGCCTATGGCTATCAAATGGGCGGGGTGTCGTTCCATCATGTCTGGCACCGGATGAAGGCGGCAGGGGACAAGCGCCCGATCCAGGTATTCAATGTCGAGACCATGGCTGCCTATTTCGGTAAATTTGCCCGCACTTCCGATTTTAAGCGGGATGATCTTCCCCCGGTCAATTACGCCTATCACATCGACGCCGGACGTTATGCTGCATTTCTGCGCAAATATGCCGAACAGCGCGGCGTTGTGCGCCACGAAGGCAAGGTCGAGGAAGCTGCGCTGGACGGTGAAACCGGTTTTGTAAAATCGGTGACGCTGGAAGGTGGCAAGAAAATCGCAGGCGACCTGTTCATCGATTGCTCGGGCTTCCGCGGGCTGCTCATCGAGCAAACTCTCAAGACTGGTTACGAGGATTGGACGCATTGGTTGCCTTGCAACCGCGCCGTGGCATTGCCGTGCAACCGCGATGATGGCAGCCCGCCTACGCCATATACGCGCGCAACGGCGCATTCAGCCGGATGGCAATGGCAGGTCCCCCTGCAACATCGCAACGGCAACGGCCACGTCTATTCCAGCGAACATATGGGTGATGACGAGGCACATGATATTCTCGTGCGCGGGCTTGCTGGAAAGCCGACGGCGGAGCCCAACTTCCTCCGCTTCGTCACGGGGCGGCGGAAGAAGTTCTGGAACGGGAATGTTGTGGCGCTGGGGCTGGCGGCTGGTTTCATGGAGCCACTGGAATCGACCTCGATTCACTTGATCAATACGGGCATCAACAAGCTGGTCGCGGTGCTTTCTCTCGATGGAATAACCCAGACGCAGCAGGACATTTTCAATCGGCTGACAACCAAGGAATATGAACGCATCCGCGATTTCCTGATCTTGCACTACAACGCCACCACACGCGACGACAGCGAGTTCTGGAATTACTGCCGCACGATGGATGTGCCGAATTCATTAAAGGAAAAGATCGCGCTGTTCGAACACAATGGTCAGATTTTCCGGGAGGAAGACGAGCTTTTCACCGAGAGCAGCTGGACCGCAGTCATGATGGGGCAGGGGCTGACCATGAAGGGACACAACCCCATGGCCGACGCCATCGGAGCGGCGCAACTTTCAGAAGAAGCCGGCGAGATTGAAAAATCGATCCGTTACCTGGTGCAGCAGATGCCCAGCCATTCCGATTATCTCGCACGCTATTGCCCTGCAGATCGTGTTTGAAGCCAACCGTTAGCGGTTGTCTTCTTGCACCAATTCCTGCGGCACGCTCGTAGGCCGGCATGCTTCGATCAATTGTCCCGGACGCGGGCTGGGGTTGAGGTCGAGCTGGCCGGCACCGGGCAGAGTCGCGGTGATCGTGCGCTGTCCGGTCAGCACTTCCAGATCGGGGTTGTCTGCAGCGACGACGCCCTCCCACAGCCATGCACGTCCGTTCCATGTCGCATCGACGGGAATGCGCGCAATGTGGCCATTGCCCACCAGCGCGAACAGCGCTTCCGCCTGAGGATCTGCAGCGGCAAAGCGGATAAACCTGATCTGCCGCTCGCCAGTTGGCCTTGTCTCGCACGCAAGCGCCAAGAACGGTATTTCACCGGGAATTCCATAGAGGATGCGTCCGGCAATCTTGCCATCTGCCCAAACGGCATCGGTCGTGTCGGGGGAATCCAGGGGCTCTACCGATGCGCCCTTGGCTTCGGACAGATCAACGCGTTCCAGATACGCATCGCTCGCGGGCGGTTTGCAAGCGGCCACGGTGACGGCCGCGGCCAGCGCGACAAGCAGGGGCGGGGTAAAGCTGCGCATTATGTGCCTTGTTAAGCGCCGGGTGTTGGCGCGGCGATATCGAATAAACCAGTCCATGCATGCCAGCCGCCAATGCCGCGGTAAATCGCCTGCACCAATACTCCTGTGGCTATCTCGCAGCCTGCACCCGGATCAGGCAGGCTCGCGGAAACGCATCAGGAAGCGATCGGTCTGGCCGCGAACGGTCGGGTCGAACACGCTGGCGGTATGGTCGTCGTCAGGATTGGCGAGCAAATTGCTCTCAGCTTCGAGCACGAAACCGGCCCGTGCGAAATCAGCTTTGACCACTGCCGGATCGATCCGGTGCAGCTTGTCGACCGTTTCGCGTGTGTCACCCGGCAGCCCGACATGATCGATTATGCCGACCACTGCGCCGGGACGCATTGCTGCATAGAGCCCCTTCAGGAACAGGTCCGGATCGGATTTCGGGATCTTGTACTCGTCGCTTTGCCAATAAAGGTCGTGATAATTGAGGCTCATGATCGCGAAATCGAAACTGCCTGGCGCATGGGTGAATTTGTCGAACGGATAGAGCACAAGCCTGGTGCCTTCCGTACGCCCAAGCAATTCTGCCCAGGTTGCTTTCGATTGATCGCTGGCGCCCAATTGTTCCGGCTGGAGCGCGGTTACCGAGCCGTCCGATCCCACTGCGCGGGCCATGATTTCGGTCCAGTACCCGCCGCCAGGGATCAGGTCTGCGGCGTCCATTCCGGGTGCAAGGCCAAGAAAAGTCAAGGTCGCGGCAGGCTTGCGGTTCTCGTCCAGTTTGCGCGCTGCTTCCGGCCGTTCAGGTGCAGCGATGGCGGCTTCGATCGTGGCAGCCTGCGTGCCCGCAGTTTCGGTTGCGTGGGTATTCGCCGACGCTGCGGCTCCGGCAGACACTAAGGCACAGAAAAGGAGCAAGGTGATGGTTCGACTACGCATGGTTACATCTTCCCTATATTGCGCTCGATTAAGCCCACTTAATGCGGCTCTAGCAAGGCATGGGCGGGAAACTTGTCGAACAGGCGAAGCAGTCTGTCGAAAATGCTCCGGAGTAGGCGGGAGAAGCAGCCCTCCTACTTCTTCCATTTCCGCTGTGTCTGGCCGTAGCTCATCTTGCGGGTGCCGGGCTTGCCTTCGGTCGACCTGCCCACCAGCGGCGCTTTCTTGTCGCCATCTGGTATGCCCAGTTCGTCGGCTTCCAACCGGCGAATTTCATCGCGCAAGCGGCCTGCTTCTTCGAATTCCAGATCGCCGGCAGCTTTGCGCATCCGTTTTTCCAGGTCCTCGATATAGCCGCGCAGATTATGCCCGACGAGGTTGTTGCGTTCATCATCACCAGTGCCGATGGTGACGCTGTCCCGGCTTGCCGTATGGGCAACGATATCCTGGATATTGCGCTTGATGGTGGTTGGGGTGATATCGTGCTCAGTGTTGTATTCGCGCTGTTTTTCGCGGCGGCGATCGGTTTCCGCAATCGCGCGTTCCATGCTGCCGGTCATCCGGTCAGCATAGAGGATCACCTTGCCGTCCACATTACGCGCGGCGCGGCCGATGGTTTGGATCAGGGAGGTTTCGCTCCGCAGGAAACCTTCCTTGTCCGCGTCCAGAATAGTCACCAATCCGCACTCGGGAATGTCGAGCCCCTCGCGCAGCAGGTTGATGCCAACGAGGACATCATAGACGCCCAGCCGCAGGTCGCGGATCAGTTCGATGCGCTCCAGCGTTTCGACATCGGAATGCATGTAGCGAACTCGCAGGCCCGCCTCGTGCATAAATTCGGTGAGGTCTTCCGCCATCCGCTTGGTCAACGTGGTGACCAACGTCCGGTAGCCCTTCTGCGCGACCTTGCGGCATTCCTCGATGCAATCCTGCACCTGGTCTTCGGTCGGGCGGATTTCCACCGGCGGATCGATCAGTCCGGTCGGGCGGATGACCTGTTCGGCAAACACCCCGCCGGTCTGTTCCATTTCCCAATTGCCCGGGGTGGCGGACACGGCGAATGTCTGCGGCCGCATCGCGTCCCATTCGTTAAAACGCAGCGGGCGGTTATCAATGCAACTGGGTAAGCGAAAGCCATATTCGGCCAGCGTGATCTTGCGGCGGTGATCGCCCTTCGACATCGCACCAATCTGCGGCACGGTCTGGTGGCTTTCATCGACGAACAGCAGCGCGTTTTCAGGCAGATATTCGAACAAAGTCGGCGGCGGCTCGCCGGGCAGGCGACCGGTCAGGAACCGGCTGTAATTCTCGATCCCGGCGCAGGAACCGGTGGCAGCGATCATTTCGAGGTCGAAATTGGTCCGTTGTTCCAGCCGCTGGAGCTCGAGCAGCTTGCCCTCCGCTTCCAGTTCCTTCAGCCGTTCCTGCAGCTCGAATTTGATTGCTTCCGCAGCCTGTTTCATCGTCGGGCCGGGGGTCACGTAATGCGAATTGGCATAGACGCGGACCTTTTCGAGGCTGGCGCCGCTCTTGCCGGTCAACGGGTCGAATTCGCTGATCGATTCAATGTCGTCCCCGAAGAAACTGACCCGCCATGCCATGTCTTCATAATGGCTCGGGTAAATCTCCAGATTGTCGCCCCGCACGCGGAAGGTTCCGCGCGTGAAGGCGGCATCATTTCGTTTGTACTGCAGGGCCACCAGCTTGCGGATCAATTCGCGCTGATCGACCGTATCGCCTGTCTTCAGGTCGAAAATCATCGCTGAATAGGTCTCGACCGATCCGATACCGTACAAGCACGAGACCGAGGCGACGATGATCACATCGTCACGTTCCAGCAGCGCCCGGGTGGCCGAATGCCGCATCCGGTCAATCGCCTCGTTGACGCTGGATTCCTTCTCGATATAGGTGTCCGACCGCGGCACATAGGCCTCAGGCTGGTAATAGTCATAATAGCTGACGAAATATTCGACCGCATTGTTCGGGAAGAAGCTCTTGAATTCGCCGTATAATTGCGCGGCGAGAATCTTGTTGGGCGCTAGGATCAGGGCAGGGCGCTGCAATTCCTCAATCACTTTCGCCATCGTAAAGGTCTTGCCCGAACCGGTGACGCCGAGCAGCACCTGCGTCTGCTCCAGGTCCTTTGTCCCGGCAACCAGTTCGGCGATGGCTGTCGGCTGGTCGCCCGCAGGTTCATAGTCCGACACCAGTTCGAACCGGCGACCGGGCATGCTCTTGTCGGGACGAGTGGGTTTGTGCGGGGTGAAATCGCCGGAAGTGTCCGGTTCTTCCAGCCCGCGTCGGATAATCAGTTCGGCCATGACAGACGATATGGGCGATCTACCCCGCGCCAGCAAGTGTCCTTCAGGCAGCAAGAAGTTGGCATGTCAGCCGCAAATTGGTATTCGTGGCAGATCAGTAATCTAACGTACCAGCGGAGAACCAGCGATGCGCGCCACCCTATTCATGCCCCTGATGATCCTTGCGCTCGCTGGTTGCGGTAGCGAACCGGAAGAAAAGAAATCTACCGATGACGTCATCGCGGAAGCAGGCAAGATAGCAAAGCCATTGCCCGGGCTTTACGAAACAACCTCGGAACTGAAGGATATTTCCATATCCGGGATGCCTGCAGAACAGCTCGGCATGGTGAAGAAGCAATTCGCCGCCAATTCCAACAAGGTCGATTCCATGTGCCTGACCAAGGCCGACGCGGACGAGGGCTTCGAGAAGATGGTGCGCCAGATGGGGGAAATGGGCCAGATGGGCGAGGGCGTAGAATGCGCGTTCTCTGAATTCGATGCATCGGGCAGCAAATTGAATGCCCAACTGAACTGCACCGGGCCGGGCGGAACCAACATGGCCATGAACATGGACGGCACGGTCGCGCCCGACCGATCAGACATGATCATGACCATGAAAAGCAGTTCCAGCATGATGCCCGGGCGGGAGATGACGATGGTCATGCAAACCGCATCCAAGCGCGTGGGGGATTGTCCCGCTTGAACCAGCTAGAGCCGCCCCAGCCAGCCAAGACCGCGCCGGCGGTCAACCCCGATCTGGCCACCCGGCTGGCTTTGGCGCGCGAACCGGCACCGGGCGACAGCGGCGGCCCATCATGGTTGCGGCTGCTGGCTGAAACGCAGGTAGTGATCGAACCGGTCCGCCGCCTGTCGCGCAAGCTTGAAATCCCAGTAGCCGATCACCCGCGCAAGGTCATGCTGCTGCCCGGCTTTGCCACCCATCCCGTGCGCATGCGTTACATGGCTCGGCAGCTGGAAAAGGCTGGCCACAAGGTCAAGCGCTGGGGGCTCGGCTTCAATTTCGGGCCGACGCCTGAAAACTTCGAAATTCTGGAACGGCGGCTGGACATTCTGTACCGGCGATATGACGAACCCGTGTTCCTGGTCGGCTGGAGTTTGGGCGGATTGTTCGCGCGCGAATTGGCGAAGCGGCATCCTGATCAGGTTGAGAAAGTTATCACCATGGGGTCGCCATTTTCCGGAAACCCGCGCGCCAACAATGCCTGGCGGATATATCAATTCATCACCGGCCACAGCGTGGATGCGCCCCCGGTGGCCGGGGACACGGCCGCCAAACCGCCAGTTCCAACCGTTGCGTTGTGGAGCCCGAAGGACGGAATCATCAGTCCGCGCAGTGCCTGCGGCAAGGCTGGCGAGCGTGACCGGGCAGTCGCTTTGCGCTGCACGCACCTCGGTTTTGCCTATTCTGAAGAGTCAATTTCGGCGGTTTTACGGGAACTGGACGACGTTTGAAGGTTTGTCTTTATTATCTTCGCAGTTGCGGTATCAAGGTATCTTATCGCGAGATAATTCGCGCTCAGGGGGTTCATGGCTGACGCGCCGCATAAATTTGACGAAATGCAAAGATCGGATGGTTCAATCCGTACCGCCTATGGTGACTATAATACTTGGTACGAAGAACAGGCACCCGACTTACTCCGGCGCAAGAATTTCGAGGCGGAAGGCAGTTTCCGCCGGACTGGCATCACCTTTAACGTATATGGCGATAATGAAGCCGAAGAACGGTTGATCCCGTTCGACATGGTGCCCCGTGTCATCGGAGCTGGGGAATGGCGCAAGTTGACCCGCGGCATCGAACAGCGCGTGCGGGCGCTCAACGCGTTCATGTACGATCTTTACCACCGGCAGGAAATCATTCGCGCCGGACGGGTTCCGGAGCGCCTGTTCCGCAACAATGCTGCTTGGCTTCCCAACATGGTCGGCTTCACGCCGCCGGGCGGGGTTTACACCCACATTGTCGGGATTGATCTGGTGCGCACCGGCCCGGACGAATGGTTCGTGCTGGAAGATAATGCGCGGACGCCTTCGGGGGTCAGCTACATGCTTGAAAACCGCGAAACGATGATGTCCATGTTCCCGGAGTTGTTCACCCGCGTGGGCGTGGAGCCGGTTTCCGATTATCCGCGCCGCCTGGCGAAAAGCCTGGCCGCCTGCGCGCCGCCTGCAACCGAAGGCAAGCCCGTGGTTGCGGTATTGACTCCGGGTATTTTCAACAGCGCATATTTCGAGCACGCCTTTCTGGCAGACCAGATGGGCGCCGAACTGGTAGAAGGGACCGACCTACGCGTGGTCGATGGCCGCGTAGGAATGCGGACAACCCGCGGGTTCAAGCCGGTCGATGTGATTTACCGCCGGGTCGACGATGATTTCCTCGATCCGCTCAGCTTTAATCCGGACAGTGTGCTGGGCATTCCCGGCATCATGGATGTGTACCGTGCTGGCGGTGTTACCATTGCCAATGCGCCCGGCACCGGCGTGTGCGATGACAAGGCGATTTACAGCTTCATGCCGGAGATCGTAGAGTTCTACACTGGCGAAAAGCCCTTGCTGCCCAACGTCCAGACATGGCGCTGCTCGGAAGCCGACAGCCTCGCCTATGTGCTCGACAATTTGGCCGAGGTCGTGGTCAAGGAAGTGCACGGTTCGGGCGGTTACGGCATGCTGATCGGTCCCACGGCTTCGCGCCGCGAGATCGCGGAGTTCCGCAAGAAGCTGGAATCCAACCCGGATAATTACATTGCCCAGCCAACGCTGGCTCTTTCCACTTGCCCGATCTTCACCAAGAAGGGCCTCGTGCCACGGCACGTCGATTTGCGGCCCTTTGTGCTGGTTTCACCGGAGAAGATCGACATCACTCCCGGCGGCTTGACGCGGGTGGCAATGAAAAAAGGATCGCTGGTAGTCAATTCCAGCCAAGGCGGCGGGACCAAGGATACGTGGGTGCTGAAAGACTGATGGCCACGCACGCATCTTGGGGGCCCCGCACATGCTAGGCCGGACAGCAAACGGACTGTTCTGGATGTTCCGCTATCTTGAACGGGCAGAGAACACGGCGCGTCTGCTGGACGCCGGGTTGCGCATGGCGCTGACCCGCGATCTGGCTACCTCGGAAGAAGAATGGCGGTCTGTAATCCAGACCGCCGGGCAGAAATCCGCTTACGAAAAGAAATACGATACCTACACCGGCAGCCAGGCGTGGAATTTCGTCCTGCGGGACAAAGAAAATCCCGCCAGCGTCATGCAGATGATGGATTCCGTGCGAACCAATGCACGCCTGTCGCGTAACGCGATCAGCAGCGAATTGTGGGAAGCCATCAATGAAAGCTGGATGCAGATCAAGGACATGCTGGCCCGCCCGGTAACGCAGGCAACCGTTGGCCATGTTGTTGGCGCTGTGCGCCGCGGAGGTACCTTGGTGCACGGCGCAATGGCCGGGTCGATGCTGCGAAGCGAAGGGTACCATTTTGCCCGCGCTGGGACATTCCTTGAACGCGGGGAGAGTACCGCGCGGATACTCGACATCAAATATTACCTGCTGTTGCCATCGTTTTCCTATGTGGGATCGACCCATGACACGGGGCAATGGGATACAGTTCTACGTTCTGTTTCCGGGGACCGCGGTTACCGCTTTCTCAATGCCGGACAGATCGACGCGCGAGGAATTGTCGAATTCCTATTGCTCGATACCCGGTTCCCGCGCAGCCTGGCATTCTGCCATTCGGCAGTGCGTGACAATCTGCGCGCGCTTGCACAGATCCATGGGATCGAGGCGCAATCGAACATATTGATGCGCGATGCCGATACGCGGATCGCAGGCATGACTGTCGACGCCGTATTCGAAATGGGCCTGCACAGGTTTCTGATCGAATTCATGAACAGCAACGCCGCGATTGCAGCTGCAATCGCCGAAGATTATCGGTTCACCGCCTGACCATGCGTCTATCCATCCGCCACACCACCCGATATCAATTCACCACCCCGGTCGTGCATGCATTGCAGCGCCTGCGACTGACGCCCAAGGCGACGCAGGGCCAGAAAATATTGTCGTGGGATATGGATTTCGAGCATGCCAAGCGCGAGCTCGAATATGACGACCAGCATTTCAACCGCGTAACCTTGGTGTCAGTTGAACCGGGAGCGACCGAAGTGCTGATCCGGTGCCATGGACTGATCGATACCGAAGATAACTCGGGCATGATCGGTGAACATTCGGGGCATCTCCCGCTGTGGTCTTTTCTCGGGCAGACCAGCCTGACCAAGCCCGGTACGCACCTCAACCAACTGCTCCGCAGCCTGTCAGACAAATCAGGCGACAAATTGTCATTTCTCCATGCGCTGTCATCGCGCATCCTGAAGAATGTCGAATACAAGATTGGCGAGACGGATGTGACCACCACGGCAGAAGAAGCCTGGGTGCGCGGCGGCGGTGTCTGCCAGGATCACGCCCACATATTCATCGGCGCGGCGCGGGCGATGGATATCCCCGCACGCTATGTCAGCGGCTATCTGATGATGGATGATCGGATCGATCAGGAAGCGACGCACGCCTGGGCAGAAGCCCATGTTGACGGGCTTGGCTGGGTTGGATTCGACGTTTCGAACGGGATTAGCCCGGATCCACGCTATGTTCGCGTGGCCACTGGCCGTGATTACCGCGATGCCGCACCAATCACCGGGATCAGCTTCGGCAGTGCATCGCAGGCACTGCACGTCGAAGTTGCAGTGGAACAGCAGCAGATCCAGCAGTAAAAGCTGCAGGTGATTCTGCCTGGGCGACTGTTCAGGACAATTATGAAGATAAAATCGGACACGGCTGCGCGCCGGTCCGCAAAGGATTGTATCAATGACGTATTGTGTGGGAATGCTGGTCGATAGGGGGCTAGTTCTGATGAGCGACACCCGGACCAACTCCGGTGTCGATAACATCTCCGTGTTTCGCAAGATGTTCCACTGGAATATCCCTGGCGAACGGATCGTCACAGTTATGACTGCAGGCAATCTTGCGACCACGCAGGCCGTTGTCAGCAAGCTGGAAGAACGGACCAAGGCACCAGGCGACCGGAACAATTCGCTGATGGAAACTTCCACCATGTTCCAGGTGGCGACCGAGATCGGCGCGCTGGTGCGTGATACGATCAGCATGCGTCAGGCTGCCAATGGCATGACCGGCAAGGGTAAGTTCACCGCCTCGATCATCGTGGCCGGCCAGATTGCCGGTATGGAACCGCGCCTGTTCATGGTTTATCCGGAAGGCAATTTCATCGAAGCCAGTTTTGACACGCCGTTTTTCCAGATTGGTGAGACGAAATACGGCCGCCCGATCATCCTTCGCGGTTATGACCGGACGATGAGTTTCGAAGAAGCGGTCAAGCTGCTGATGGTGTCCTTCGATTCAACCTTGAAGGCCAATCTTTCGGTTGGTTTGCCGTTGGATCTAATGGTGATCGAACGCGACCAGTTCGAACCTTCGCATGAACGGCGCATTGGCAAGGACGATCCTTATTTCCAGTCAATTTCGTCCAGTTGGGGAGATGCGTTGAAAGCCGCCTTTCTCTCGCTGCCTGACTATAGTTTGTCCAATAAGTAGAAATACATAGCGAATAGTGCCTAGGCATTATCGCTGATCGGGTTTTTCCGTATATTCTCACCGAAATGGAGGGAATTTTCCGCCGGGACGGGCGGATGAATACCCCATGTTAACCATCCGCTTTGGTCCTAGTTTCGCGTGCAGAGGCCATCTAACCGCGACAAAATTGCGGCCATGGAACAGCAACTTATCATCCGCTTCGTCGAACCCTCCAGCAGGGTCAGGGCCGAAATGGCCCGCAGTGCTTTCGCGCTTGGTCATCATGCCGAGGTCTACGCCGATCTTGATGAATTGGCCGATCACATGCCTGACAACGGCGTTCTGGTGGTCCGCGATGATCCAGCCACGGGTGGCGTGACAGCAGTGCTCAACCGTTTGGCGGACCACGGACACTGGCTGCCGCTGAT
Source organism: Allopontixanthobacter sp. (assembly GCA_041552775.1). Classification (GTDB taxonomy): domain Bacteria; phylum Pseudomonadota; class Alphaproteobacteria; order Sphingomonadales; family Sphingomonadaceae; genus Allopontixanthobacter. The sequence goes on from JBFEKH010000030.1 coordinate 15,256, forward strand.
CGCCACCGACCTTGAGCCAAGCGCCAACCGGATCGTGGCGGCGATGAAGGCCGGCGCGCTCGATTACCTTCCCCTACCACTTGAAGCGCGGCGGTTTGCCGATTCCCTCGACCAGGTGGTCAGCGAGGTCACCCGGCACGGCGATGCACGCCGCCGCATGATCGAGGCCCGGGGCCGGATCGCCAGCCTGTCCACGCGGGAGCGCGAGGTTCTGCATTGGCTGGCCGAAGGCAGCAGCAACAAGAACATCGCCCGCGAACTCGACATCAGCCCCCGCACTGTTGAAATCCACCGCGCGAACATGATGGCCAAGCTGGGCGCAAAGCACGCTGCGGAGGCCGTTCGCCTGCGGATCGAATCCGACATGCGTGCGGGACTGGCTGCCTGAGCCTGCGTTTCACCGGCAAAACGTCCCGTCGCCCTTTTCGAGGTGCAGATGGTCGCGGTGAGCGGTGTTGTAGTCCGGCCCCAGCACCGTTCCGAACCGCTTGCAGGCGCTTTGGTGGACCACCTTCAGAAACTCGCGTTCCGTTGGTGATCCGCCTGTCCAACCGCCCAGTACGCTGATCCGCCTGCCGTCGGCCAGTACGAAGGCCGACACATCCACCGCTTCTGCCGAGGCATGGGCGGACCGGCGCGCAGTCCCGGCGACATTGCGGCAGGCATAGCTGCCCATCGTTTCGATCCGTTGCAGCGGGCTACCCAGGATCTGGCGCGCAGCACGGTCCACGCCGAACCGCGCCCAGCCGGCCATCAGATCGGCGGTAGGGCAGGTGATCGGCCCGATATTTCCGAGCGAAAACCGTTGACCGTCCCCCTGCAGCGCATTCAGATTAACCGCGTTTACTGTCGAGCATCCCGCGCCGTAATAACGGTCCGGCACCGGGGTGAACTGAGTGCCCACCTGGCCCAATTTTGCGAGGCATTTGCCCGCCCCGGGGGTTACCGCGATCGCCGAAGTGGACGGCCCCCGCACGCTCTGGTCTCCGCGCCCGCCCGGCACCATGCCGCCGCATCCGGCCAGCGCCGCAGTCAACAGGATCAAGGCGAACATGCGTAACATGGTGTATCGTCTGTCAAATCATGATGAACACAAACCTAATGGAGCCGCCCTTTGCGCCCACCCGCAGTCAAGGCGCGGCGCATTGTTGCCACAGCTCGATCTTGACCCCGTCAGGATCAAGCAGCCAAGCGAATTTGCCGTATCCCTCGTCCGCGGTGTCCAGCACCGGGACGCCCTTTTCCGCCAGCATGGCGACAAAGCCGTCCAGATCGTCCACCCGCAAATTGATCATGAAGCCGCCCTTGCCGGGCTCGATATATTTCTCGTCCGCAAAATGGCTGATGAGCGAGTAGGGCTGATCCCCCGCCTCCTCCGACCACAACAGCTGCGGCCCGTATTCGCCGTCCAGCCCTAACACATCGCGGTACCACGCCCGCGTCGCCTCCGGATCGGACGCCACATAGAACACGCCGCCTAATCCTGTGATTTTGGGTCCGGTTACCTTGGCCATCTGCGCTACTCCCTCATGCTCTGACAGACTAATCTCACGGCAATCGTAGTACAAGGTCCACTTCCTAGTGCTTAGACGATCGAGCTGCGTGATCGACCCTTGGACCTTCGATAAGTATTGTGCATTACTTGGGCAAGGGAGAGCATCATGAACCGTTTCGCAGGCAAGACCATCATCGTTACCGGATCGTCCGGCGGTATCGGGGAGGCTATTGCGCGGCGCTTTGCGGCGGAGGGGGGCAATGTGGTGCTCAATTCCCGGAACCGTGCGGACTGCGAGGAAGTGGCCAGGGATCTCGATCCGGCCCGCACGCTGATCGTTGAGGGAGATGTTTCCAGGCCGGAATTTGCGGGCGAAATCGTCAGCCAGACGGTTGCGAAATTTGGCGCGCTGGATGTGCTGGTCAACAATGCCGGGGTGGCGACGGCGGGGTTGCTGGCCGATGCGGAGGATAGCGAGATCGACCGGATCATCGACATCAATGTGAAGGGCGTGCTGTATCTCAGCCGCGCGGCGATCCCCGAATTATTGAAGACCAAGGGCAATATCGTTAATGTGTCGAGCGTGTCGGGGCTGGGCGGGGACTGGTCGCTGCCGATCTACAATGCATCAAAGGGCGCGGTCAGCAATCTGACGCGCAGCCTGGCGCTGCAACTGGGCGCGCAGGGTGTGCGGGTGAACAGCATCTGCCCCTCGCTCACCCGGTCGGACATGACTGCCAGCCTGACCAGTAACGAACACGTCATGAAGGCGCTGAAGAACCGGATGCCGCTGGGCCGTGTGGCGGAACCGGAGGAAATGGCCGGACCGGTTCTGTTTCTCGCCAGTGAAGATGCGTGTTTCGTAACCGGGGTGAACCTGCCGGTTGATGGCGGGGTGACTGCCAGCAACGGCCAGCCAAACTTCGGAGGCTAGCATTGGCCAAACTGGTCGCTCTGGCCCCGGTTTGTTGCTGATTTACATCAGTTTTTGATATCCTGAGGAGTTTGACGGCTTGGTGGAACCAATCGGTTTTGCTGAGGTTAAGGGGGCGACTGCAATTGACTAACTCCCTCTCCAAACAGGAAAAAAATATGAAGAAGATTACTCTGACAGCTGCGGCATTGCTCGCAGGAACCATCGCCACGCCGGCGCTGGCTCAGGACACGACGCCTGAATTCTTTAACGGCCTCTATGTCGGCGGCACGCTCAGTTCCGACAGCCAGACCAACGATCGCGGCGACACGCTGGTGTTCGACACCAACCGTGATGGTGCTTACGACAACACCGTGCGGACCGTGGCCGGCGCTGACGCGTTTAGCCCCGGTTTCTGCGCCGGTTCGGCCAACAACAATGTTGCCGCTGCCGGTTGCAGCTCCGACCAAAGCGATTTTGGATATTCGGCACGCATCGGCGCCGATAACCGGATCGCCAAGGATATTGTTGTCGGCTTCCTGGTTGAAGGCGCGATGTCGGAATCAAAGGATTTCACCAGCGGGTTCAGCACCACTCCAGCCAGCTACACCACGAGCCGCTCGATAGATTACTCCGTGTCCGCACGTGGCCGTCTCGGGTTTTCGCCGGGTGATGGTCGCGGTCTTTTCTATGTGACCGGCGGCGCCAGCTACGCCAACATCGACCATGAATTTTCGACCACAAACGGCGCAAATTCGTTCGATGTCATCAACGGTAATGACATGGTCTGGGGCTATCAGGCCGGTGCCGGCGCTGAATTGATGGTGACCAACAATATCGGTTTCGGCGTGGAATATCTTTATTCCAACTACAACGATGATGAAGCATTCGTTGCAGTAGGCCCCGGCACCGCCGGTGCGACCAATCCGTTCCTGCTGACATCGGGCGGCACCAACCTGCGTCCTTCCGATACCGACTTTGAACTACAGTCGCTGCGCGCCACGCTCAGCTTCCACTTCTAAGTACGAAGTATCCAGACAGAAAAAGGGGGGCAGCACCGTCGGTGTCTGCCCCCCTTTTTCTAATACCGTCAGCAGTGTTAGCCGCCAGCTTTCTTGCGGCTGGCTTTCTTGCGCTCGTTCGGATCGAGGATCGCCTTGCGAAGCCGGATATTCAGCGGGGTGACTTCGACCATTTCATCATCGTCGATATAGGCAATGGCCTGTTCCAGCGTCATGACCTTGGGCGGGGTGAGGCGGATCGCGTCATCCTTGCCGGTGGAGCGGAAGTTGGTCAGCTGCTTGGACTTCATCGGGTTGACTTCCAGATCGTCCGGCTTGGCATTTTCGCCAATGATCATGCCTTCGTACAGCTTTTCCTGCGGTTTCACGAACAGGATGCCGCGTTCTTCCAGCATGTTCAGCGCATAGGCAACCGCTTCGCCGGTGCCGTTGGAAATCAGCACGCCGTTGGCGTTGCTTTCGATCTTGCCCTTGAAGGGACCGTATTTCTCGAACAGGCGGTTCATGATCCCGGTGCCGCGCGTGTCCGACAGGAATTCGCCGTGATAACCGATCAGCCCGCGTGATGGCGCGCTGAAGGTGATCCTGGTCTTGCCGCCGCCGCTGGGGCGCATGTCGGTCATTTCACCTTTACGGATGGCGACTTTTTCCACCACCGTACCGGCAAATTCATCGTCCACGTCGATCACGACGGTTTCGTATGGTTCGGTGCGGTTGCCGTTTTCGTCTTCTTGATAAAGCACACGGGGACGGCTGATGCCCAGCTCGAAGCCTTCGCGGCGCATCGTTTCGATCAATACGCCAAGCTGCAATTCGCCGCGGCCAGCAACTTCGAAGCTATCCTTGTCGTCTGCTTCGGTGATCTTGATCGCGACGTTGCTTTCTGCTTCGCGCGCCAGACGGTCGCGGATCATGCGGCTGGTCACCTTGGTGCCCTCGCGGCCCGCAAATGGGCTGTCGTTCACGGCAAAGCGCATCGACAGCGTTGGCGGATCGATTGGCTGCGCGTGCAGCGGTTCGGTGACAGAAGGATCGCAGATGGTGTTGGACACGGTGGCTACGGTCAGGCCGGCCATCGAGATGATGTCACCCGCGCGGGCTTCTTCCACGGGCACCCGTTCGAGGCCTTGGAACGCCATCAGCTTCGATGCGCGGCCGGTCTCGACGATCTTGCCGTCATTATCCAGCGCGTGGATCGGACCATTGACCTTGATCGTGCCCGACTGGACCTTGCCGGTCAGGATGCGGCCGAGGAAATTGTCGCGGTCGAGCAGGGTAACGAGGAATTTGAACGGGCCGTCGAAATCGGCTTCCGGGCTGGGCACATGCTCGATGATCTTTTCAAACAGCGGGGTCAGCGTGCCTTCGCGCGCTTCGATGTCTTCGCTGGCATAGCCATTGCGGCCCGAGGCGTAGAGGACCGGGAAATCGAGCTGTTCGTCATTCGCGCCGAGGCTGACGAACAGGTCGAACACTTCGTCCAGCACTTCGGAAGCGCGGCCATCCTGACGGTCAATCTTGTTGACGACGACGATTGGCTTGAGGCCGAGTGCCAGTGCCTTGCCGGTGACGAATTTCGTCTGCGGCATGGCGCCTTCGCTGCTGTCGACCAGCAGGATAACACCGTCCACCATCGACAGGATGCGTTCCACTTCGCCGCCGAAATCGGCGTGTCCCGGGGTGTCCACGATGTTGATGCGCGTAGCGTTCTCGCCTTCGCCCCATTCGACCGAAGTACACTTCGCGAGGATCGTGATCCCGCGTTCCTTTTCCAGATCGTTGGAATCCATCGCCCGTTCTTCCACGCGCTGGTTATCGCGGAAAGTGCCGGACTGGCGGAACAGTTGGTCGACAAGAGTTGTCTTGCCGTGGTCGACGTGGGCAATAATTGCCACGTTGCGCAATAATGCGGACATTCTATGGGCTCACTAATTTAGAGGCAGGAATATGGGGCCGACACGCGGCAGCGCATCTAAGCATGTGCGCGCGCCCCTAGCTTATGCTGCACTGCGGGGCAAGCAGAACCCAAGTAAGGCACTGTGGTTCCTTTGCAACACCCGCCTTATTTTGCGCGCATGTGGTTGAGCAACCTCGCAGACCCGCCTATGCGCCGTTGGAAGGACAGGCCGTCAGATAATAATCGCCTGCCGTGCAAGAGGATGGAGACTCCATGAAATTTACTGCCTTTGGTCGTGCGCACGCCGCACGCGCTACTA
>JBFEKH010000031.1:0-20821 GCA_041552775.1 Allopontixanthobacter sp.
AATCGCCGATTTGCCAACAGTTGACTAAACCAGGGTCGGTGGTATCAGTTGCATAACCTTACCGACTAGAAAGTCATGCGAATGTCGAAGCTTATCAATCGCGTTGAATCCACCCTCCAATCATCGGATCACCCGTATCTAAACGGCGCATGGACGCCGAACTATGACGAATATGATGCCAGCGGTATGGAGGTGATCGGCACGATCCCGGCGGATATCGACGGTATCTACGTCCGCAATACTGAAAACCCGGTTCATGAACCAATTGGCCGGTATCACCCTTTTGACGGTGACGGTATGCTCCACATGATGCGGTTTTCAGGCGGCAAAGCGGAATATAAGAACCGCTTCATCAGGACGAGCGGGTTTGAGGCTGAGGCTGAAGCAGGCGAGGCACTTTGGGCCGGATTTACCGTGCCGCCCAAGAAATCAAAACGCCCTGGCATCGGCATCGGATCGCACATGAAGGATGGTTCCTCCACAGATGTATTGGTCCGCAATGGCAAGATTCTCTCGACATTCTGGCAGTGCGGCGAAGGCTACCTGCTCGACCCCGAAAGTCTGGAAACACTCGGCATCGAAGACTGGACCCCGGTCGACGGCCTATCCGCCCACCCCAAGCTGGACGGAAAGACCGGTGAACTTATGTTCTTCAATTACGGTGATAAGGCGCCGCACATGCATTACGGTGTCGTCGGACCCGATAACAAGCTGAAGCATTATGTACCAATCGAATTGCCCGGTACACGCCTGCCGCACGACATGGCAATCTCGGACAATTATTCCGTCCTGAATGACCTCCCTCTCTATCCAGTTCCAGCCGCGCTGGAGAACGGGTATTTCATTCCGCAATTCGACAAGACCATGAAAGCGCGTTTTGCAGTCATACCGCGCTATGGTTCGCCCGAAGATGTCATGTGGTTCGAAGCGGAACCCACCTATGTACTCCACTGGACAAATTGCTGGGAAGATGGCGACGAACTGATCCTGGAAGGGTATCATCAGAAAAACCCGTTCCCCGCACCGATTGAAAACATGCCCGAATCCTATCAGTTGATCGGTGCCGGAATTGATCTGCATTCGCTGCGCCCGCACCTCCACCGCTGGCGCTTCAATCTGAAAACCGGCGAGACGGTTGAGGGACGTGTGTGCGACGAAGAGCATGTCGAGTTCGGCACGCTGAACCCGGAATATTACGGCCGTGAACACCGCTATGTTTATAGTGCGCACGGCGAAAAGGGCTGGTTCCTGTTTAATGGCTTGGTCAAACATGATTTGAAGCGCCAGACTGCCACCAAGGTAATGTTTGGCGAAGGCCGGTTCGGGTCGGAAGCGCCGTTCATCCCGCGCAAGGGAGGGACAGCGGAAGATGACGGTTATCTCGTCAGTTTTGTGACGGACATGGTGCAGGACCGCTCCGAATGTGTCATCTTCGATGCGCGCGATATCGAGCAAGGCCCGATCTGTCAGATCATTCTGCCACACCGGATTTGCAGCGGCACCCACGCGACATGGGCAGGTGCGGACGAGTTGGCGGCGTGAAGCAAACAAGGTAGATGCGGGGCAATGGGGCAAGACGTATATATTCTCGGCGGTGATCAAACCGACTTCGCGCGCAATTACTCGCGTGAAAATCTTTCCATATTCGATCTGGTGGAAGACGGCCTTAACCGTGCGCTTGCTGCTGCATCGCTAGATCCCGAAGAGATCGAAGTTGCTCACGTTGGGAACTTCGTTGGCGAGCTGTTTACCGGACAGGGTATGCTCGGCGGCTTCCTCGGACATGTCCATCGTTGCCTCGCCGGCATTCCGGCATCCCGGCATGAAGGGGCCTGTGCTTCCGGCTCGCTCGCCATTCTGGCGGCCATGGCTGACATCGAGGCAGGCCGGTATGAGTGTGCAGTGGTCCTTGGCATGGAGTTCATGCGCAATGTCCCGGGCAAGATCGCTGGCGACCATTTGGGCGCGGCGGTTTGGGTAGGCGAGGAAGCAACCGAGGCCGCTTTCGTGTGGCCCGCCATGTTCTCAGATCTGGCTCAGGAATATCACGAACGGTACGGGCTCAATCACGATCACTTGAAAGAGATTGCCAGGATCAATTTCGGCAACGCACAGCGCAACCCGCAGGCGCAAACCCGGAACTGGACGCTGACCGATCAGCACTTCGCCAATGATGACGATCTCAATCCTATCGTCGAAGGTTGGATGCGGAGGCAGGACTGCAGCCAGATTACTGACGGCGCAGCGGTAGTATTCCTGGCATCTGAAGCCAAGGCAGCGGCCTATGCCAAGGCGCGCAATATTCCGCTGGAAAGTCTCGCGCAGATTAAAGGCTGGGGGCATACGACTGCGCCGATGCTTATGAAAACCAAGCTGGAAGCAAGCAAAGGCTCGCCATATCTGCTGCCATGGACGCGAAAGGCCATCACCGACGCGTATAGCCGCGCGGGTATCGCAGGCCCCTGCGAACTCGACGCAATCGAAACGCATGATTGCTTCACAATCAACGAATATATCGCGATCGAACATTTTGGCATCACGGAGCCGGGCGAGGCTTGGAAAGCAGTCGAAGATGGCCGGATTGCGCCGGACGGCTCCATCCCAGTCAACCCCACGGGCGGGTTGATGGGTATTGGCCATCCTGTCGGAGCAACAGGCGTGCGAATGGCGCTCGACGCCATGCGTCAAGTTACTGCTACCGCGGGGGATTGTCAGGTCGAGGGAGCACGCAATGTTGGAACATTCAATGTTGGTGGGTCAGGCACGACCAATTGCGCATTTGTAATAGGAACATAATAATGACCTTGTCCAAAAATACGCTCCGCAGCTTTGTCGTGGTGCTATTTGCTGCCGTGGTCGGTCTCGGCTTTGCCTCGCTCGCCGGCAGCAACGGGGTCAAAGCGAATGGTTATCCCGTGTTTGTGATCTGCGCCATGATCGCATTTTCGGTAAACTGGTTGGTATTCATTCCCTCTGCAATTGCCCAGACAGAGAAGTATTATGATCTGGTCGGCGCAATCACCTACCTTTCGATCATCAGCGCGGCTTGCGTCTTGTCCGCACCACTTGATACACGCGCCATCGTTATTGCCGCGATGGTTGTCGTATGGGCTTTGCGACTGGGCTCATTCCTATTCGCGAGAATCAGAAAGTCTGGCGGCGTGGACAGCCGTTTCGACGCGATCAAAGTCAACCCTCCGCGCTTCCTGGTCGCGTGGAGCCTGCAAGCCGTCTGGACGATCATCACCGCCGCCGCCGCGTTGGTCGTCATCTCGGCAACTGACCGGGTACCTATCGATATCTTTTTCTGGATCGGGACAGCAATCTGGATCACTGCATTCACGATCGAAGTTGTGGCTGACCGTCAGAAAAGCGCCTTCAAGGCCAATCCCGCCAACAAAGGAAAATTCATCAGCACCGGCCTGTGGTCATGGTCGCAGCACCCCAATTATTTCGGAGAGATCATGCTGTGGACCGGCGCGGCAATCATCGCGATCCCGGTTCTGTCAGGCTGGTCCTATCTAGTATTTGCTTCACCGCTATTCATTACATTGCTGCTCACGAAGATCAGTGGGATCAACTTGCTGGACGCGGCGGCACAGAAGAAATGGGGCGATGATCCGCAATATCAGGAATATCGCCGGAAAACCTCAGTGCTCGTTCTTCGGCCGCCGCGTTCATAGCCGAAATGCCTAGCAATCCGACACCGAAATCCGGCACCCCCAAACTCGTTAGAACGTGCTCGATCTGGCGCGCCCTAGAAGTGATTGGCGACGTCCCGACACTGCTAATTCTCGAATCGATCTGGCTGGGCGACAGCCGCTTTGACCGGATCAAGGCGCGCACCTGCCTATCGAAGCCGCTGATCGCGGAACGCCTTAAGAAACTGACAGCCAACGAGGTTCTCGACCGGCATCTCTATTGTGAAAAACCGCCTCGTTACGAATATCGCCTGTCCCAGAAAGGCCTGGCCCTGTTCCCTGTAACGATGATGTTGCTGCGCTGGGAAAAGGCATGGTCCCCGCGCCGTGCTTCGCTCCAGATGGAACTGATACATGGTGATTGCGGAAACGCAATCACACCGCAACCACTGTGTGGAAATTGCCACCAGATCGTCCTGCCCCAAGATATTGAATGGCGTGAAGGCCCGGGTCTCGGCACCATGGAACCGAAATACACGCGGCGGCGCCAGCACCGGAACCGGCAGGCGATCGCCGAAAACCTGTCTCTGTTTACCGACTCTGCTGAATTGCTCGGCGACCGCTGGGCAGGCCTCGTCATGCGTGCGATCTTTACCGGGCTTAAGAGGTTCGACGAGATTCTGGAAGATAGCGGCATGGCATCCAACATCCTGTCTGATCGGCTTGAATGGCTGGTCGAACGCGGCTTCCTTAAGGCAGCACTATACCAAACCAGCCCGGACCGCTTTGCCTATCACCCAACATCGAAATCACTCGACTACTTGCCGATCCTGCTGGTGCTGCAACGCTGGGGCGATTGCTACTACGGTTCTGCAGCTGGTCCGCCAGTTATGCTGCACCATAATAAATGCGGGAGCCAACTGGAAATCCATGCAGGATGCGGTGCCTGCAAAGGCGAGTTGCAGGTATCAAACGTGACGATGAAACTAACCAAGACAGACGCTTGATCGCGTATCTGATTTGACAGGTACAGCATTGAGGCTGGAGTGTCGGGAAGGGTTTGTCGGATAGGAAACTTCCTGGAATCTCGGAAACCTTGGGCGTTGGCCGCTATTCGCACTTGTCGAACCGGAATTAGCCAATCCGAACCGGTCCACTTCCAGCCCCCGGCTTGCGCATGAACCGGCGGAAGCTTTCGGCGGCTCAATCTCAAACTTTTAATATCAGCTTTGTTGGCGGATGTGGTGACACCGATCTCGGTCGTGCCGCTTAGCAGCCAATCGCCACTCAAAAAACTGCCGTTCCGGACCCGGCTCTATTCTGTTGAAAAAGTCGGCCTTTTAAAAAGGGTAATAATTTCCTTCCAATTACCACTCCCGTTACGACACATCGCTTCTCCGCTCTGCGAAAGTTTATTCGATTTGAGGAACCATGTGCAGTAAAATTGCGCGCCGAGAGTTTTTCAACAGAATACACCGGTTGAACCCACCACCCAAAAGCAGACATAGCTGACACTAAATTTTATCCCGAAAACCGCCATTCGACCGTAAGCGTGCCGGAACCGGGCGCTGCTCTTTCAACGCCCAGTCACGGTACTGCACCTATTTCAAACGACTGATAAGCGGCTGATCGATACCGTCAATTTTTTGTTGGATTAAATGCGGGCCCAGCATCGTTAGCCAATTGACGGACCGCCAAGTCGGCGACCCCATCTATTGGAGACACATCATGAAACTGATCAAAACGGCGGCCGCTACGGCCATCCTCACAATTTCCACCGCCGCGACTGCCGCAATGCCGATCCTATACGAGGAAGCCCGCGCGCGTGAGGAAGAGCAACTCATCTTCACCACTCCGATTGCCGGGATCGAGAACAATCTATGGTTTGATTACCGGATCGATGTGACCGAAGCCCAGAAAGAACTGACCAGTGATTTGCGCCGTGCAAGTGACACCGAAGACCTGCGCGATGCCTGGGAAGAATATGGCAAGGAACTCGCGCATGAGCGCAAGGACTACATCCACGATATGGGCAAGCGCGGATATCGCATGGGCACGGTCCAAGTCGGCAACTGAGCGCAATCTCAAAATTGCCTAAATCAATCAGGGCCGGAGAAATCCGGCCCTTTTTTGTGCAAGTTCATACGGAGCGGCGATTTCGCGACGGACTATTGCCAGCCGTTCTGTTTTGCTGCAGCCTCCTGCTCGCTATCCAGCGCTGGGCCGACAGCCATGTCCTGCACAATCGCTAGGAGTGCTGCATTATCAGCACCTGCCTGCCGGTATTCTCCAGGCGCACCCTCGCTTCCCTGCAGTACCTTACGCAGACGCCAACCGGAATCTTCGCGGCACGCAACTCCGCCAGCCTCTGCACCACTGTAGGCACGGCACAGATCGCCGTCCTTGCTGCGGAAACTCAAGAGTATGCGCGTATCCGCACTCGCAAGCTGGGTAGCGACCAATTGCTGGTTGAGCGCCATGGCCAGTTGCGGACTAGCGAAATCGTCCTGTTCGCTGCCCCCCCGCGGCATGAACACAGCCAGTGCAAGGGATGCTGCCAGTGCCGGACCGACAGCCCAGCCCCAACGCGGGATGGTCCTCTTAGCATCCTGTTTGCCGCGCGCATCAGCCAAGCTGACAACTTTCTCGGGCTCCGATGAATCTTGTTCACCAGATAGCATCCGGGTCAGCCGGTCCGGCACGGGTTGATCGAGGATCGGAGCAAAATGCGCGCCCAAACCTGCCTTGAGCGCCTTGTGCGCCGCGATCTGCTGCGCGAGCGCAGGATCAGCCGCAACCGCCGTTTCAACTTCGCTGAGCCGGGCACCCGACAATTCGCCGTCGGCAAAGGCCGCCAATTCTTCTGGAGTGATTGTCATGTTGCCGCTCCATTCGAAGTTTCACCCAGCATTACCATCAGGGCATCACGTCCGCGCACCAGCCGCGAATTCAGCGTTCCAACAGGACAGCCGACAATTTCGGCGGCTTCCTTGTAGGCATACCCTTCGACCATCACCAGCAGTACTGCTTCGCGCTGATCGTCGGGCAGACGCTCCATTGCCCGGCCAACATGGCCAAGCTCGACCTGTGCTTCCTGCCCACCGTCGCCGCCCACCGCTAATCCCGCCTCTTCATGGACAAAAGTTTGCGAGCGGCGATTACGGCTGCGAGTTTCATCGATCCATATATTGCGCATTATCCGGTACATCCAGCTATCTAGCCGCGTGCCTTCCTGCCATTTCTGACGATTGGTAAGCGCGCGCTCAATTGTCATCTGGCAAAGATCGTCACCGTCGGACGGATGACCGGTCAGCCCGATTGCGAAACGCCGCAACCGGGGTAATAACTCCAGTACATTCTGCTCGAAAGCGTTTCTCAGTTTCTTTGCCTTCCATGGATTAAACGGATGAGCCTGCTCGTTTCATCCATGCTTAATGCAATTTAGTCAAAAGGCGAGATATGCGACGTACCCAACTTACGATGATGATGACTGCGGTTGCTTTGCTGGCTACGGCGCCAGTGGCTGCGCAGCTTGGCTTGCCTAGCGTACAGGTGCCCACCGGGGTGCCAGCAACCGGGCCTTTGCTCGATTCAATTGTCGGCGATGTAGATGGATTGGGGGCACAGCTTGAACAAACCGCAGCACGTTTAGCGCGGCAGCGGTTAGCGACCATCGACCGGCTCGTCCGGCGCAACAGTAACTTGATCGAATTCGATGCGGCGGGTGAACCTGCGCGCCGCGGTGAATTGTTGCTGCTCGATGTTGATGCTGCTGGATTGGCGCGGATCGAAACGTCTGGCTTTGCGGTGCTTGGCGCAGAAAAAATCGCCGACCTCGGTATCGCCGTAAGCCGGATCGCGGTGCCGCAGGGTATGTCATTGGCCGAAGCGCAGCGCGAACTCGCCGCCCGACTGCCCGAAGCAGTAGTCAGTTCTGACAATCTCCATTTTCCGGCCAATAGCGTTTCAGGGCTTCCCGTTATTGCGACCGCTTCATCGGTGCGGCCCGTGATTTCCACGCCCGTGGGAATGATAGATGGAGCGCCCGGCGCTTCTATCCCGGTTGCCGCCGCCAGAGGATTTGCTGAGGGTGCGCCATTTCCCAGCAATCACGGCAGCGCAGTAGCATCGCTACTCAAGAACAATGGGGTCAAACATTTAAGTGCCGCCGACGTTTATGGCACCGATCCAGCGGGCGGTAACGCGCTTGCCATTGCCCGCGCGCTTGGCTGGCTCGCCGGAAAAGGCACCAAGGTCGTGACTATCAGCCTGGTCGGACCCAAGAATCCGGTGCTGGCGAGAGCTATTTCTTCTGCGCAGGCGAAGGGCATTGTAGTTATCGCGGCGGTGGGAAATGATGGTCCCGCTGCACCGCCTGCATATCCTGCATCCTATGATGGCGTGGTGGCGGTAACCGGCGTCGATAGCCGCTATCGTCCTTTGATCGAAGCCGGGCGGGCGTTGCATCTGGATTATTCCGCGCCCGGCGCCGACGTTTATGCGGTAAATGCGAAGGGCAAGATCACCAAGGTCCGGGGGACATCGTTTGCCGCACCGCTGGTGGCTGCGCGGGCGGCATTTGCGCTAGGCATCGGCAGAAATTGGCGGGCACAGCTTGACAGCGAAGCGCGCGATCTAGGGCCGAAAGGCCATGATGCACTGTATGGCCGGGGCCTGCTCTGCAGCGCCTGCGGCCGCCGCAAATAAAACTTTTTCACAAGCCATGGATTAAACTCCAAACCCCATCCGTTTTGTCCTTGAGCGATCGGTGAACGGCCCATCGCGAAATTGCACGAAAGGATACACCATGAAAAATCTTCTCATCGCCGCAACGGCACTTACCTTGTTCGCTGCTCCTGCAAATGCACAGCTGCTTGGCGGCGGCGGCCTCGGCGGAGTAGTCGGCGGCTCCATCGGTGGTGCGGGCTCCATCGGCGCCCCGCTTCGGGGCACACTCGACAACGTTCGCAGCACGGCCCGCAGCACCACTCGCGGTGCTGCGGATGTCGCCGGCTCTACCGAAGGCAATCAGAACGCCGATGTGCGTTCGGGAAATGTCTCAGCAAATCGTAGCGCAAACGCCGGTGGCAGCGCCAGCGTCGCCCAACTGATCACCAATCCGATTGCCCCAATTGGCGGCACTGCATCGGGTTCCGGCTCTGCTCAAGGCAATGGTAGTGCCAATGCGCAGCTGCTCGGCACTGACGCCGTGAGCGGGGCCGCCAGGAATGGTGTATCGCAGGTCCGGGATACGGCCGCCAATGCTCGCGGCCTTGCTACCCCGGCGGTTGGACAGGCCCGCGCTGCTGCAGGAAATGCGGCCGGCACAGCTACCAGCGCCGCGGGCAATCTCCCGGTTGGTAATGTTATGGGTGCGGCTTCGGGTAATGGTTCTGGCTCCGCTGACCTGACTTCTGCTCCACTGGCAGCCGCTGGTAGCGGAGCTGCCGCCGGTCAGGGCGCATTTGCAGTCGAACCTGGAATGATGATCATGTCCCCGGAAGGCGTTCCGCTCGGCAAGGTGCGTGAAGTCGTCGCGAATGGCCGGGGTCAGATCGAGCAGGTGGTCATGACTGCCAAGGGTGCACGTAGTGTAATCCCAGCCGGTAATCTTGCGGCTAGCGGAAATGGCCTCATCTTTGCCCAAACGGAAGGCAGTGCCGGTCAAGTTGAACCTGATACGACGCCATCCGAATAAGGCGTAACGTCGCACGCTTTATGGGCGCCAAGGGAGAATGTCTCTTGGCGCCCATTTCTTCGGGATAAAATACGTGAATCGGGCACCGGAATTCGGATGAGTAAATGCCAGCCGTTACGCCGCTGGCCTAAACGCAGCCGCATATTGGGCGAGGCGGACCAATCAATACCCAATCATGGTCGAAAGGTAAGCCGCGGGTTCGATCGTTGGTCTAATCCGTCTTTGAGTAGAAGACACGCCATAAGCACCAAGCAGCCATGCCTTCACATTGCGCGTTCTAGCCATCTTCCAAATTCTCAGTTTCCGTTCGAATTTTTCGAGAGATACGGCGTCGTTCGCTGGACGAGCTTGTTGCGAGCTTCGTTTCCATAAGGAAAAAGAGCAGGGCACCGAATACCAGCGCCATTGCCAATATCCACGCTACCGCGACCAAAGTGCCAAGTGGAGGGCGGATAAAAGCGCTGACAAACATAACCGCGACGACGGTGCATATCAGCAAGGCAGCGATCGTGCTCAGGTTTACAGCGCGAAACGCATAGGTTTGTCGGCGCCTCAAGATAGGCAGTTCTTCCAGTGCAGGATCGGTCTTTCCCGACCTGTCGAGTTCATCAAGCCGGTCCACCCGATCCGTAAGCCAGATCAAACGGCCATTCATAACATTAAGAAAGGCGCCGATAGCTGCTAGCAGAAAGACCGGGGCCAGTGAGATCTGAACAATTTTTTGAACGCTTGCTGTATTGGCAGTCCTTGCAATTAATTCAGTTGCAATGCCTCCACTGCTCGCGAGTATTTCGATCATTTCCACTTAGCTCCTGAGTTCCGCGGGCTGTACCCTTGAACACCGGATCAGGCAAACGAACGCTCGTGGCTGAAGTGGTGCAGATCTTACTGCGGCGCGATCTACCAGACAATTCGGCCGCTGCCTCGAGTTCCAATTGCGAGGGGTTTGAAGCTGGATTCTAGAATTACAGGAATTGCAATTTCGTCCAAATGGCAGTTCTTGTGCGCATTGCTTTCATGACCGCCAGCGCCGTCGAACGTCGGCAGACCACAGCCTTTCAGACATTTTGCACCGTTATATAGAGCGCCCCCGAACGGGCGCTTTCGGGCCTGGGAATAACGCGCAGAATACTTGGGCTGGCGCACAGTCTATTGGATAGCAAGCGTTGCAATGATCGCAATTACGATTGCCCTTCCTCGCATCATGGAAAAAGGTTCGGTCGAAAGGGGGGCGAGTGCACTCCCATATTTCAAGCTCATTGGATCCCTGCTTGTTTTGCTCCGTAGTCATCGCGAAATTATCTTGTCCGGCGCGATCCAAGGCATTGGTTTTGGGCAGTTCATTGCGCTTTGGTTGGGATTGGCCTTATACCTTACGGGGCCAGACATGGGGTATGGTACTGATGTCGTGGGCTACCTTGCAGGTTTCGCCGCAGTCAGCGTTTTCACGACTCCCTACTGGGGACGCTTGGCGGACAAAGTCGGCCCGCGAAAGGCGCGTGTTGCATTCGCGATTGTTCAGACCGCTGGCATCTCCTTGTTGTTACCGTTCGGCGGCAACTCGTGGCTTTTGATGCTTCCTATACTTGTCGGCAACATTGTTGGGCCGGCAATCGACGTGACGAGCAGAATGACATTCCTGTCTTCTGAACCGGGCCTCCGGACGCGTTTGACAACCGTTTACATTGTAATGATGTTTGTGGGTGGCAGTGTGGGAAGTGTTGCAGGTACCGCGGTCTTCGCCGCCTTTGGATGGACGGGCACTGCCATCTATGTCCTCGGATCATGCCTCTGCCTTACGGCTCTCGCCGTTTTAGGTTTTTGGTTGTACGGGGAAAAAGACGCCGCCGTACAACAGTTGAACCGATGCGATGCGTACCGCGTAATGAAGCGTCCGCAATGTCACTCGGCCGCTTCTTCCAATCGCAATTAGCAGTTTTCTCTGCTAAGCAGACGGCCTGCAAACCAGCCAGTTTTGTTATCCAACACCATTTTTCTCAGTCCTATGAGCAGCCAAGCGTATGCGCTCTAAGTAACCTGAATGTATGGCAGGTTTCAGGGGCGACGAACGAGCCTGGGAATGGCTGCTTCGTTGGCGGAACACGCCCTAGAAACTGTTCCCGGGCTGGCCCACTGAACATTATCGATAATCTCGAGTATGCTCTATCTGCGTTCAGCTTTCGAAATATGGCATTCAAAGAGCTCTCTGGTACTCCAAACAGGAACAATGGCGCGGCCAAGCTAGCAAATCATCCTTGCGTCGCTCGCGATTGCATTCGTGCTTACAGCGCCAGATTTATACAACCACCGATAGGCTGCAAACCCTTTCATTGTCTCGATTTGGTTGAAATCGGGATCAATTTTTCGCAGGCTTGATCGAATTCTCTCGATGTACTTAGTGATCGATTGGTCGAAGATCTCATTACCAAGCAAGTCTGCCAAGAGGGAACGCGTAAGTCCGCGGCCTTTGGCAAGTATTATTGCCTCGAGAATGACATGCTGATTGCGGTGCAGGGCTAGCTTACTGTCGGCAAAGAATATGTCGCCTTTCTTGTCGATTGCGACATTGCCGAAACAATAAGGCTCGAACCTCTTCAAATTACAACCGCAATTCGGACATAAGCTGGAAGCCATGGGCTACATACCTCTATTGGATAATCGCTAAACGCTGTCGATCGGGCCAACCAAAAGGATTGGCGAGCTTGGCGTCCCGTGCCTCACGCCCGTATCCTGTTCGAACGTCACAGCAAGGTTAGAACCCTCGACTAGCAATGTTCTTTCGGCATCGGTCAGACTACGGTCGAGAAGACCCGAATCTGGAATATAGCCAAGCGAGCGCGGTGTTCCGCCGGCCGGTATAACCCATAGTTCTGCGGCCTGGCCGGGTTGGGCCTCAAGCCCGGAAGCACGAATCATTAATCGTCCTGACCTTGAATCGACAATGCCTGCAAGCCGAGCCGAACCATCGTCACTTCGTAATTGAGCAATCAGTTGAGAGCCGGCGGCGGTGGTCGAACTAGGACGGACCGGACCAGGGCCGCTAGGCGTCGCAACGTACAGAACTAGGGCCGCTGCAGCCATTGCTGTACCGATCATGGCAAACCCTACACTCCACCCAGACGGGCGAGCAGTTTTCGGCTCTATAGAAATTACTTCGCGATCAGACGCATGATCCAGCCTGATGCGGCTCATGATCGCATCGCGGACTGAACTGGATGGTGTGAACCTTGCCGCCTCCTCTGCCATCGTGCCTAGGCGCCGGTCCCACCATTCCACGGCTTGGGCAAAGGATTGGTCGGTCAGAATAGACCGCTGTGCCTGCGCCAACTCGTCTCCTTCGAGCACACGCAGGGAATATTTTCCTGCCTGAATAAAAGGATTTTCATTTTCTGTCATATCGCGATCAACCACCGAGACATCCTTTCAAGCCGACCAACCCACGGCTGATCCAGCTCTTGATAGTGCCAATCGGCACGCCGATATGGTTGGCGAGTTCGGACTGCGTGTACCCTTCAAAATATGCCAAGCGGATAGACTTTCGATGATCTGCACGCAGAGTCTCAAGGCATTTCCGCAGAGCTTCGTGATCTTCCATATCGCAGAGCCAATCGTCCGCAGGTTGAACATTATCGGCAACATTCTCAAGAACATCATCACTGATTTCCGTCATGCGTCCCTCCCGGCGGACAACATCGATTGCTGAATTACGCGCGATCGCGCACAGCCAGGTAATGGGCTTGCCTTTGTCAGGTCGATAGCTACCGGCACGCCGCCAGATTTTCATATAAACGTCCTGTAAAATATCTTCAGCTCGCCCGCGCGATCGGACGATATGAAGGATATTTCCGAACAGGATTTTATTGGTCTGGTCGTACAATTCGCCCAACGCCAATTCGTCACCTGATGCGACTTTTGCGAGAGCAGCTTTCAGTTCAGTTCGGCGATCATTCATATTTTCTCACTCAAACATGACTTGGGCAAAGCTTTGCCCTGCCTCTGCGGTTATTCGCCAACCGACGACCTATAGTTTTCGGTCTTGCTGGCAAGCTGGGAATTGCCACGGTCTCCTCAGGCAACGTCAATCGTCCTTTCGAGAATCCAGA
Organism: Allopontixanthobacter sp.; assembly: GCA_041552775.1. Classification (GTDB taxonomy): domain Bacteria; phylum Pseudomonadota; class Alphaproteobacteria; order Sphingomonadales; family Sphingomonadaceae; genus Allopontixanthobacter. The sequence goes on from JBFEKH010000031.1 coordinate 13,443, forward strand.
AGCATGAAAGGACCATCGTAGCGGACGCCATAAGGATCCTAGGCCATCGAAACTGGCGGCGGCTTGCGAGATAGAGAAAAACCGGCCCGATCACTGCTACCAACGCCAGCTGGATTATCTCGATGCCGATATTGAACCCGGCCAGCGTTAGGTAATTAGTGGAAAGGTCTGGATCGAGTTCCAGAATGAAGCCAGCAAAACCAAACCCATGGATCAAGCCGAAACCGGAAGAAACAATCATTTCACGGCCCGGGAAAATTGGCCGCAACGCATGAACGGCGGTCACCAGAACGGAAATTGCAATGACAAGCTCGACCGGCGCAGATGGCAGATTCCAATTGCCAAGAACGGCCCCGGACAGGGTGATCGTATGGCCGACAGTAAAGCCCGTTACCACCACCACAACTTTCCTGATTGCCGTACCTGCAGCATTGCTGTTGGTCCACCGCGCCCCTTTTGCCGACAACGGAACAACAAGCAGTAACATCAAGAGAAAGGTCAGATGATCCGGCCCGCTAAGTATATGGCCCATGCCCAGCCTTGCCGCATTGACCAGCGTGATGACTTTGCTCGGCGCATCCAGCGTAACATCGATTGAAGTCTGAGATTGGCGGGCGATTCCCAGTATTCGACCGTCACCGCCAAACCTACCCGTAAAATCATCTCGCAGAACGAACAGGGCGAAATGATCGGGCACCTCGTCCACCACCGCGCTCCAGCCGATCCGGAAATCCCGCTGATCGGCTCCTGGCGGGGCACGAAAGACAGCCTCGGCAAACAGGTCGGGCGGCCCCTGCGTCTGGCCGAAATTCACTTTGGAAATCCTGGAGGTCCAGCGCGATCCATCGCCGCTCGAAATCGTGAACCTTTGCGTCAGATACTGCCGAGCCTGCTCGCGCGCGGTTGCGGTATCGTCTGCCGGATTTCCGCTGGAGTAGGCATATTCGCTTGCCGGAATAATTATGTCAGCCGTGATGGTCGCGCCGGAGACATCCAGCTTGACCTCGCTGTTGGGCGTGAGATGTGCATTAGCGCTGCTGCCAATGAGGAGCAGTAGTAGGGCAAACAGGATATGCCGAATTGCCGTCATCCGTGTGCGAACCAGATGAATCGGGTTTCAGGATCAAGAATGCGCGGGTTGAGCTCCTTCGCCTTCTGCATCGCCCACGCTGAGGCTTCGCGATCACCGCTCAGTGCTTTCGCTTGCGAGATAGCTGTGTAAAGCGGCGCACTGCGCCAGCCTGATTTTTCGGCTAATTCCAATTGTTTGATTGCCTGTCCTGCTTGCCCGCTTCCCATCAGAGCATTGGCGAGTAAGAGGCGCGCTTCGCCATAGGGTCTGGCCGCCAAGTTCATTTGCGCCAGCTTGACCGCTTGCAGCGGATCACCAAACGCCAGCTCATGCTCGGCAGCGTGCCCGGCATAGGCGGTAGGTAGCTGCGCAACCTGTTCCTTCCAGATGGCACCAGCCCGGCCCGACCAAAGCCTACTATTCTTTTGGTCGCCGCCTGCCCGGTAAGTCATGGCTAACGCGTCCATAACCTCCGGATGGGAAGTCAGCTTCGCTAGCCTAAGAAGCTTTACCAAAGCAGCAGCTTGGTCACCCCCGACCGCGTCCGCTTCGGCAAGATACAATTCGGTCAGCCAGTAGCCCGGAAATATCGTGTCAGCCTGTTCGAACAATGTGCGGGCCGCCGGATAATTTCCCCGTGCGCTCTCGACAAGCCCCATCTGAAGCGTCAAATTCGCTAAAGCGTAAGGCGAGCGTGACTGGCGAAACACCATCGCCTTCTCCAACATCTCCAAGGCTTGATCGAATTTTCCAGTCGCCCGGCGCAAAACGGCGAGGCGCACGAATGTTCCAGGCGCCGGCGCAATAGCATTGGCTTCACCAAGCATTTTCCCGGCCTTGGCCACATCGCCCTGATAGAATGCAATATCTGCCCTGATCGCAGCGATTTCGGACACAATATCATCATTGAGTGGGACTGCTGCGGCAGAGAGCGTGTTCAATGCCCCTTGCGCGGCTGGCAAATCATGAACGGCCATCGAATAATCAGCAGTCGACAACAAGGGTCCGGACTGCGGAGGGGCAAGGTCCTTTGCGGCTGCCAGCTCCTGCCCAGCCATCACGATGTCCATTGTGCCGTGAGTGAGCCGGAATCGTGCGAGCCGGGATTCGGCCATCTTTGCCCGTACCAGCCATTGGTCAGGGTTACGCAGGCCGCGTTCGTCGGCCAACATCAGTGTCCGGTCCATCTCGCTCAATTGCGCAAGGTAGTTTTTCGGACCAAATCCAGGCGCCGTTCTAGATTGGCTTGCAACCTGCTGCGAAGAAGATTCCGGCAGCAGTTCAGCAGCGGCGAGAATCCCGCTCGCCGCGATCGCCAGAATTGGAAACGTCCAGATCCACTTCATTTCAGCTGCTTTCATTGGCCGAACCATGCAAATTCGCATGGTGCTCGCGGCCCGAATAGGGAGGCGCAGGCCGCGAACACCATGCTATGCGAATACCAGCCGATTAATTGGCCTTTGCGCATAGGGTTAGCCCTGCACCAATCAAATCGTCAGCCAGTGCATTGGTCAGGCCGGTCAACTGCTTGACCAGTTCCGGGACAAAGGTCCCAGCCGCATCATCCGCCGGGTTTGCATCGTTATAGGCGATCTTCTGATCTGATCCGATCAGAGCTGTTGCAACCGCCGGCATCCCCATCCGGTCTACACGCGTATACCCGCTTGGTGCGGTCGACCGAAAAGTGAAGCCCGACCCATTGTTCGGTGCTAGCACCGGTGAACCCTGTGGTCCTGCCAGGAACGGAAAACTATCCCGAAATGCGACATCATTCGCCGGGGGATTAAGCGGCAATCCTGCCAATGTGCCGGCGCCATTCTTGGCGAGGTCGAGGAAGATGACCGCTAGGGTCACGTCAATCACTGGATCCGTGAGCTTGCGGCCATTGGGGAAACCGGACGCTGCTGCCAGATTCAGCGTGAGCGTATCGGGAACGACAGCACCCGCCACCGTGATACCGGCAGTTCCGGGAATGACCTGATTTAGGCAGGCTGATACATCATAGGTCGTCGGCATTGGCGATGGGGTCGGGGTTGGTGTGGGCGTTGGTGTCATTCCGATTGGAGGAGCAACCATGTCGTCATCCTCCCCGCATGCACCGAGCAAACCCAGCGAGACAACCAGCGGAGCCGCTGCGAGTGCTTTGCGAAACGACATCTTGTTTGAGATTTTCATTAGAGTTGACCTCCAAACCTTGCAGTTGTCGCCCAGATATCGACGAGATTTGTTCCATTTTCGATCCGGTCGCGCGGTATCGAAATGACCACGGCAGTCAGGTTTTGCCCGGCGAAGAAGTCGCGGGTAGAATTGAAGCGGAGTGTGCCAGTCGAGGCCGTTTCCATGAAGCCCTGCAGATCGAAGAAAAACGGATCATCGAATAATCCGGCCCGAACCATCACACCGTCTTTAGTTATGTTGCTTTCGACAGAACCCTCGATCGCTCCTGAAACTCCCGGAACGCCCAGCACCTGAACGCCATATTGACTGACGGTCGAGCCTTGGCCGAAGCGGATATAGATCGGAATCTCTGGATTGGTCCGCGATCCGGCGTTGGAGATATTCACGGTGTAAAGCACGTCGGGATCGAATGTCGCTGGTAAGTTGGTTGCTTGCGGTCCGGCAAATGTGACGATCAGGTTGATCTTTGTGTCGGTGTGCCAGGCAAAAACATCCGCGATATCGGCCGCACGGTCCGGCGTTGTGTCGACCGATGCATTCGTTCTACTCGGTGGATCAAGGTGATCGGCTGCCGTGGTTGCGCGGCCAGGCAGCCACATCGCGGCACCAGCCAGCACGGCCAGGCCTCCTGCTACTGAAAAAAATTTGACTGCTGGTCTCACGCTATATTCTCCCGGTTCACAATCGGCTAATTCGCCCTTCTGCAGGGGCACAGTGCACCCTTGAACCAACCCTTACGCAGCGTTCTTCTGTTCGGTTGCAGCTGGTGAAAATATTTCTTCCTCAAAGTTCGAGACGTGCAGAATGGACAAAACTTGAGGATAGGCTGCGCAGCGCAAGGCCTGCTCAGGCACGTTTGCCAAAAACCGTCTGACCCTGGTTGGATGCAACCAGAGGTGTTCCTTCAGGGACCGCCGCTTCACAGCCTGTAAGGAACGATGGCCAAAAAGGCCGCTCATCTTAAAAGGCACTGAACCGCGCGGATTCCCATCATGGCCAGAGGCAAATCTGCCTCAATCAACAGGCCGGATAGATTCACGCATCCAATGCCAAAGCACTATCGAAATCTACCTTGCTCGGGAGGCGTCCATAGATTCGTTCCTTCGTCACTACGACGAGAGCCAAATTCTTCTTAAATCACAACCTCAATTTTGTGCCATAGGTGCTGACGGGGAACAGAATAAACTTTCGCAGAACGGAAAAGCGATGTGTCGTGCCGGGAGTGGTAATTCGAAGGAAAATATTAGGTCTTCTAAAAGACCGACTTTTTCAACAGAATAGGGCCGTTTTCTGTCGGTCAGCTTTCGTGTTCCGGCACAAGATCGTGCCGAGGTCTTGCCATCGGAACTTGATCTGACCAGGTCCGCCGCTGCTTAGAACTGTGGTCTAGCGGAAAAGCTAACCTCTTCTACGAAACCGCTTGCTGAAATTCCGGAGGTAACACACACTGGTGGATAATTGGTTAGGGAGTTGTCGTCTTATGAATATGGCTGAATCGAAGACCGCCGGACGCACATGGTTGATCCGCGGCCTTGTGGTAGTGCTCGTCGCCCTCCTGCTGTTCGGGGCCGGTTACTTTGTGCGTGACCGCTCGGCTAGGAGCGATATCGCGGAGATTCAAACTGCACTTGAGACTGCCAATCGCGAACTCCAGACCTGCACCACCGCCAATCATCTTTTGACCGCGAATGTCTGGGTGTACCGGGCCGCAGCCGCGCTGGACAATCGCAATTTCGGCGTGGCCAATGGTGCTATGGACGAGGCGGTGAAAGCATTGAAAGCGGCGGCCTTGGCCGAAGGAGATTCGCGCTCCCCCGCTCTGTCAGAAGCTCTGACGGATGCCCAGAACCTGAATATTTCTGTTGCCCGCAATCTGGAGCCGCAGCGCGAGAGCCTGTTAGCGTTGGCGGCACGAGTGACCGAACTGGCCGAGCAGCAGCCCCCGCAGGAGCCGACCGTCGCCGACTGATCCGGAGCGTACGTCTCCGCTGCAATCCCAGGCGGTCGCTCCGGGAGATGTCCTCGCGTTGCGGACGCCGGGACGGTTCAGGCTCCTCGAAGACTGTTTTGATGGCTAGCGACAGACCCTCACACATCGTCCGTCCATTCTGGATTGGGCTTAGAGCCCTCCTGAGCGGATGACTGCTTCGAAGACCCAAAGCCGCCTTAAGAACTACTCTAGTCGCCGTGCTTCCATGTCGCGCCTCGGCGGGCTCAAGGTTACTTTTGAGAACAGATACCGAAAAGTTTTTTGCGAAATGCATCTTGATGAGCAGTTTCGCATCAAAGCGCATTTGGGAATGCTGCTCGAGTGGAGCCCTGCCCCCAATACACATTATGAGCCGAAGATCGGCGTTGAAACGCCAGCCCTTCAAGAATAACTCATTGATTTATAAGGAAGAAAAGTACTGGCAGAGACGGTGGGAGCCGATGTAAAGGCTTAACCTATTGAATTATATGTTTTCTGATCTCTTCTATCAGAGAATGTACCCCGCTTTGTACCCCGACATTTTTCCAACAGGTTTTTGGTCCGCTAAACTCGGTCATTAGAGTACATCTTACGACCGCCCGAAATAAGACATCAGTTCACGAATGCTGGAATGGCGGCACCTTTGCGCCCCCTCTAATATGCCGCTTTATAGGCTTATTGGTTCTCCCAAGCCTACCGTTTGCAATTATGGCCAGACCTCACAACTGCAGAGATACCTTTGGCGGGAAACCGGCATGATGTGGCCCTTCTGGGAGAAGTCCCAAGTTGGCAAAGGATAAATTGAGCTGCGACTCACTGAGTCGTGCGGCTTTATGTCTGCAGCCTACTTTGCGGCAATGTACGCCACCAGCCAATTTCTGCCGTCCCGGCGGCCCAATACCAGTCAAGAAAGCGATAAATTTCTTATAAATTCATGGGGATCGTTGTCCGTTCCGTATATTTACGGATCGCAGACATACCCCCGATTATGCGACCAACACAAAGCAGATTCGAAACTGCAGAGTCCTTTCCCAATGAAGTTTAAAGGAATGCCGCGATGGCTGAGAAACAAGAGCAGACTGATGTTATGCGTATGCTGGACCTGATGCCTAAGATGTCCAGCATTGCGATGATAATGCCTCACATGCAGGCAACGCTTGCGAAGGCAATGTTACGACAACAAAAGGAAATCCTGACCTTCCTCAATCAACGCTGTGATGCAGACATTAAGCTGTTCGAGGAGCTGAGTAAGTCGGAAGACATCAAGAGCCTCTCAGAGGCCTATTCGGGCTTTTTTCGCGATGCCGCCAAGGCTTACGTCGAGGAAGCGAAAAAAGAAGCAGATGTCGGTTCGGCTACCCTGGTGGAAATCACCAAAGAAATGCGCGCGGTTGCCAACAACGCCAATGGCAAGAAGCCAGAATCCAAGGCGGCATAGCTCCCATCGCACTCAGCCAGCTTGACGATGCGACCGATCGAAGTCGGAAGCAGCGTGAAGTTGCGTGTCAAAGGATAGGCCCTGACCAATCCACTTACCTAATGGGGATCCTTTGACTGCGAGCAAATATTGTTCCCAGTCAAAGCCCTGTAGGCATCATAATCGAGGCCTTGAAGGCAAATCCACAAAACGAATGAAACGTATCCACAAAATGAACAGACGAGGAGATAGCAATGTCTTTCTACCCCGAGCCACTCATTACCTGCATTCGTGAAAACCGCATGCCAACCTTCCAGGAATTGTCCTGCATTGCAGAGCATATCTGGTCCGATCTAGGATCAAAGTCGACATTGCCGGAGATGTCCGGTCCGCATTGTGAGGCAATGTTGAGATTGGCTCGCTGTGCGTTGCAGGGCACGGCGACGCAATGCAGAGAGCACGAAAGGATTCTTGTGTTTGACGCACCGCCAGCAGAACTGATGCCAATGGCGCAGGCTGCCTGAGGGCTCCGGCGAAAGGATCCTTGTACTTATGGAAATAGATGAAAGTTTGAGTCGCGATGCGCAAATCCCATCCCCTGATCATATTATGCAATCTGGCTGAATAGGTCACGTCCCTGCACCGCCAACTTTCTCCGCGCGATTTGCTGAAGGCCCAAGCCATTCGATGGCTAATTCAAAATGATTCTCTGTCAAAAGGTGAAAAAAGGGGAACCCCAGATG
>JBFEKH010000032.1:0-20444 GCA_041552775.1 Allopontixanthobacter sp.
ATCTATGACGTGCTGGATCGCTATGTGGAAATGTACGGCGCAGATGCTGTGGTCCCGGTCACGCGGACACCGCTCGGCAATCTTGCCACAACATCTACCCAGCGCGAACCCGAACTGATGCGGGCGATGGCGATGAAGGGCGCAGAGATCATGCTGCGCACCGCGACTGGCGGTTTCCACCCGATCGACATGCAGGCGACATCCCTTTACAACGGCATCTATACCGCAGTTGCAAACAATGCTGCTTCGCCAGAGAATAAATACTATTTTGCAGACGCAGGCGGTGGCGGCACGGCAATCTATGGTCCGGATGGCGAGCAGATGAATATCGCGAAAACCGCGTTTGAAACGCTCGTCCATGCGCGCATACCAATCGCCGACTTTCGCGCGCGGCATCGTCAACCGGTTGTCCATAGTGAAATATTCATGCCGGTATATGATCAATATCGGTCCAAATATGGACCCAATCTGTTCAGCAATTACCAGCCGAAAGACGCGAAAGATGCCAGCCGTTATCTGAGCGACAAAGCGCGATGGCCAAAATAGCTGTTGCGCTACAGTCCGATCCACGCTGATTTGTCCTGGAAAATAGAAAAGGGAACTTGCCGATGCCTGCTTATATGATTGTGACTGCCAGCATAAAGGATCGCGATAAATTCATTTCCGGCTACGGTGCCACAGCCGGTGCTCTGGTCGAGAAATTTGGCGGTCGCTATATATTGCGCGGCCCCGGAGCGGAATTGCTCGAAGGAGAATTTGGTGACGGTGCCTCGATGGTGATATCGGAATGGCCTGACAAAGAGACGGCAAAAAAATTCTGGGACAGTCCGGAATATGCGGAAGCCAAAAAGCTCCGCGCAGACATTGCCGATTGCCAGGTGCTCCTGATCGAAAGCCCGAAGATGGCATGACTGATATTATCAAACGCACCACCGTAATGGTGCGCGACGCCGAGCTTGCGGCGCACTGGTATGAGCTGGTTTTCGGCATGACGCGGTGGATGGATACGCCCTTCACATTGTCCGGCAATCAATTGGCCGCTGGCAAGAAAGGCGACAAGACCCGACTGATTATCTTGAAATGTAAAGACGATCTGATCGGCATGATCGGCTTGCTCGAATGGCTCGATCCAAAGCAGGACGCGCCCTCTGAACTCCCGACTGAAATCGCGTTCGGAACCCCGGTATTTGTCGTGGCATCGGAAGATGCAAAACAGGCGGTTGAGCGTGCCCGCACGCTCGGCTCGCGCATCCATTGCGAGCCGCACGACTGGCAGGTCACCGGCGCCGACGGTAAACAAAAGGATATGATCGGTTGCTCCTTCTGGGATCTCGACGGATATTTTTACGAGGTGAACCAGCTAGTAAAGGTTCACAATTAAGTGGACGCGGAGCCGGAAGAATGGAGTTGAAGAGAGCGATATGACCGGGAAACCGCAAACGAGATTTCAGCGCGCCAATTTTGTCGTCGAGGACGTCGACAAGGCGCTGACTTTCTATGGAGATGTGCTCGGCTTCGAAGTAACGTACCGCAAGGGTCACAATCCGGATAGCTACTCCATCCCGGTCTTTGAAATCCCGGATGGCGCGGTATTGGATTTCGTAATCCTTTCGTTGCCGGGACAACCTCGCGTGATGGCACTGTCGGGCATAAAAAACGTCCCGATGCCTCCAGTTCCCTACCCGCGGCGCAGCGCCATCGTGCTGGATGTAGCCGACCCCGACAAGGTGATGGCTGAGAGCGCGGCGCTTGGCCTCCAGGTATACGAGGAGGGCCGACTGGAAACCCATGACGGCCGCGTCGGACGGGAAATCGGTATCGTTGATTTTGATGACAATCTGGTGGTAATTTATCTTATTCCGGATGCGCAAACATGAATACCGATCCGTTAGCGGGTGCCCCGCCGGGCAGACCTTATCCCGTGGCTGCGACCGGCTGGTTCATCGTGGTGATGCTGACCATTGCCTATATTTTCAGCTTCGTTGACCGCTATATTCTTGGTCTGCTGATTGAACCGATCAAGGCCGAATTTGATCTGTCCGACCGATCGATAGGCTGGCTGCTCAGCGCGTTTACGCTGATCTACGGCTTTGTCGGAATTTTCATGGGCTGGCTGATCGATCGCGGCAAGCGCGTCTGGATCGTCTCCATTGGCGTTGCCTTATGGTCTGTCGCGACCATCGCAACCGGCACCGCAAAAAACTTCGTCCAGCTTTTTGCTGCCCGTATGGGAGTTGGTATAGGCGAAGCAACGCTCAGTCCTGCGGCTTTCTCGATTATCGGTGACAGTTTCCCGACCGAACGGCGAGGCAAGCCGGTCGCCTTCTATTCTGCCGCGCTTCCGGTGGGCGCCGGCATCGCATCGCTGCTGAGCGGCGCGATCATCGCCTGGACGGTCGCGAGTGGCAACCAGAGCCTGCCGCTGTTCGGAGAACTGTCCCCCTGGCGCTACACAATGATCATTGTCGGTCTGCCTGGGCTACTGCTGGCGCTGTTCTTCATCTTCATCAAGGAACCGGCGCGCCGCCCGGTCGCGGCCTCTGCCGATGTCATCAGCGGCAGCGGTTTTCGCGATGCAATGAAATATATCTGGGATAACAGACTCCTGTATCTGGGCTTTCTGTCGATCGTCGGCACGATGACGGCAATTGCCTATAGCCAGGGCTTTCTTGCCCCTACTTTTGAGCGCACATGGGGCTGGTCACCGCAAAAATATGCTTTTGTGAACGGCATTGCGCTGTTGATCCTTGGCCCGGCAAATATGCTGATCATGGGCGCTCTTTCCGACTGGTGGACCAAGAAGGGCGTCAAGGATGCCTCGCTTCGCCTGCTCTTTATCGGCTTTTTCATCCTCGTGCCGACCGGTGCGCTGCCGCTGTTTATGCCGACCGGTGAGCTGGCCTTTGCGATATTGTGCCTGAATATCGTCGGCATCGGGATTGTGACCGCTATGGGCGTTGTGTCATTGCTGGTCATAACGCCCGCGCAGATACGCGGACAAATTGTGGCCTTATATTATCTCGCGATCAGTTGGTTCGGATCATTGGGGCCCATCGCCGTGGGCGAGCTATCGAGCGGCGTTTTCGGCGAAGACAACCTGCGCTACGCAGTTGCCAGCGTACCGATCCTGTTCGCGATTATCCCGCTGATGATGATGCCGCTCACGCGCCGCCTTTATCTCGCGCAGATGGCAAGACTCGGAGAAACGACCGAATGATACGAAAAGGGTATAGCGACGGTCCGTTCGGTCAGGTCCACTGGCGGATTCAGGACCCTGAAACCACGTCATCCCGGCCGGACCTTTATTGCCTGCACCCGGCACCTTTTAGCGGTCTTGCGTTCACCGCCATCATGTCTCATCTCGCTGGGGACCGCCGCGTCATTGCCCCGGATTTCCCGGGCCATGGCGGATCGGATGCATTCAAGCCAAACCCCTCCATCGAAGAATTTGCCGAAGCCATGCTGGCGGTAGCTGACGATCTTGCCAGTGAGGAGCCAGTTGACCTGATGGGTTTCCACACCGGCAGTCTCGTTGCAGTTGAGATGGCGCTTTGTGCAACCACTCAAATTCGGAAACTGGCCCTCGTCGATGTCCCGGCCTTCGACGCAGCAGACCGTGAACAATATAAAGCTGCAACCGCCAAACCGTTCGGGATCACACCGGATCTAGACTGCCTGGAACAACCCTGGGATCGCGGAATGACCAAGCGGCTGGATAGCCAGGGACCAGACCGCAGTTTCGAAATGTTCGTGGAGCAGTTGCGCCATGGCCGTAATATGAACGCCGCTTTCCATGCCGGTTTCAGCTATGACGTCGAGGACAAGCTACCAATGGTCCGCCAGGCTGCGCTGGTGTTGGCTTCCCAATCGGCCTTGCTCGACGCAACCAGACGGGCTGCCAAATTGATGCCAAGTGCCAGACTGCTCGAAAGACTCGATATCAAACGCGCGGTTCTTGATGAAGCGGCACAGCAGACCGCGCAGGAACTCATTTCGTTTTTTGATGAGGCCGACACATGAAGACCTACGCGATTTACTGCACCGACAGACCGGAAACGGCTCAAGCACGTCTCGATGCCCGCGATGCACATTTCACCCATATCGAGAAAGTGCTGGATGAAATTCTCATCGCCGGACCGCTTGTTGGACCGGACGGCATGACGGTGGGATCATTGCTGGTTGTAAAAGCCGAGGACGCAATCAGTGCGCGTACGCTGCTGGAACGGGACCCCTATTTCAAGGCAGATATCTGGGCCGATATCCGGATCACCGAATTTGTCCCGGCAGCGGGAGAGTGGATTGGCGGCAAGATATGGTAACAGTTTTGGCGTGCCCTCATCATGCTGATCATTCAAGGAACATCATATGACCCGCATCAAGCCACTGACCGTGGACGAATTGCCAGACGAAACGCAGGCGGCGCTCCGGTTTTCACAAAATCTAATGGGCTATGTTCCCAATTCGGTGATGACCATGGCGCATTGGCCGGAACTGCTCGGTGCCTTCCGCGGCCTGGTATCGGTAATCTATGGCGAGAGCGAAATCGAAAATGGCCTCAAGCGCCTGATTGGCGCCGTGGTCAGCGCGGCGGCAGGTTGCCAATATTGCAAGGCGCATACGACGCTGGGCGCTCGCGACGCCGGCGTTGATGAGGCCAAGGTCAAGGCGGTGTGGGAATATCAAACCAGTGATCTTTTCAGCGACGCAGAGCGCGCAGCGCTGGATGTCGCGTTTGCGGCGGGCCAGGTTCCCAATGCCGCGACCGATGAACATTTTGCCGCGCTCGATACATATTATTCGGAACGCCAGAAGACCGAAATCATGGCGGTGATCAGCATGTTCGGCTTTCTCAATCGATGGAACGATACGCTGGCGACCGAACTGGAAGACAAGCCGTTGCAATCCGCCAGCGCACTCTATTCACCGGAACAATGGTCGCCGGGTCAGCACCGACGATAGTTACCGGCCGATTTCGATCAACTCCAGCAACTCACCGGCAGGCCCTTTAACAGTGGCTGATCGACGACCATTATAGGGTATTTCTTTCCGCTTCTCCGGCGGTGTAATCCAAGGCATGTCGATTTTTCGGAAATCATCCACCGCTACCGTCACCAGCGCATTGCCCGGCGGCAACATCCCGTCATGGCGGGCACGGATCGTAGCGATTTCCGGATAGTCATCAACCTCGACAATGGGCAGGCGTCCACTTTGCACCATCGTCAGATCGGACCTAGTGTCCGCCGGCAAGCCGAAGGCGTTGTTGATCATCGAATAAGCGAGCGAGAAAGTATCGCCAGCGTCGAAACCCAGCTTTTCCTCATACCATCGGACGGTTTCCGCACGGTCCGGCGACGCCAGTATCACGATGAAAATCTGGTCCGTCAGTGATTGTGCTTTCGGCAAATCGGTGGTCGGCATATCTTCCCGTACTTCATTGAGGTAGATCATCTCGCGACCGGTCCCCAGAACCTGCATCGGCACAAAAAAAGGCATGCCTTCCAATTCCTTGGGCGGCCCGACAATATCAAAACCGCTGCCCTGCAAACGGTCTGGCCAGCCAAAAACATCCCGGACGCTCAGCTCATAGGCAGCCCAGCCATAAGTCGTTGTCGGCTTGAATTCCGGATGGTCCGGCTGTTCGACAAGACGGATGAAACAATCTGCGCCGCTTGAGGGTTGCAGGATGACCATGCCTGTCCCGGCACTGTTCGGACAGCCCCAACTGCCTGCCAGATCGCTCGACATAATTCCGTTTTCAACGACCTGCATTCCCAGCACATCGCGATAGTCTTTGATCGCCGCGTCCAGATCAGGAACGGTCGCGACACCGCCCAATATGGAACCATGTTTCACAGTATGAGCCATATCAGAATTCCGGTTTGCGTTTGTCGAGGAAAGCGCTCACGCCTTCCTTGAAATCATCGCTTTCGAAGGCGGAGTCGAACAAGGCCCTCGAGTCCGCGTCATCATCCGCCTGCCCGTCCAGTATGCGTTTTATGATCGCCTTGTTCATCCGCTGGCTATGAGAAGATACCGATGCCATCGTATCGGCCAGTGCCATGGCTTCGACATAGGGTTCGTCAGCAAGAATGGTGATCAGACCGATACGCAGCGCTTCTTCCGCGGACAGAATCTGGCCCGTAAACAATACCCGTTTCGCCTGTGACGGGCCAACCGCGTCGACAAGCAACTTCGTATCGTGCAGCGGGTAGACGAGTCCGAGTTTTGCCGGCGTAATGCCAAATCGCGCCTTGGGTCCGGCGATCCTCAAGTCGCACGCCAGCGCGATACCGCAACCGCCGCCAACGCAATCGCCATCTATCACCGCGATGGTCGGCTTGGGCGCTTGCGCCAGTTCGTGCTGGACCTTGCCGATCGCGGCCTGGTTCTTCGCCCGCCATTTCGGATCCGTCGAACCTGCGCCAAATTCGCCAATATCGGCGCCGGCGCAAAAGGCGCTGTCCTTCTTGCTCGCGTTTACGGTCAATACCCGCACTACATCGTCCGCCATCGCTTCCGCCAGCAATTCCGGAAACAACTCCCACATTTCCTGCGTAAAGGCGTTGCGCTTGTCCGGGCGATCAATAATCAGATGCGCGATCTTGTCATTTTTTTCCAGCCGCAGGGTCATGCAGGATCAACTTTCGCCAGATGTTGTGCAATCTGATGCCGGGATGTCACCCAGACGTCATTTTTCGACCGCACATGCTTCAGGAATTCTTCCAGGGCCCAGATCCGCCCGGGACGACCGATAATCCGCAAATGTAAGCCAAGCGACATCATTTTAGGATTGCCCTCTGCGCCTTCGCGGTAGATTTGGTTGAAATTATTCTTGGCATATTCAAGCCAGCTGGTCGGCGTCATCGCCGGGTCGGTCCACATTTTCATATCGTTGGAATCGAGCTGGTAAGGCACGATGGCAATAGGTTTATCCGGCACCGTGTCCCGGTCCCAGAAAGGCACATCACCGGAATAGTCATCCATATGGTAATCGAAACCTTCTTCGATTAGCAACCTGCGGGTATTGTCCGTATGGAAATAGCGCGACAGCCAGCCATAAGGTCGCGTGCCGGTCGTCTTTTCAATCGACGTGACCGCCTTGCGGATAAAATCACGTTCCTGATCCTCGTCCATCTTGAACTGATGAACCCAGCGATATCCATGGCTCACCGGCTCATGCCCCATTTCGGCAATCGCGCCTGCAATCTCCGGATGGTTTTCGAGGCTCATCGCCGCGACGGTCCAGCTTGCCATGATGTCGAACTGCTTGAGGAGTTTCACAATCCGCGGCGCACCGGCCTTTAGCCCGTAAAGATAGTTGCTCTCGTTGCCATAGTTGCGGATCGGCGACTTGATATGGATGCCGAGTTCATCGACCGGCTCCATCCCGCGATCTCCGCGCGCCACCGTCATCTCGCTGCCTTCCTCGACATTGACGACAATGCTCAGCGCCATTTTCGCGCCGTCCGGCCAATTCATGCGTTCTTCCTGCATCAGTGCATTTCCTCCCCGCCCGTAATATTCAGCGCTTCGCCGGTCATGTAGAATGCGTCATCGCTGGCCAGCCATGCGCAAAGCGCAGCCGTATCGGTCGGCAATCCCGGTCGTCCCATCGGGTTTTTGGCGCTCATGTTTGCCATATAATCTTCTACCTTGTCGAAGCCGAGCAGCTTTGAAAAATATTCATTCTGCTGGGCGCCCAAACCGGTTGTCACATGGTTGGGGCAGACAGCGTTGACGGTGATCCCATATGTGCCGAGTTCCAGCGCGCTCGCACGCGTCAGGCCCACCATACCATGTTTTGAAGACACGTAGGCCGGTAGATGCGGAAAGCCTGTTTTCGCAGCCTGCGAGGCGATGTTGATGATCCGTCCGCCATTGCCGGCTTTCACCATCGCCTTTGCTGCGGCCTGTGTGCAATAGAATGCGCCGGAGAGATTTACGCCAATCACCTGATCCCACTCCTTCGCCGTATCCACCTCGAGCAGCGGCTTCATCATGAAACCGATCCCGGCGTTGTTGACGAAAATATCAACCGCGCCGAACGCTTCAACGGCCTGATCGACCAGCGCCTGACACTGGGCGGCATCGCTGACATCACAGGCGATCGTCGCAACCTTTGCACCGCGGCTACGCAATTCTTCCGCGACCCCTTCTTCCTCGTTACCGATCGTCAAATCTGAAACAACGCAATTGGCCCCTTCGTCGGCAAAGCGCTGCAATATACCCTGCCCCAGCCCCTTCTCCTTGCCGGAACCGGTAACGACGACAGTTTTTCCTTCAAACCGCTTCGCCATCAGATGTCCTCGGTCAGAATGAATTGCGGGTTATCGGCAAAGTCCTGAAACGGAGCCGCCATGGCCTGAAATTCCTCGGTGGAAATATCGGCTACAAACGGGTCCATGCCATTGATGTCCAGTATCTCGATATATTGATAGGGCGCGGCATCGTCAGAACCGAAAAGGCCGGTCGCCTTGTGCACTGTGAACTTTTCAACCGAACCGAGCCGATTTACGCCGGGAATATCGTCTTTCCTCGCCCAAGCTTCATAGTCAGCGGCGCTGACGCCTTCTTTCAGGTTGAATATAACAATGATGCGCATGTGTTGTCTCCTTAGAATATTTCCAAAAATGTTTCTGGTCGGCGATATGCGTCCAATTTTTCATCGAGCTTTCGCGCCAGTTCAAACAATCCGGCTTCATTACCGGCTGCGCCGATCAACTGCACGCCAACCGGAAGCCGGTCTTCGTTCCAACCCGCCGGGATGGAAATCGCCGGCAATCCCGCGACACTGGCGAGGCAGGTAAAATCTGCCTGATTGACAGGGGGTTTTTCATCATGACTGAATGCAGCCTGCGGTGTGGTCGGAAGCAAGATTGCACCGTTTGGACCAACAGCGGCCACCAGCGCATCCTTGGTCTGCTCAAGAATTTTACGATCTTTGGCCAAGAAATCGGCGGTGCGCTTTCGACCGTATGTCAGCAGATGCTTCAGGTGATCGGACAAACCATCCGGGTTATTTTTGACAATGTCGGACAGGCTTTCCGCCAGCGCAAGCGATGCCAGGATAAATCCGGAAAACCGCACTTGCGTAAGCGGACATGGCAGCGAAAATATGGTCTGCGCGCCCAGAATCTCCTTGGCCTTGTCATAGGCTTCCAGCACCGCCGGTTCACATTCCACTTTGCCAAGATTTTCCAACAATACAATATTATCAATGGCTTGCGGAGAATTGAAGTCCATCATGAGCCGCGAACATGCTTCCAATTCTTCCAATGACCGCGCGAGTGGTCCTATCGTATCGAGCATCGGCTCGCACAATTCCAGGCCATCCTGACTGATCGATCCGCGCGAGGGTTTCAGACCATATACACCGCAATAAGCCGCCGGAACGCGCACCGAACCCATCGTATCGGTGCCTAGCGCGACGTCGCACAAACCCGCCGCCACCGCCGCGCCACTGCCCCCTGACGAACCGCCGGGCGTATAACCGATCTTGTGCGGATTCTGCGTCGCGCCGAAGAACGGATTGTCCGTCTTGGCACCCAGCGCCGCCTCTTCCATATTGAGAGTGCCGACAATCGCCGCACCGGCTGCCCGGAGCCGCCTCACGACCTCTGCGTCCGTGCTGGCAATACGATCCCGATAGGCTTCCATACCGCCAGTCCAGGGCAAACCTGCAACAGCAATATTGGCCTTCACGCCAATCGTCATCTTCTTCAGCGGTCCCTCACCAAAACGGGCCTCCCTGTCAAAGTCCGTGAAGGCATTGAGAGGAGCATTTGCCGCTTCAAGATCATCCCAGTTGATCATCGTAAGATCATAACCCCCGTTCGTCGATCAGGCGGATCGGCTTCTGCCGCGTATCGATCTGCGTATCACCTGCGGTGTCACCCGCTCCGACCAGCGCGACGCCCACTTCAATGCCCAGGCCTTTGCGAAGCAAGGCGGCAATTTCGTTGTTGTCAGAACCACCGCGGCTTTCCAGCGTCACATGCATATCATCGCGTCCCGCCTCATCACGCGTCACGCGGCAGACATATTCGCCGGTCAAGTCACTGCGCCCCTCGATGATGGCGCCGATCGCATGGGGGAAGATATTGATCCCGCGCAGCTTGACCATATTGTCGCTGCGGCCCTTGAAACCGGTAATCCGCTTGAACACCATCCCGGTGGAATTTACATCCGTCCGTTCTTCGGTAATGTCATGGGTGTTGAACCGGATGCACGGCGAGATATCGTCCTTGAACAGGCAGGTGACAACCATGTCGCCTGTCTCGCCGGGTGCTAAAGGTACACCCGCATCGACATCGAGCAATTCGAGATATTGGGCATCTTCCCACACATACATGCCATCGCGATCCGGACCTTCGCCGGCGATTGTACCGGTATCGCCGACCCCGTACCAGTCATAGGCTTTTGCACCATGCCAGGCTGCCTCGGTCGAGGCGCGATCTTCGGTCCCCAAATGGCCGATGATCATTTTCAGGTTGATCTGGTCAAACAGTTTTTCCGCCTCTGCTACATCGGCCAGCTTTCTAATATAGTCGACAAAACCGACCATGCAGGTGACATTGAAATCAGCCATCAGATTGACCTGATTTATCGATCGCGTTTCAATCCCGGTGCCTGCGCTGAGGAACAGAGAATTGGTAAAATGGGTAACGGCCTCACGGATATAATGGCCGCCATTGATCATCCCGTGACCATATACGGACTGCACCACATCATCGCGCCCCAGCCCCATCCAGCGGTACATCCGTCCGACCATAAGATTGGTGATTTCGCGGCCCTTGGGACCGAACATCAACGGCTGCGGACGGCCTGTTGTGCCAGAAGTGGTATGGAAAACGACAGGACTATCGCCTCGCCCGTCAAAATCCCCGTAGGGCGGATATTCGTTGACCGAGGCCATCAGATCGGTCTTGTCATAGACGGGCAGCTTTGTGATGTCCGCCAGGCTCTTGATATCACCTGCTTCTATGCCCTGGTCGCCCCACAGCCGCTGATAGAACGGTATTTCCCAGCCGCGTTTCATGAGTATCTTGAACTGCTTGTCCTGAATGGCAACAAGCTCGTCGCGCGACATTTTGGTATAGCGATGAACAAAAGCATCCCCGACCGGATATTGTTCAAGCATCTGCTTGGCATCGAAGGATTCGAAATAGGTGGGAAAGTTCATTGGTGCTCCGTTGCATAGGCTAGAGGATTCTCGAAAATACGGGCGTCGCAATCACCGCTGGCAAGAATTCGTGCGAGATCGCGTTTGGATCGGGTTTGGGCGTCGGACATCGGTGCAGTCGGACTGCCGAGGTTGTCTGTGATTATCCGTTCGATGACCCGATCATCTGACAGCATGATAGTCAGTTTTTGCGGGGCCAGCGCGTTGTGATCGGGGTTATCATCTATCCGTACGGTGACTTTCTCGCCGAGTTTCACAATATCTGCATTGGAAAATTCTCGCGCCTTAAAACAACGCGGATCGATGATCCGGTCGCGTAACATCAACGGCACCAGAAACGGCAGGCACAATCGCGCATAGGCAGGCGTCATATCGGCTTTATAAGGTCGCCCGACAAGCCGGTGGATCAGCGGCGGCGCGGAAACATCAACTGACACCACATGCCCGGAATCAAGCGAACCATCCCGCAACATATTGTCAATCGCACCCAATATACCGTGACTGGCGCGGCCAGACGGAAAGGGTTTGATACTGACCTCTTCGATCAGCCAGGGCTTGCCGATGCGATCGGTATAGCGCGCCAAATCACCCGGCTCGAACAGTTTGAAATAACCAAATGGCCCTTCCAGCGCATCATGCGGGCCATCCATTCCGGCCTTTACCAGATCAACCGCTGTAATCGCAGCGCGGGAAGCGTTAGCGATTTGCAACGGCAATGCAATCGATGCCTCGACATGCGCCTGCATCGAGCCTGCCGCCTGGGAATAGGCAAGGCCCATTACATTGGCATATTTTTCGGACGGGAGTTTGTCCATCCGTGCTACGGCAAGAGCTGCACCGATCACACCCGCCGTTGCTGGCCGGAAAAACTGCATTGCGCCGGTTGCAGCCACACCAAGTCCGCTGGCAATATCGACACCGACACAGAGCGCTGTCAGAAATTCATCAACGTCGCAGCCACCTTGCCGGTCGACGGCCGCCAACAACGTGGCCGTCACCACCGACATCGCATGCACCACTGCCGGTTCATGCACTGCGTCCCATTCCAGACAGTGGATAGCAAAACCGTTAAACCACGCCGCAGATGGACCTGGCAGGCGTTTGCTCAGTCCAAGCAAACGCGCGTCGTCACCATCGCCCCAACCCCGGACCGCGGATAGCATGGCCTGCGCTTCACCCGACACGGCTCCCGCCGCGCCGCCTGCCAGAGTGTCACCGAGTAAATGAAGGGCAGCTGCTTTGGTACTTTCAGGCAGAATATGGTCTGCCGCTGCGAAATCTAAAATGGCTGTGGTCGCATTCATGACAGCCAGCCCTCCAGCATTTTATGGATGGCTTGCGGATCGTCACCATTGAGTGCCAGATCGACAGCACGATCCGCTTCTTTTTCGGGCAGGCCTCCCCAAGCAACCAACGCTCTGGCTTTGTCGGAGATACCGTCTTCAGTCAAAGGCCGCTCCGGATCACCCATCGTATCGACCAGCTCGACACTCTTGCCATCGCATGTCACCCGCGCGCCATAATGTTCCGGATAGCGCGCAGTGATATCGGGATCTTCGGATACGATCAACCGGCTCCGCGCATCGGCAAGCGCCTCAATTGCATCAGGCTCAAAATCGGCAAGCTGCGGAACCCCGCGCTCCGCGACCACGGCAACCGAATGTTGAATCGAGAATTTGGCATCGTTCACGGTTACCGGATCGGGGCGATCGCAAAAGGTGATCGCATCGGCATAGGTTTCCACTTGAATATCGCCATGCAGCTTACCCAGCTTCGCTTTCAACGCCAGCGCCGCATCAATCGCCGGATGCGCATGACGACAAGCACCCCATGGCTTGAAGCTGACTTCATGGATCCGCCATTGGTCGGGGAAGGTCATCGGTTTGGGGTTTTTGCAGGTGGCGGCGTGAAGACCCTGCGGGCCTTCCAGGATAAAGCGGGGACCCGTCAGACCATCCATCGCCGACTGCGCGGCGTTGATCCCGGTTCGGGCGGCATGAAGAATATGCCATTGTTTGGTCATGACATTCTCGTTTCTCAAGTTCCAAAGGCCGCCGGCCACAGAACCAGCGTTACCAAACGCCCAAACGACTTGTGTTTCAGACATCGAGAAATGCGTGGCCATCACGCCTACCGCACCAAAGAAGCCGGCTGTCGTGGTGGGATGCCAAAGCGAATAATGATGTGGATCCAGTGTTTGCCCGACAGCCACCATGGCTTCATAGCCGCGAACCGCGCCATCCAGAAATGACTCCATTGCTTCGGGATATTGCATCATCGCACTAGCCCAGACAACAGGACCGGGATGGAGAATTGCCGCACGGTGGACATCGTCCATCTCCATCACATTACCCAGCAGGGCGGCTTGTCTAGCCGATCCCGGTAATCCATTGGATGCAATGTGAACCTCACTCCGACGAGCGCCAGCAACACACCCCAACCAGTCCAGCAAATGTAATCTGGCCCTTTGTCGCGTCGCCTCGTCCACCGGTCGCATCAAATGCGTTGCAAGTTTCTCTGTCAGGCTCTCTTGCGTCATTTCCCCGCCCGCCCTATGATAAGCCCATGTCCGGAAAAGCAAAATTGGCGTCGAAAAAGAAACCCCGTTATCTGGAACTGGCTGATAAACTGCGTCAGGAAGTATTGCGCGGCGACTATTCCGATCCCGGAGATTTTCCGACCGAATCCGTTCTTTGCAAGAAATATGATGTCAGCCGCTTTACCGTGCGGGAAGCTTTGCGGAAGTTGACGGGAGAGGGCCTGATTTCCCGAAAACGCGGTTCGGGGACCATTGTCCAGCCAGCCACTGCCCGGGCCGGCGCCTTGCACCAACCGCTCAGCAATGTCGGCGAAATATTGCAATATGCGCTCGATACCAAGATCAGCTTTGAAAAAAGGCCGCCGCAGGAAATTCCGGCTGGCATTGCCGAACAGATCGGGATCAAGCCGCACGGCGAATGGTTTGTGATCCATGGCAAAAGACAGAAGGCCGGGCGCAAACGTCCGGTTGCCCTCACTATTGCCTGGATCAATCCCGAACTCGAAGAAACCGTCCAGAAAATCGACCTCCAGGGATCGACTTTGTTCGGGCAGATCGAGCATCACGAAAATATCACAGTAACCCGCGTCACGCAGGATATTCAGGCCATTCCGGCGTCCAAAGACACTGCCGACGGCCTGGGCATCGAGGAAGGCGATCCGGTGCTGCGCATCCTGCGCTGTTATTTTGACGAAAATGACCGGATGTTCGAAATTTCGGAAAATTACCACCCTGGTGAACGCTTCGCCTATTCGATGCATATCGAGGTGAACTGAGTCCTTCATTTCTCCAATTCCGGAGCATCGGATGGCTGCCAGCCTTCTTCGGACTGAAACTGGAAAGCGGGAGCGATCTGGTGCGATCCGTCGACTTCGGCCAACAGGCCGCGTTCCTTTAAGAAACCTTGGTTCAAAGCTTCGGCAAAGTCTAGCACGGGTGAAAAAGCGACATCCTTGTCAGCGAACCATTTTACCCAATCGTCCCGGGTTTTGGTCGCAAATTGCTCGCGCAGAAATTCGATCAATGGCTGCTGCAATTTTCCGGCCTCTTCCTCTGCGAGTGGCAGCAGATCGAGGCGATTTAGAGCGGTTAGCAGGTTCCTGGCAAACTTGACTTCTCGGGCTCCTAAGACGACATATTTTTCATCTAATGCTTTGTAAACATTATAGAAAGCAGAGCCACCAAGCGAACGTTGCGTTTGTGATGCGGGGGCTTGTCCGCCGCATATCGCATCGCCAGCTATATGCGCGCACCATGGCAACATCGAGTCGAACATGGCGATATCGACATAATCGCCCTTACCGGTCTTTTCGCGCCCGATCAGGGCCATCAGCACAGCGGACAGGCCATTCAATCCGGCGGCCATATCAGCGGACGGCGCACCCGGCACAACCGGCATTCCGTCTGCGCCGTCATTCACCGACAAAAAGCCCGAAAGCGCCTGCACTGCCAGGTCGTGGGCAGGATGTTGCGCCATCTCGCCTTCCTGTCCGAAGGCTGAAATCGAGCAGTAGACGATACGCGGATTTTTGGCCGCGACGGCCTCATAATCGAAACCCAGCCGCTTCATCACACCGGGCCGGAAGCCCTCGATCATGACGTCTGCCTCGGCAAGTAATTCCCAGAGACGATTGCGGCCGTTGTCGCTTTTCAAATCGAGTGCCAGCGCCTTCTTGCCTCGATTAAGGTTGCGAAACCAGACCGATTGACCCGACTCCATCGGCTCCATTTGTCGTGCCGGATCGCCCGCGGGTGGTTCAACCTTGATCACCTCCGCGCCGTGATCCGCCATCATCATGGTGAGCATCGGCCCCGGCAGAAAAAGCGAGAGGTCGACGACTTTTATGCCCGCAAGTTTTGCCATTTTCTTCAGATTACACCCTTGGACCGCAAAGCGCCAATGGCGTCGGCGTCATAGCCGATTTCAGCCAATACCGTATCATTGTCCGCGCCGAGAAGCGGACCGGCCTTGTTGGGCAGCCGCTTTCCGTTCAGTTTGATCGGGCTGGATAGCACATGCATTTCCGGGTTATCGGGATGGCTGACGGTGTCGCGCATACCAATGGTTTCAAGCCAGGGATTATCTAGCGCCTGGTCAAGACTGTAAACCGGCGCAACCGGAACGCTGCCTTCCAGCAAGCCCTGCCAATGGGCAACAATATGTGTGCCAAAAATATCGTCCAAGATATCTGAAAGAACATCACGGTTCTTCAGCCGGTTGGTCGGTGTATCGAAACGCGGATCATTGATCAGTTCTCCATGCCCGATTTTCTCTGCCAGTATTGGCCAGAATTTGGGTATTTGCGCCATCACAAACATCCAGCCGTCTGCGGCCTTGAACATCTGACTAGGCGTCGCGGAAGGATGCGCACCGCGCTTCACTCGCGGGGTAATGTCCCCTTCATTCATATACCAGAGCGCTGGATAGCTGGTCTGGTGCACCGCAGCGGACAGCAGATCAACATCAACGTCACAGCCCTCTCCAGAGCGCTGGGCATCGAGAAGTGCGGCGAGCAAACCGACTGCCATTTGCGTCCCCGACATAAAGTCGACCATCGACAGGCCAAATCGAACCGGTGGCCCATCAGGCTCCCCGGTCAGAGCACAGAAACCGGCTTCGGCCTGCATCAGATAGTCGAACCCCGGCCATTTGGCACGCGCATTATCCCGGCCATAGGCGGAACAATGCGCGCAGATGATAGCGGGGTTGATCGCCTTCAGGCTGTCATAATCCAGACCGATTTTCGCGGGCACATCGCCGCGCAGATTATTGGCCATGACGTGCGAATTCTTGACCAGCTTGTGGAGAATTTCCACACCTTCGTCGCTTTGCAAATCCAGTGTCAGTGAACGCTTGTTGAGATTGAAGCTCTGGAAATAAAGGCTTTCCTCTTTGCGCAACCAATGCGGTCCGACGTGGCGAGCAGTATCGCCGCCGCCCTTGCCGTTTTTGGATGGCGGTTCGATCTTGATCACATCCGCGCCCAGCTGAGCAAGATACATGGTACCGTACGGGCCGGCACCATATTGCTCGGCAGACAGGACACGAAATCCTTTCAGGGGGAGTTTCATGCTCACGCCGGATTCTGCTTTACCCATTGCTTCGAGATAATCATTCGCTGCATTTCATTTGTGCCCTCGCCAATACACATCAGCAGCGCGTCACGGTAATAGCGCTCGATTTCATATTCTTTGGAATAAGCGTAGCCGCCGTAAATGCGCATCGCCTCTTCCGAATTTCGCACCGCCGATTCCGACGAGAAATATTTTGCCATGCCGGCCTGCATGTCACAGCGTTCTCCGCGATCATAAGCTTCTGCCGCGTCAGTTGTCAGCAATTCCGATGCGCGCGCGCGGGTGACCATCTCTCCCAGTTTCAACTGGATGGCCTGATGCTCACAGATCGGTTTGCCCATTGTTTCACGAAGCTGCGCATATTCGGTCGCTAGCCGCAACGAACCCTTAGCAAGGCCAACGCCGCGTGCAGCGACATTGATACGGCCAAGCTCCAGTCCGCCCGTGGCTTGGAAAAAGCCCTGTCCTTCTACGCCGCCAATAAGATTTTTGGCCGGTATGCGGTAGTTGTCAAACATCAGCTCGGCGCTATCAATGCCTTTGTAACCAAGCTTCTCGAACTTCTTGCCAACCGTAAAGCCTTCGCCCTTTGGCGCGATCATAAGGCTCATGCCCTTGTAACGCGGGTCGGCCTTAGGATCGGTTTTGACGAGCAATGCAAAACAGCTGCCCTTGATGCCATTCGAGATCCAAGTTTTGGTACCGTTGATGACATAATCATCCCCATCGCGGGTAGCCACGGTGCGAATTGCCTGAAGATCGGTGCCGGCATTTGGTTCGGTCAGCGCCAGACCGCCCCGGATTTCCCCGGAAGCGAATTTCGGGAGCCATTCCTGTTTTTGCTCTTCCGTGCCAAATCGCTCTACCGCAGCGGCCATGATCAGGTGTGAATTAAAGATGCCGGTCAGCGCCATCCAGTAGGAAGACACATAAGTCACGATTTTCGCATAAGTTGTCGCTGGCAAGCCGAGACCGCCATATTCTTCACCAATAGTGGCACCGAACAACCCCATTTCGGCCATTTGATCGACCAGTTTTTCGGGCCAGATATCACCATGATCATGCTCCATGACCACTGGCCTCACTTCACCTTCTACCCATTTTTCAATGGCGTCCATGAAAGCCCGTTCATCATCGGGGTCGATCATTCGGGGGATAAATTCTTTTGCGGGATCCTGGGCTGCCCTAGCCATAGCCATACTCCTGAAAACGTCTTTTGCCGTATTTTAGCGGATATTCAATTTAATCGTCAGTGTTGCCGAAGCCACGCTTCCAGATCAGCATCGTGCGTTCAAATGTGCAGACGATGTCATCATGCTGGTTCTTGCCGATGGTCTTGATCGTCACAATGCCTTGCTCGGGGCGTGATGAAGATTCCCGAGTTTCCAGCACTTCGCTTTCTGCATAAAGCGTGTCGCCGGGGAACATCGGTTTCGTCATCTTAATCTTGTCCCACCCGAGATTGGCAACCGCTTTCTGGCTGGTATCAGAAACGCTCATTCCCACCATCAAGGCCACGGTGAGCGGTGAACAGATCAGCGGCTTTTTAAACTCGGTCTTTTTTGCAAATTCATAGTCAAAATGTGCCGGATGCGTGTTCATTGTCAGCAGAGTGAAATGGACATTGTCCGTATCCGTAATTGTCCGGCCGGGGCGATGCTCGTAGATATGCCCCACAACGAAATCCTCGAAATAGCGCCCGAATGTTTCGCGGAACCGCCCCGGGCTGACTTCTATAACTCCATCACGCATATGCTTGTCCCTCTTTTAGTAAATTTCTTTAGTCTAAACCGACGCTAGCAACCGTCGATAACGCTCCATAAGGGGCGCTTCCAGCATCCGTCCGCTGTGGCCGATAGCTTTGCCACCCGCTGCATCGTAGGCGGCAATAGCCTCTTTCGCTTCGGCAATTTCCGCTTCGCTTGGGCGCATCGCGTTCTGGATGGCCGGCAACTGTTTGGGGTGAATGGCAGCCTTGGCATGAAAACCCATCGCCTTGACGCGGGCGCATTCATCGGCAAGCCCCGCTTCATTGCCCATATCGATGTAGGGCACATCAATAGCCATCACCTGCGCCGAGGCGCAGCACATAATGAAGGCACCGCGAGCGGCCAACAGCGGCTCCCACTCCAGCTTCGTTCCCAGTTCGGCAGAAAAATCACCACCTCCGAACATCATCCCGGTAACGCCGTCGCTTGCCGCTATGTCATCGCCAGCACGCAAACCTTTCACCGTTTCGATCAGCGGAACGAGGCCATTGACCCGTTCGCCCAATATATTGTGCGCGATCTCGACTTCGGTCGCACTTTCGACCATCGGAAGGAATACCAGTGCTGGAAGATGCTCGGCGGCGGCCAGTGCCAGCAGGTCCGAAAGACCCGCTTTGGTTTTCAGTCCATTGATCCGGACAGCGGTTTTTTTGCGTTCGAGACCGGTCAACGCGGTCAAGACAGACTCGCGCGCGCTGTCCTTTTGATCGACAGGAACCGAATCCTCAAGGTCGATGCAAATCAGGTCCGCACCACTGGATACCGCCTTTTCAAAGCGCTCCGGACGATTGGCGGGTACAAAAAGAAAGTTGGTAAAACTGGTCATATTGCTCGTTTTGTTAGATTCATTGGAATATCTCTTCACAATTTGTCCGGACAAATCTAATAGTCAACCGAAAAATAAAATCAATCGCGTATTTGAACCACAGGAGAGAAGCTTGATGAAACGATATCTGAAACATGGCGCGGCAACAGCGATCATTGCAGCGATGGCGTTCGGCACATCATTATCGGCGCGAACTCTGGACCCCAACAAGGCAGAAGATGCTCTCGAAATTTCAAAGCGCGTCCAATGCGGTGAATCAGATGGAGTTCCCGCAGTCTATCATTGGTCGGGCAAAGTTTATTCACGCGTTCAGGGCGAGCCCGACCGGCATTTGTTCAATGGCGAAGGCATGAACATCCGGCAGTGCGTTAAAATCACGGACCCAAAGCGCGGCACAGGCTACCAGCAAGTCAGTCGCGAGGTCATGTTTTACCTCGATCCCGAAACGAATGAAATTCTCCGGAAATGGGAAAATCCGTGGAGCGGCGAAACGGTCAACGTGATGCAAATTGCCAATGACCCGGTAAATAGCCGTCCCAGTTTTCCATATTCAGCAGACGGCAAGCCTTTCAAAATGACCACGTTGCGACGCCAAGGAAAATGGATGTTCATGCCGATCGAGGTCCCCCTTTTCTATCACAATGTGCTGGCTGGTGATTATCAGGATTATGTTGGTAATAAATATCACGCGATGGAGATATTCGACTTTGCGTTTCTTGCAGATGAAATTTTGGATACGAGAAATCCGACCGCTTATCCTACTGTCAGTTGGGTACGGATTTCAGACTGGATGCCGTGGATGAAAATGCGCGGACGACAAGGACAGATGGTATTCAACGCTATGGGCGCCAAACTAAAAAAATATGACGATTTGCCTCGCGTAATCAAGGACGAGATCGCGCTCAACCATCCCGAATATACCGTGCCGCCGCCAGGAGATGATCCGCGGCCAAACGAAACGACGTGGACTGTTTTCAAGAACATGATCGACGCGGAACGGGCAGCGACAAAAGGCGAAAAATAGCGCCGTCACGACAAACAGTTTCTCCCTAG
>JBFEKH010000033.1:0-20342 GCA_041552775.1 Allopontixanthobacter sp.
ACCGATTGCAGCCAGGGTGATTTGCCGAGCAATTGCCCGGGGTATTTCCCCTGGCGGTCCACCAGCACTTCGCAGGTCTTGCCCACGCTGGCGGCGTTGAAGGCGAGCTGGTCCCGTCCCAGGCTGGCCTGCAGGCGTTGCAGTCGTTCGTCCATGACTTCCGGCGCGATCTGATTTTCCATCGTCGCTGCCGGGGTGCCGGGGCGGGGCGAGTATTTGAAGCTGTAGGCCTGAGCATAGCGCACTTCGTCAACCAGCTTCAGCGTGTCCTGGAATTCGGCATCGGTCTCGCCCGGGAAGCCGACAATGAAGTCGCCCGAAAGCGCCAGATCGGGCCGTGCAGCACGGAACTGGTCAAGCAATTTGAGGTAGCTTTCCGCAGTGTGGCTGCGGTTCATGGCCTTCAGCACGCGGTCGTTCCCGGCCTGGACCGGCAAATGGAGGAACGGCATCAGCTTGGCGATGTCGCCATGCGCTTCGATCAGGGCGTCATCCATGTCGGCGGGATGGCTGGTCATGTAGCGAATGCGCGCGAGTTCGGGAATTTCGGCGAGCGCACGAATGAGCCCGGCCATGCCGACTGCGCGGCCTTTGCCATCTTCGCCAGACCAGGCGCTGACATTCTGGCCCAGCAGGGTGATTTCCTTCGCGCCCGCCTCAACCAGATTCTTCGCTTCGTCTACCAGAGCGCTGAACGGGCGTGATATTTCCGCGCCGCGCGTATAGGGCACCACGCAATAGGTGCAGAATTTGTCGCATCCTTCCTGAATCGTGAGGAAGGCGCTGGGCGCGCTTTTGCGGCGGCTGGGCAGGGCGGCGAATTTCGCGTCTGCGGGCATGTCGGTGTCGGTGCTGCGCTGGCCGTCCACGGCGCGTTCGAGCATGGCGGGAAGCCGGTGATAGGCTTGCGGGCCGACGACCATGCTGACCGCATCGGAGCGCGCCATGATTTCCTCGCCCTCTGCCTGCGCGACGCAGCCAGCGACGGCGATCAGGGGAGGATTTTCCTTGCCCTTGATCAGCCGCCCGATGCGCGAATAGACTTTCTCGGACGCCTTTTCGCGAATGTGGCAGGTGTTGAGCACCACCAGATCGGCATCTTCGCCCTCCGCCGCAGCGGCAATCCCTTGCTGGTCCAACATCTCGGCCATGCGTTCGCCATCATAGACGTTCATCTGGCAGCCGAAACTTTCGACACGGTAGGTCTTTGGGGGGGCAGTCTTGCGCATGGCTGCGCCCTATAGCGGGCCGCGTGGGGTTAGCAAATGCTGCGCAGCCCCAATTGCTCGCAGCAACCGCTATTCGATCGGGACAGCTTCTTTCGGCGCATTGTACCGCACCGGCACAACATCGTGTTTGAAATCGCGCAGCGGCTTGCCCAACGCGGTCAGCAAGGCCGCCTCTATCGCGGCGCGGGCGCGGGCACCGATGGCCTTGCGGCCGCGGAATTCCTCCGGGCTGAACGGTTCGAGAAAATGCATCCGCAGTTCAAAGCTGCCTTTGCGCGATAGTACCCGCTTGGCGTTGTTGACGCCGCTCTCATTGCCTATCCAGCCGATTTCTTCACCGACTTCGCCGTAATCGATCAGCACTGGCTGGACCATTACACCCGGTGGGGGCGGTTCCAGCACACTAAGCATAGAGGTCTTGAACGGCAGCAATGACTGGCCATCGGTGGTGGTGCCTTCGGGGAAGACCGTGACCGACCAATTGTCCGCCAGTGCTTCGCGCAGCAGATTGATCTGCTGCGCCACCCCGAGCCGGTTCTCGCGTTGGACGAAAACCGTGCGGTTGAGGCGGCTGAGCCAGCCGACCACGGGCGCTTCGGCCAGTTCGGCCTTGGCAACGAAAGCAGTGCCGCTGGCCCCGGCGAGCGAAAGAATGTCGATCCAGGATACATGGTTGGCGATAAAGAACACATCACGCCGCAGCGGTGTGCCGATTCGGCGTACCCGGGCGCCTGACATGCGCCCCGCATACCGCAGGAAGAGCATCGGGAAGGGGGATCCATATTTGAAAATACGATACAGGTAGTGCAGCGGCACGAAAATGATCAACAGGGCAATCAGGCCGATCACCCGCAGCGTAAAGCGGGTCCATTCCACTGCGGTCAGTGCGCTGTGTTCGCCGCGTTCTGCCGCCGACCGCCGCGCTGCGTTCATCCCTTTTCGCGTCCTTCGGCCCGGTCCAGCCGGACCCCGTATAATTCCATCCGGTGATCAACCAGGCGGTAGCCCAGTTTCTCGGCAATTTGCCGCTGGAGGGCTTCCAGTTCGGGGTCGACGAATTCGACCACCTTGCCGGTTTCGACGTCGATCAGGTGGTCATGGTGAGCTTCTGGCGCAGCTTCGTAACGTGCGCGGCCATCGCCGAAATCGTGCCGGTCGAGAATTCCGGCCTCCTCGAACAGGCGGACCGTGCGATAGACTGTGGCAATGGATATCTTGGGATCGATCGCGGACGCGCGCTGGTGCAGCAGTTCGACATCGGGATGATCGTCACTTTCGGACAGAACCCTCGCGATAACACGCCGCTGTTCGGTAATCCGCAGCCCGCGTTCCGCACATAGTTGTTCGAGATCGATCGATTGCTGCAAGCCGAAGTCCTTACGAAAAGAAACGCCCCAGACCCATAGAGGGGCGGGGCGTTTTTCTCAAGCGATTGGGCGGCCTGCTGCACAGTTCGTGCGAATGACCCGCAATTTCATCGTAGGTTCGGCGCTCAGGTGGCGGCTTTGCGGCGGCCACGCTTCTGGCCGGGCTTGCGGCCCAGACCAATTTTCTTGGCCAGGTCGCGCCGCGTTTCGGCATAGGCAGGCGCAACCATCGGATAATCGCTGCCGAGGTCCCACCGCACCCGATAATCGTCAGGGGTCATTTCATGCTCGGTCATCAGGTGGCGTTTGAGCATCTTCATCTTCTTGCCGCAATCGAGGCAGATGATGTGGTCACGCTTGACTGATGCGCGAATGGATACGGCCGGTTCGGGGCGCTCTTCGGTTGCTTCGGTTTGCTGGCCGAGACTGGCGAGCGCGTTGTAAACATTGGTAATCAGCGTGGGCACTTCGTCCGCAGGCAGGCTGTTGTTACTTACATGTGCCGCGACAATGTCTGACGCGAGCGTAATCAGCGTTTCGGTCATGTCATGTTCGATATCAGTCATTATACCCTCGTTTCGCGGCCAGTTTTCTTATGTTTTAACTCTTCAAGCGGAATTTCGTTTCGAATAATATCGATACTGAAAATCGCATCCACATACAATTTGCGGTTATTGCAATTAAAATTTATTTTGTACGCTTTCGCACACACCGTTACATTGAGTCGAGCGAAAAGTTAAGTCAGTGCCAGACTAAATGTGATTGCATCGAGCCGACTCCCATCTTTGAGGCGGTAGTAGTCTTTGCGGGTTCCCACCGGCAAGTACCCGCACGAACGGTATAGGCGTTCTGCCGGGTTGTTACTCCGCATTTCCAAGAACATCTGTGCCGCGCCGCGCGAACGTGCGTCCTGTTCGAAGAGTTCCATCAGCTTACGGGCCAACCCGCAGCCGCGATGGGCCGGATGCACCGCAATCAGCAGTAATTCTTCTTCGCCTGAAATATGGCGGGTTAGGGTAAATCCTGCAGGGGTGAAATTCTCCGGCATCTCACCCTCGCCGTGCGCAGGCGGGCAGGCCCCATCGGTTCCGATCAGGCGGTAGAAGATCGTGGGCAAAGAAAGCGAGTCGGTTATCTGCCTGCGGGTCCAGGCTTCCCCCCAATGCGGATCGAACGCCTCGGCCATGATGGCCATAATGCGGTCGATATCGTCCATCATGCGGGCAACTTGGCATCCGGGGCGCGGCCATAGATCGGTGCGGCGTCGGGCGTCATCGTGTGCCGGGGCAGACCGGCGACAAATCGTGCGTCGGGATACAGCAGCAACGCTTCGCCGCGGCCGCGTGCGGCAACCAGCGCCTCCGCCTGCGTTCCCGCCACCAGCGAGGCCTCGGCCGACGAAACGGCGTCTGCCGGATCAATCGATGACATCGCCGCCAGCTCCGTTCCGGCCTCGTCGAAATCCTGGACGAACCATTGGCCATGGCCGCCGGTCATAGCTGCGGTGACCGGCCGGGCCCCGCGTTCCGCCCGCGCCATCGCCGCCACCAGCGCCAATGTGGGGTAGCCAAGCACCTGCGCATTCCAGGCAAAGCCGAGCGCGCGTGCGGTGGCGAGGCCGATTCGCACGCCGGTAAAACTTCCCGGCCCCTGCGAGACAGCGATCTGTCCTGCCTTGCCAGAGCCGGGGAGTGCGGCAATCATCGGGACCAGCCGTTCGGCATGGCCGCGCCCGACCACGCGGTGGTCATGCGCGATCAGTTCGCCATTTTCGAACAGCGCGATGGAGCAAGCCTCGGTCGCGCATTCTATTGCCAGCATTCGCATGAGATTTGCAGGCCCCGTCCGTCTGAATTCATCACACCGCGTGTGTTACACGATGGTGTTGAATTTACCGAATTCAGGGCGCGGGCTACGACCAAACAGCGATTCCGGATCGCCATAACCGATTGAACAGATGAAGTTCGCCTTCACCTTGGGATCATCGCTGAAGAAGGCATCGTTTACTGAATCAGCATCAAAGCCGGACATCGGCCCGCAATCGAGGCCGAGGGCCCGTGCGGCGATCATCAGATAGGCGCCCTGCAGCGATGAATTGCGCAACGCGCCTTCCTTGCGGCCTTCTTCGTCGCCTTCGAACCAGCTCTTGGCATCGGCGTGGGGGAACAACCACGGTAGTTCTTCATGGAAATCGATGTCCATGCCGATCACGGCAGTTACCGGCGCAGCCTTAATCTTGTCCTTGTTGCCATCCGACGCTGCGGCCACCAGTTTGGCCTTGGCTTCATCGGATTTGACCCAGACGATGCGGGCAGGAAGCATGTTGGCCGACGTCGGCCCCATTTTAAGCAGGTCCCAGATCGAATGCAGCTGTTCATCGCTGACGGGCTTGTCGAGCCAGCCATTATAGCTGCGGGCTTCGCGAAAAATCTGGTCCAGCGCATCGTCGGACAGGCTGTGATCGTGATACTGGGTGGTCATTGGGGGGGGCTCCTGAAGTGTGTGTTTTCAAGCGGCCCGAACTTCGGTCACTTCAGGTATATAATGTTTGAGCAGCCCTTCGATCCCGTGTTTCAGCGTTGCGGTTGACGATGGGCAGCCGGAACAGGCGCCTTGCAAGGTAAGGTAAACGACCCCGTCCTTGAACCCGCGATAGGCGATATCGCCGCCGTCACCGGCCACGGCCGGGCGAATGCGTGTTTCCAGCAATTCGCTGATCTGGGCCACGATGTCGGCGTTTGCCGGATCTTCCTCGACCACCATTTCATCTTCGACCGGA
Source organism: Allopontixanthobacter sp. (assembly GCA_041552775.1). GTDB lineage: Bacteria > Pseudomonadota > Alphaproteobacteria > Sphingomonadales > Sphingomonadaceae > Allopontixanthobacter. The sequence goes on from JBFEKH010000033.1 coordinate 5,376, forward strand.
ATGTAAATTCCATTGGCGCTGCCGCCTGCGAACAACGGTGCCTCGCTGACGAAATGGTCGAGCAGGATGGAGACCACCTGCGGTTTCAATGCCGACCAATCCACCCCGGGGGCGATGGTGACGGACACGAAATCGCTGCCGAAGAAGACATTGACGACTTCGCCGGTGTCGAAAATTGCTTCTGCCAGCGGAGATGCCTCGGCAGCTTCCGGCGAGGAAAATTCGCGGGTGCCGTCCAGCATTACCTGCCGCCCGGGCAGGAATTTGAGGCTGGCGGGGTTCGGTGTGGTTTCGGTCTCTATAAACATGCATTGGATGTAGGGCGCGGCGGGGATGGCGGCAAGGGCGATGCGGGGAATAATCCTTTGCGGCAGACAATCTTTGCCTTGGCATTTGCCTTGGCATTTGCCTTGGCCATAAAAACCTTGGCCATTCACTATCCCTTCAGCACTCGGCTCCCTATATTCGCCGCATGATTGATCTTACGCGTGCCGCACGGCAACTAGCGCTTCTCCTCCCGCTTGCGCTTTTCGCGCCCAATTCGGTGGCGCAAACCGCCAATTCCGATATGCCGGTGCTGGCGTCGCAATTGCCCGCGCCGGCCCAATTGCAGAACGGCAAGGAAACCCCTTGGATCTATCGCGGCAGTGACGTGCCGCAGGACAAGGAATGGCTGTTCGGCGAAATGGATAACGGGGTGCGTTATGCCACCCGGAAAAATGGCGTGCCGCCAGGGCAGGTCTCCATCCGCATCCGGATCGACGCCGGTTCGCTGCACGAAGAAGATGCCGAGCGCGGCTATGCACATTTGCTGGAGCATCTGACTTTCCGGGAAAGCAAATACCTCGGGCAAGCAGCAGCAATCCCGACATGGCAGCGGCTGGGCGCAACATTTGGCAGTGATACCAATGCCGAAACCAGCGCAACGCACACCGTCTATAAACTTGATTTGCCCAACGCCACGCCCGCCGCACTGGCGGAAAGTTTCAAACTGCTTTCGGGCATGATCCGAGAACCGATCCTGTCGCCGGAAAACCTGGGCGCAGAAGTTCCCATCGTGCTGGCGGAAAAACGCGAGCGCGGCGGTGCGGCGCAGCGCGTGTCTGAGGAAACCCGCAAGGTCCTTTTCACAGGCCAACGGCTAGCCGACCGGCTGCCGATTGGCACGGATGAAGCGCTCAATGCCGCCACTGCCAAGGCTGTGCAGGCATTCCATTCGCGCTGGTACCGCCCTGAAAACACCGTGATCGTGGTTGCCGGGGATGCCGATGCAGTCCAGCTCGCATCGCTGGTGGAACATTGGTTCGGCGATTGGAAAGTTTCCGGCAAGCGGACAGAAGCGCCCGATTTCGGCGATCCGCTGCCCCCGCCGGGGGCCGATCCGGCAAATCCCGTGGGTGAAGTAGGCGTTATGGTCGAGCCCGACCTGCCGCGCACGATGACCTATTCGATCATGCGTCCGTGGCGCCCGGTCAACGATACGGTGAAATACAACGAAGGCCTGCTGATCGATTACCTGTCGCAGGCGATCATCAACCGCCGGCTGGAATCCAAGGCGCGGGCGGGCGGGTCCTACCTTTATGCCCAGGTCCAGCAGGACGACGTCAGCCGTTCAACCGACGCGACCTTCATCAGCTTCGCTCCGTTGAGCACCGACTGGCAGGCTGCGCTGACCGATGTCCGCGGGGTCATTGCGGACGCCGTGTCCGCCCCGCCGACGCAGGAAGAAATTAACCGCGAAATGGCCGAGCAGGAAGTTGCCTACGCCAGTTCGGTGGAACAGCGTTCCGTCATGGCGGGATCGCAGCTGGCGGACAGCATCATACAGGCAGTGGATATCCGCGAAGCCGTTGCCGCGCCGGAAACCGTGCTGCAGGTGTTCAACGGAATGCGGGACCAGTTCACGCCCGCCAATGTGCTGAAGCATACGCAGGACCTGTTTTCCGGCGACGTGATCCGCGCTACCTATGTGACGCCCGCCGTGGGCGAGGCTGACGAAACTGCGCTACGCAGCGCACTGCTCGCGCCCGTTACCGCCGATGCAAGCGCGCGGCTGGAAGCCAAGACGATTTCCTTCAGCGATTTGCCCCCGATTGGCGCGCCCGGCACGGTCGTGGCCGAAGGGTCGATCGGCTTGCTAGGCATCGAACGGGTGCAATTCGCCAACGGGGTCAATGCGGTCCTGTGGTCAAATGATGCCGAACCGGGCCGGGTCGCGCTGAAGGTTCGCTTCGGTGCCGGTTACCGCGCCTTCGGGCCGGATGATGCGCCCTATATCGCGCTGGGCGAAACGGCATTGGTCGGATCGGGCCTTGGCGAATTGGGCCAGGAAGAACTCGACCGGATTTCCACCGGCCGCAAGATGGGATTTGATTTCAACATTGGCGATGGGGTGTTCACTTTCGGCGCGCAGACCCGTTCTGCCGATCTGGAAGACCAGCTTTACCTGTTCGCTGCAAAGCTCGGGATGCCGCGCTGGGATGCGAATCCGGTACTGCGTTCCAAGGCCGCGGCGCAGCTGGCCTATGAAAGCTATGCCACCAGCCCCGGCGGCGTATTGAGCCGTGATCTCGACTATTTGCTGCACGACCGGGAGCCGCGCTTCAAGACGCCTGACCCCGCCGCGATGGAAGCCGCCACACCGGAACGCTTCCGTGAAGTGTGGGAGCCATTGTTGCAACAGGGGCCGATCGAAGTGCTGATTTTCGGCGAATTCGACCGCGATGCGACTGTCGCATCGCTGGCCAAGACGTTTGGTGCCTTGTCCCCGCGCCAGCCGATTGCACCCGCAGTGGCCGCAAAGGTGCCCGGGTTCCCCGAACCGACCGCCAATCCCGTGGTCCTGCGACACCGCGGCGATGCCAACCAGGCTGCGGCCGTGGTTGCGTGGCCCAGCGGCGGCGGATCTGCCAATCTGCGCGAATCTCGCCAGCTGGAAATCCTCACCGACCTGTTCAACAACCGCCTGGTCGATGCGATGCGCGAACGGGCTGGGGCCAGCTATTCCCCGCAGGTCAGTTCGCGCTGGCCGGTCGACCTGAACGGCGGCGGCGCAATTACTGCGGTTGCGCAGTTGCGGCCAGAGGATGTGCCAGCGTTCTTTGCCGCAGCGGACAAGATTGCGCAGGACCTGGTCAACAACCCCGCCTCTGCGGACGAACTGGAGCGGGTGACAGAACCGCTCAAACAGCTGATCAGCCGCGCATCCACCGGCAACACGTTCTGGCTGTTTCAGGTGGAAGGCTCCACGCAGGACCCCGGCCGGTTGGGGCAGATCCGTACCCTGCTGAACGATTACACCCAGACGACGCCCGAAGCGATGCAGGCATTGGCCCGCCGTTACTTCGCCGCCCGCCCGGGGTACCGGGTGGCGGTGATCCCCGAAGGCGAGGAATTGGCCACCCGGGTGACGGCGACCAGTCCGGTCATGACGGGCCGACGATGATGGGGCGCTAACCTTTATCCGGCCCAAGTTTAAACTCATTGCACGCGGCCGGATTTTGCCATTGGGTAGCCGAGCGTTTAGATTGCGCATATGAGCGCACCCTGACGCACGATGCAGCAAAGCAGATGAAAGACCGATAAAGTGGCACAGAACTGGACCCCCGATAGCTGGAAATCGCAAGAGGCGCGGCATTTGCCCGTCTATGAAGATGCCGCAGAACTGGCCGAGGCAGAGGCCACGCTGTCGAATTATCCACCATTGGTCTTTGCCGGTGAAGCGCGCGCGCTGAAGGCCGATCTGGCCGATGTGTCGGCAGGCAAGGCGTTCCTGCTGCAGGGCGGCGATTGCGCGGAAAGCTTCGCGGAATTCCACCCGAACAACATCCGCGACACCTTTCGTGTGCTGCTGCAGATGGCGGTTGTCCTGACCTTCGCCGGCAAATTGCCGGTGGTGAAGGTCGGGCGCATGGCCGGGCAGTTTGCGAAGCCGCGAAGCGCAGCCACCGAAACGCAGGACGGCGTCACACTGCCGAGCTATTTCGGTGACAACATCAATGGCATCGAATTCGATCCAGTCACCCGCCGCAACGATCCTCAGCGCATGGTACGCGCCTATTCGCAGGCGGCGGCCACGCTGAACCTGCTGCGCGCATTTGCCGGCGGCGGCTATGCCAATCTGCGGCAGGTCCACCAGTGGACGCTCGATTTCATGGGCCGCAGCCCGTGGGCGGACAAATTCGCCGAAGTATCGGGCCGGATCGGCGAAGCGCTCGACTTCATGGAAGCCTGCGGCATCGATCCGCGGACCGTGCCGCAATTGCAGGGCACCAGTTTCTACACCAGCCACGAGGCGCTGCTGCTGCCCTATGAGCAGGCGATGGCGCGGCAGGATTCGCTGACCGGTGACTGGTACGATACCAGCGCGCATATGGTGTGGATTGGCGACCGGACCCGTTTCGAGGGCAGCGCGCATGTCGAATTCGCGCGCGGCATCGGCAACCCGCTGGGCATGAAATGCGGTCCCAGCATGGAACCGGACGCGCTGGTGCGCTTGCTCGACACATTGAACCCCGCGCGGGAAGCCGGACGGATGACCCTGATCAGCCGCTTCGGACATGACAAGGTCGAAGCCGGTCTGTCGCCGCTGGTTCGTGCGGTGGAGCGCGAAGGGCACAATGTCGTGTGGTCCTGCGATCCGATGCACGGAAATGTCGTGAAGGCGGACAGCGGGTACAAGACAAGGCCATTCGACCGCATCCTGAGCGAAGTGAAGGGCTTCTTCGCGGTTCACCGGGCAGAGGGAACGCACGCTGGCGGAATCCATATCGAGATGACCGGGCAGGATGTGACTGAATGCACCGGCGGGGCGGTGGCAATCACCGATGCGCGGCTGGGAGACCGGTATCACACCCATTGCGATCCGCGCCTGAATGCAGCGCAATCGCTGGAACTGGCGTTTCTGCTTGCGGAAATGCTCAATCTGGAAGTTACCGAACGGCAGGCCAACGCCGCCTGAACGGGAGTTTCGCCGGTAGAAACCCCTACACCGCCGATTGCGGGACCATAAACCATTGCCATTAAGGCTGCGGGCGAATGGAGTGTCGCCAGCCTGTGGGAATCCCGCTTGAAATTTCCGTGTTCCTGCCTGGCATTGCCCTGTCCATTGCCGCGGGAATTGCGCTCGTTCTGGCGGTGTCCTTACGCAGGGTTCGGGGCAAACTAGCGCAGCAACATGCCATCCTGAACCGGGTCGAAAGCCTGGCGAAACTGGGGCACTGGCATTACGATCCGGTACGCGGGACCCAGCACTGGTCAGCCCAGATGCGCCGGATTTACGGCCTCGACGATGATCCTGAACATAGTTCCACCAGCGCCCACCGGCTCGACCGCAATGGCGGCGAATTCCTGTGGCAGTCATTGCGCGAAAACGCGGAAACGCGGGAGGTCTTCCGGATCGAGTATGACATTATCGGCCCAGACCGGTCGGAACGGTTGCTGCGAATGGATGCGCTGAACACTTTCGGTCCCTACGGAGACCTGCGCTACGTCGATGCCGTAATCTCCGATGTCACCGATGAATATCGCCAAACTAGGCAGTTGGCTGCGGAGAAGACCGAGGCGCTGGAACAGGCTGCCAAGTCGCGCGAGATGGCCATGACCGACCCGCTAACCGGGCTAGCAAATCGCAGAAAGGCCATGGCCGAAATCGACCAGCAGATACTGCAATGCCGCCACGAAGGGCGCAAATTGTCACTGATCATCTTCGATCTCGATCACTTCAAGTCGGTCAATGACGGTTACGGCCATCAGGCGGGCGATGAAGTGCTGAAACGGACCGCGGCCATTGCCATGGCGCAGATCCGGGACAGCGATCTGGTGGGCCGGGTAGGCGGCGAGGAATTCATCTGGCTGCTGCCCGATGCCTGCGATGACATCGCCGGCAATGCTGCGGAACGTTTGCGCCGCGCGATCGAGGCGGACAGCAGCTTGCCCGGAATGCCGCCAGTGACCGCCAGCGTCGGCCATGCCAGCTGGCAGCCGGGGGACACCAGCCTGACATTATTCGCGGGAGCCGATGCAGCGCTGTACCACGCGAAGGAAGCGGGGCGGAACCAGGTCCGCATGGCTGCGTAGTAGAACCGGGCGACCTAAAATCCTGGCAGTTCTTTAAAATGTCGGGCTTCTTGCCCATATTGCCAATGCCCCGGAGCCGATCGAAGGAAACATTATGGCCGAGACAGCGGTCTCGACACCGATGCAGAGGGACTCTGTGCACGGAATCCCGGACGATCTGGCGCATCGCTATGGCTCGACGCGGGCGCTGACCCGCGCATTGATTGGCCCATTGTCCGAAGCTGACGCCGTCCTGCAATCGATGGAGGATGCCAGCCCCGCCAAGTGGCACCTAGCGCACACCAACTGGTTCTTCGAAACATTCCTGCTGCGCGATCACGCCTCCGGCTACGAGCTGTTCAATGATCGCTGGCCGTTCCTGTTCAATTCCTATTACGAGGCCGAAGGGACCCGGATTGCACGGCTTTCGCGCGGAATGCTGTCGCGGCCGACCGTGGCCCAAATCCTCGAATGGCGCGCCCATGTGGATGACGCCATGGCGCCATTATTGGTCGATCCTGCGCTGGCAGACCTCATCCGGCTGGGCATTTCGCACGAACAGCAGCACCAGGAATTGCTGCTGACCGATATCAAGCACGCGCTGTTCCAGAACCCGCTCGGCCCGGCGATGTTCGACCATACTTCGGGCAATTGTCTACCCGCAGGCGAGTTGGGCTGGGACCATCATCCCGGCGGGATTGCAATGATCGGCCATGATCCGGAAACCGGTCCCGATTTTGCGTTCGACAATGAAGGCCCCCGGCACCGCGCCCTGCTGGAACCCTTCGTCTTGGCAGACCGGTTGGTGACCAATGGCGAATGGGATGAATTCATCGCCGATGGCGGCTATCACAATGCCGCCCTGTGGCTGTCTGACGGCTGGAGCTGGGTACAAAGTGAAGGCGTCACCGCTCCGCTCTATTGGCACGAGGGCGACCATTTCACCCATTCCGGTTGGCAGCCGCGCGATGCCAATGCCCCGGTCACGCATATCTCCTATTTCGAAGCAGATGCCTTCGCTGCATGGGCCGGGGCGCGTTTGCCGACCGAATTCGAATGGGAAGTTGCCGCGCAGGATCATGATCCCGCCGCGGGTAACCAGCTGGATACGGCCACACCCCCGCTGCCCAGCGGAACCAGTGATATGTTCGGCGATTGCTGGCAATTTACCCGCAGCGCCTATCTGCCCTATCCCCGCTTTCAGCCCGCAGCGGGCGCGGTTGGTGAGTACAACGGCAAATTCATGTCCGGCCAGTTTGTTTTGAAAGGTGCCAGCTGCGCCACGGCGCGCGGGCATTCGCGCAGTACTTATCGCAATTTCTTCTATCCCCACCAGCGGTGGCAATTTACCGGCCTGCGGCTGGCCAAGGACATCTGATGACCACACCTTCCGGATTGAAACTCGTCGACCGCGGCGAGGACGGGGTAGACCGCGCCTTTCGCGCCGATGTGCTGGCGGCCCTGTCCGAAGCGCAAAAGGCGATACCCGCGCGTTGGCTATATGACGACGCCGGTTCGCAATTGTTTGAGGATATCACGAAGATCCCCGAATATTATCCCACCCGCGCGGAAACCGAAATTCTCGAACGCCGCGGAGAAGAATTTGCGCAGCTGATCGGCCCCGGGCGCGTCGTGGTCGAATTTGGTTCGGGCAGTTCGGTCAAGACCCCGCTGCTGCTGCGCGCGATCGATCCCGCCGGTTATGTACCGCTGGATATCTCCGGCGATTTCCTGCGCGCTGCGGCGGCGGAGCTGGCCGGGCAATTCCCCGACCTGCCGATCCATCCGGTAGAAGCTGATTTCATGCGCAAGGTGGCCTTGCCCGATGATATCGCGGACCTTCCGAAGCTGGGTTTCTTCCCCGGTTCGACGATTGGCAACATGGTGGCCCGCACAGCGGTGGATTTGCTTCGAACGATGCGCGAAACCTTGGGCGAGAGCGCGCAATTGCTGATCGGGATGGACCTGATCAAGGACCGCGCCGTGCTGGAAGCTGCCTATGATGATGCGGGCGGCGTAACGGCGCAGTTCAATTTGAACCTCGCCCGCCGGATCAACCGCGAACTGGACGGTAACATTCCGGTCGAGGATTTGCGGCACGTGGCGCGCTGGAACGATGATTTTGCCCGGATCGAAATGCATCTGGAAGCGCAGCGCGATCTGGAATTCCAGATCGCCGGACGCGATTTCGCGATGGTCAAGGGCGAGACCATCCACACCGAAAACAGCCACAAGTTCGACCAGCGCAGTTCCGCCACCCTGCTGTTGGCAGGCGGCTGGACTCCGATGCACCGCTGGACCGATCGGGCCGAAAGGTTCTCCCTGATCCTGGCCGAGGCCAGCATCCCGCGGAGCGCTCCGTGACCGCAAATAGCAGTGTCGGGATTGTCGGTGGCGGCATGGCGGGCCTCGCCTGCGCCGCGCAATTGGAGAAGCGCGGGATTGCCAGCACGGTGTTCGACAAGGGACGCGGGCCGGGCGGGCGCATGGCCACGCGCCGAGCGAATATCGGCGACCGGGAAATACGCTTCGACCACGGCGCACAGTTCTTTACCGCGCGCGATCCGGACTTCATCGCCGAATGTGAGCATTGGCAATCAGAAGGCGTAATCGCGCCCTGGCCGGCTGCAGGACCCGGAGCATGGGTCGGGACACCGGGAATGAATGCGCCGCTTCGCCATATGGCTGAAACGCTTGACGTGCGATGGGGCGAGCGGGTGGAGACTATTTCCCACTTGGATGGCCAGTGGCGTGTAACAGTTGGCAATCAAACGCACGGCTTTGACCAGCTGGTAGTTGCGGTGCCCGCAGAACAGGCGGCAGTGCTGCTGGCTGATGCCGCGCCGGGTATTGCCAGACAGGCGGCGTCGGTCATGTCGCAGCCGTGCTGGACCGTCATGGCATTCTTCGATGGACCACTGGATATAATGGACGACATCCTCAGTGTCGAGAATGCTCCGATACCCTGGGCTGCACGCAATGGCGCAAAGCCGGGCCGGGAAGGCGCGGAAAGCTGGGTAATCCAGGGATCGCCGAAATATTCGAGGGAAATCCTCGAGCAAACACCGGAGGAAATCTGCCCGATGATGCTGGCGCAATTCTTTGATCAGGCCGGGATTGCCCCGGTCGAACCGGTGCATAGCGCAGCGCATCGCTGGCGGTTTGCGCGAGTGCCCGTGGCATCTGGTCCCGCGACCGGGCAGGATCTGGGCGATGGGGCCATCTGGGATCATGCGAGTGGATTGGGCGTGGCAGGCGACTGGCTACTCGGTCCGCGCGTCGAAAGCGCATTTCTGTCGGGCAGGTCATTAGCCGAAATGATCGCGCATGATCGATAATCACGGTTCATGGACCGGTAGCGTTCGGCTCACTATATAGCTGACATGACCCTTGCTGATATCTGGAACGCCATTGCGGCGGTGATCGCCGAGATCCCTCGTTCGGGATTGCTGGTCGCGGTGATTGCCGCGCTGGTCGGCGGCTGGATCGGCGCGCTGATGGTGCGCCGCCGGGTGCCACTTGGCCGCCTGGTCAGCACCGTCAGCACCGTGGCGCTGGCAGCGATACTGGTCACGGTCGTGCTGCAATTGTCGCGCTTCGATTCGCGGATGGATTTCGCTTTGCCGGAAATGGGCATGCCGCAGCAAGTGGTGGAGGGCGGGGAGACCCGTATCCCGATGGCACCCGATGGCCATTTCTGGCTGCGGGCAGAGGTCAACGGAGTGCCGGTTGCCTTCATGGTCGATACCGGCGCAACCCTGACTGCGGTGTCGGACAGGGTGGCGCAAAGCGCGGGCCTGCAACCGCGCCAGGGCGGTATTCCGATCCGGCTCAACACCGCCAACGGCTCGATTTCTGCGCAAATCACCTCGATCGACGAATTGCGTTTCGGCAGCGTTGCAGCTCGCGGGCTGGACGCAGTAATGTCCCCCAATCTGGGCGAGACCAATGTCATCGGAATGAATTTGCTCTCGCGCCTGAAATCATGGCGGGTGGAGGAGAATGTCCTGATCCTGGTGCCGAATAATCCGCAGCCGGCACCTCAGCCCGGACAGGAGCCGGCAACAGGCTCCTACTGAACGCACCCTCTTGCCGAGCGTGCCGCGCTGGTGCATCAGGCGGCCCATGACAAAACCAGCCAGCAAATCCGCCAAATTCGCGCAACTCGCGCTGTATCTTTCACTCGCGCTGATCGCCTGGTTCGCGGTCGCGGCGTTCGGGCCGAAATTCGGGCTGCTCGACTGGAAGATCGGCCTTGGGGTGATGACATTTGGTTGGGGTCTGTACCTGATCGGTTTCGCGGCGCTGGTCGCGCTCATTGCACTGATTTGGACTCTGGCGAAGGCGCCGCGCAGTGGCTGGCTGAAGGCATTGATCGCCTTGGCTATCCCGGCCATCTTCTTTGCTGCATTGGCCGATACCAAGGCCACCGGCGAAAGCGTTCCGCCAATCTACGATATCACCACCAACACCGCCAATCCGCCGATGTATTCCGATGGTACACTGGCGCTGCGCACATCGTTGGAGGCGAACCCGCTGCTGGATTTCCAGACCAAACTGGGCACCATGGAACAATGGCAGACCGGCCGGTTTTCTGGCGTGGGCGACAAAACTCCGGCTGAATTGATCTCCAGCGGTTACCCCGATCTCAAGACTGCGATGCTGCCGGTCAGCCCCGATGTCGCCGCGCAAATGGTTGCCGATGCGATGAATGACGCAGGCTTCGCCGATGTGCGCACCGAAGACGGTCGCGTCGAAGGCGTCGCCGAGACCTTCCTTTACGGCTTCAAGGACGATGTCGTGGCGCGGATCACACCGGTGGAAGGCGGCAGTGAAGTCGATTTCCGCTCCACCTCTAGAGTTGGCCTCAGCGACCTTGGCGAAAATGCCAAGCGGATCGGGATGCTGCTGGACGCGCTCGAAACGCGGTAATTCGGGCCGCCATCAGCCTTTCGATTTGGCAAGTCCGCGTTCGAGTAGCGAGCGGGCGATCTCGGCGACCTCTGCAGCCGACCGGTCATCGGTCCAAACGCCGTAGCGCAGGCCCAGGAACACGTTCATTCCCATAATCGCCCAGGCGTGTGCTTCTTCCAGGTCCGGCCGGTATGCGCCGCTTTCGATGCCGCTTTTCAGCCGTGCTTCGATCCGGTTCGCGGTGGTTTCATAATGCGCGCGGTAACTTTCCGGATCGACGAATTCCGCTTCGTCGATGATCCGGTAGATTTCCTTGTGGGTGCGCACGAATTCGAGGAACGCTGACAGCGCTGACGTGAACGGGCTCGAATTCGAAGGTCGTGCGCTGGTCGGGCGTGACTTCGCCGGCGCGGGCAGTCGGTTCAACGTGAACTGGTCGCTCGGTTATCTCGATGCGAAATTCAACACCTTCATCGATGCGCTGGGCAATGACGTGGCAGATAGCCGTGTGTTCCAGAACACTCCTGAATTCACAGTCCATGCCGGTTTTGACCTCGGCCTGCCGGTGGCATCGGGCATGATGGATTTCCTCGGCTCGGTCAGGATGCGCAGCGATGCCAGTCAGTTCGAAGTGCGCAACGCGTTCCTCGATCAGGACGGGTTTGCGCTGGTTGATGCCAGCATCGTCTATACCGATAACGCAGATCGGTTCTCTATCGGGGTGCACGGCAAGAACCTGTTCGACCAACGCTACATCGTGTCCGGGTACAATTTTGTGTCAGGCGGCACGGGCGGCGCGCCGTTCCGTTCGACACTAGGACGGGAAGGGACGTTGACTGGTTTCTACGGCGATCCGCGCCGGTTCTACATCAGCGGTGAAGTGCGCTTCTAGACCGCATAAACCTGCCTCGGCGCACGTTCGCCATGAGGCCATGGATCGGCGGGGGATGCATCATGCAATCCCCCGCTTTTCTTTTGGACGGAGCGGACACGGACGCCGGCGCGGCAATCATTCTGCGCAGCGCCAACTGATGGTACTGCCTGACCTACTGCGTTCGTGACAAGCCCAGCGGGGTGTGTCAGTCTTTCCGGCAGAGGGTGAGGCCATATGAAAAACAGCTATGATTTCGTGATTGTCGGCGGCGGGTCTGCAGGGGCTGCGCTGGCGGCGCGGCTGTCGGAAGATGCGGGCGTATCGGTGTGCCTGATCGAAGCCGGCGGGCGCCCTCCGGCGCATGAACAGATGCCCGTGGCCTGCGCATCCTTGCAACTCGATCCGTCGGTGGACTGGATGCTTACCGGAGATCCGGGGAAGGGCGGCCTCGGCCTCAACAACCGCCGCATTCCGGTTCCGCGCGGCAAGATGCTGGGCGGATCGTCCGGCATAAATTACATGGTATTCGTGCGGGGGCACCCAGGCGATTTCGACAATTGGTCCGATCTGGGCGCGGATGGCTGGAGCTATCAGGATGTCCTCCCATGCTTCAAACGCATGGAGGACATGGCGGAAACCAACGAAGCCAGCATCGACCGTGACAAGCGCGGCAAGTCCGGGCCGGTCGGCGTAGCAATCCGCTCGCCAGTCATTCCGGCATCACGCGATTTCGTGAAGGCCGCCGCGGCAGCCGGCCTGGCGGAAGGTGACTACAATGGATCGGGACGGAACAATCCCGGCGGCGTGTCTTCGCTGGTGCAGACAAATACCCGCAAGGGCAAGCGGTCGAGCACCTTCCACGCCTATCTCGAAAACGCTGCGGAATTGCGGCCGAACCTGACCATCATTACTGACGCACAGGTCCAGCGCCTGATCCTGTCTGGTGGAGGGGATGAGCTGACTGCCAGGGGCGCAGAATATCGCGATGTTGCTGGCGAGCTGCATTCCGTCAGCGCGAACCGTGAAGTCATTCTCAGCGCCGGAGCGGTCGGTTCGCCCCATTTGCTGATGCTGTCCGGGATCGGGCCGCGCCGCGAGCTGGAGGCTGCGGGAATACCCTGCCGCCTCGACCTGCCTGATGTGGGCAAGCATCTGAAGGACCACATCGAAACTGCTTTCCATTTTCCTGCCCCCGGAATTGCCCTGACCATGGCGGAAGTCGGCGTGGCCGTAGGCCCCGATGCACTGCGCGGACCGGGCGGCCCGCTGCCGGCTGATCCGGCGGATGATGTCAATTTGACGCCCGAGCAGGCCGCGTTGAAAGTGGAAGCCGAACGGCAGTTGGCGGAATGGTTCGAAACCGGCAGCGGTATTGCATCATCTTCGCTGTATGACGGGATTTCCTTTTTCTCCACCGGCCTCGGCCATGATTACACGCATGACGGGCAGATCGGATTTATTCCCTGCGGCTATGACGAGGATGTGCTGGGTAACCGCGTTAACATCGACCTCAAGATGGCCATGGCGGATTCTTCCAAGACGCTGGCACCGAATGCAGAACATGTGATGTTCCTGGCCAGTAATTGCGTGCCGCGCAGCGAAGGCGAGATCAATATCATCAGCGCCGATCCCTCGGTCCCGCCCCAGATCAACTTCAACTATTTCAGCGATCCCCATGATCTGAAGGTGATGGTCGCGATCCAGCGCAGGGTGCTGGATGTGGCGGCGAACTGGCCGGGCGAGAAGAAACTCGGGTCTTGGCTGGTCCCGCCCATGCTTGCTGAAATGCACGGGTACCAGGACGGCGACGTGCCAAGTGACGCGCTGCTGGAAAACTATGCGCTGCACTTCGCGTCGACCGTTTATCATCTGTCCTGCACCTGCCGGATCGGCAGCGTGGTCGATCCGCAATTGCGCGTGATGGGAGTGCGGAACCTGCGTGTTGCCGATGCCAGCATCATGCCGGAAATTCCCAGCGGCAACATCAATGCGCCTTCGATCATGATCGGCGAACGCGCAGCGGACCTGATCGCCCAGGAACATTCAGTGACCATGACATTGGCGGGGGCGCAGGCGGGTTCACAGGCGGGGCCTCAAGGTGGGTCTCAGCCCTTCACCGGGACTGTGGCCGCATGACACAGACAGGTGTATCGAGCCGCCGTGCGGGTGTTGTCCGGCCCGAATTCATCATGTAGGGGCCGGAATGTAGGGGGCGGGGTCGGCTGCGCAGACTGTATTGAAGTGCGTCTGTGAATTGTTCAAATATAATCGATCGCCACATTTACCGAAATGAAATAAAAAATTACAATATCCGTACGTAAGCGTACAGACATAGTATTACCTTGTATTCTAGCTATGAACGTACCAAGTGTATGACACCGATCGTCATTTTCTTGGGCACAATCGGCTGAGAGAACTGCACTCCCGCCCTGTGTAAAAGGGTGGGTTCGCGTGCAAATTGAGCAAACTTCGATCGGGAACGGACTGCTCGCAGGCTTGTCACCAGAAGATTACGCCCTGTTTGCCCCCCATCTTGTCCGCGTCGATCTGGACAGACGGGCATTGATGTCGGCGCCAGACCAGTCGATCAAATATTGCTGGTTTCCAGAAGCCGGGATTGCTTCGATGGTCGCGACATCGCTTGATGGGCAGGAAACGGAAGCCGGTATCGTCGGGCGCGAAGGCATGATCGATGTTGCCACAATCCTGGGTTCCTCGCGCACGCCGCTGCGCAGCTTCATCCAGATACCCGGGAAGTGCCTCCGCGTTCCCTCCAGCGTGATGATGACGGCTTACGAGGCAAGCGATACGGTCCGCTCTACTTTCAATCGCTTTGCGTTCGAATTATTTGCCCAGATCGCGCAGACAGCGCTGGCCAATGCATCATATTCGGTCGAACAACGGCTCGCGCGCTGGCTGCTCATGTGTGCCGATCGCCTGAGCGACAATGAAATCGCCCTGACCCATGAATTCCTGTCCTTGATGCTCAATGTACGGCGGGCCGGTGTGACCCTCGCCATTCAATCACTGCAAAGCTCGGGATATGTGGAGTCCCGGCGGGGTTCCGTCCGCATCATGGACCGGCGCGGGCTGGAGAATTTCGCGAAGGACGCGTACACTCC
>JBFEKH010000034.1:0-20224 GCA_041552775.1 Allopontixanthobacter sp.
AACGCGAGCCATTCAGGTGCGTTGGCCAGGCTGATGCCGCCGGTCGGACAGAATTTGCACTGGCCGAAGGGCGCCGCCAGCGCCTTGAGCGCGGGCAAGCCGCCGGCGGCCATGGCAGGGAAGAATTTGAAATGGGTCAGGCCCAGGTCCAGTCCCATCATGATATCGCCCGCATTGGCAATGCCTGGCAGGAACGCGATTTCATTCTGGATGGCTGCCTGCGCGAGCGTGGGTGTGAGGCCGGGCGACACGATGAATTCGCTGCCTGCTTCCAGTGCGGCGTCCAGATCGGCAGGATTGATGACTGTCCCAGCGCCGACAATCGCGCCTTCGATCTGCTTCATCAAGCGGATTGCTTCGAGTGCCTGCGGGGTCCGCAAGGTGACTTCCAGAACTGGCAATCCGCCCGCGACCAGCGCCTGTGCCAGCGGGACGGCATGGGCGATATCCTCGATCACGATGACCGGGATAACGGGCGCGGTTTGCATGATGGCTTCGATGGCGTTCACGAGGTTTTTCCTTTGAGGTCTTCCGCATTGACGGTTTCGGAGGCGAACGCTGCGGCAGCGCCGAACAGTCCGGGTTGCGGGTGGACGATAAGTTTGACGGGGATGTTGGCCATCATGCTGGCAAAACGGCCCTTGGCGCAGAACCGTTCGGCAAAACCTGACGAAATCAAGGTGTTGCGGATGCGGAAACCCAGCCCGCCAGCGATAACCACGCCCTTCGCGCCCTGGGCCAATGCCATGTCGCCAGCAACGCTGCCTAGCGACAGACAGAACCGGTCGACCGCGGCGGCGGCCAGGCTGTCGCTGCCGTCCTGTCCGCGCGTCCAGATGGCGATGTCGTCTTCCTCGGGCACCGCCTTGCCCTCCATAGCGGCCAGCGTCTGGTAGATGTCGGAAATGGCCGGACCGGCGACCACGCGTTCAACCGATACGCGGTTGTGACGTTTGCGCAGGCGGGCGAGGATCGCGTCCTCGATCGAATCCAGCGGGGCAAAGTCGATATGGCCGCCCTCGGTCGCCGATACGCGGTATTCGCCCGTTGGTTCGCGGTAGAGGTGCGCTACGCCCAGCCCGGTACCGGGGCCTAGAACGGTCAGACGGCCGGTTGGCGGCAAGGGTCCTTCGGGTCCGGTCAGGTGAATGAACTGATCGTCGGTGGCCCGCGCCACTGCATGGGCAACCGCCTCGAAATCGTTGACGATCGTGAATTGATCAACGTCCAGCTTTTCCTTCACCAATGCCGGGCGGATAATCCATGGATTGTTGGTAAACCGGATCACGTCGCCGCCGACCGGACCGGCAATCGCCATCGACACCGAGCGGGGCAGCGTGCCGCCGCGCCGGTCGCGGAAGTCTTCCCAGGCGGTCTGGAAACTGGCGTGGTCTTCGGTATGCAGTGTTTCCGGCTCACCCAGCGTGATCGCGCCATCATCCGTAACTGTGGCAATGGCAAAGCGGGCGTGCGTTCCGCCAATATCGACCGCGACGAGATCGTAACTCATAGACCGGCCACCGCAAGCATCGCCGATCCGCCCTTTTCCGCTTCATCGGCAGCACCACGAAATATCGCGAACAATTCCCTGCCCATGCCGCTTGCGGGCGGCGGGGGCTGGGCTGGTTCGCGCGCCGAAAGATCGGCGGTGGTGGAAAGCGTGCCGTTCACGGCGCACAGGCGGACAAAGTCGCCATCCTGCAGCAGCGACAGGGGGCCGCCGCCGAGCGCTTCGGGAGTGCAATGGATGGCTGCGGGAACCTTGCCGCTGGCGCCGGACATCCGGCCATCGGTCACCAGCGCGACTTTGTATCCGCGGTCCTGCAACACGCCGAGCGGCGGGGTCAGGGCGTGGAGTTCCGGCATCCCGTTGGCGCGCGGCCCCTGGAACCGGACCACGACCACAACATCGCGGTCGAGCTCGCCCTTGGCAAAGGCTTCGGCCACGGCGTGCTGGGTATGGAATACGCGGCACGGTGCCTCGATCGTGTAACGATCCGGCGCAACTGCGCTGGTCTTGAAGGTGGCGCGGCCAAGATTGCCGGTGACCAGCCGCATGCCGCCATCGGCCTGAAACGGATCAGAGGCGGGCCGCAGCATGGTGTCATCGCCGCTCTTGCCAACCGGCCGCCAGACGAGGTCTTCGCCCTCCAGCCCCGGTTCTGCGGCATAGGCGCCCAAATCCGCGCCGCCGACTGTCATGATATCGCGGTGGGCAAGGCCGGCATCGAGCAATTGCCCGATTACATAGCCCATGCCGCCTGCATCATGGAAATGGTTCACATCGCCCGATCCGTTGGGATAGACCCGCGCCAGCAGCGGCACGGCAGCGGAGAGTTCGTCCAGATCGCTCCAGTCGATAATCACGCCTGCAGCTCGCGCCATCGCCGGGATATGAATGGCATGGTTGGTAGAGCCGCCGGTCGCGAGCAGCCCTACAGCGGCGTTTATGATCGCCTGTTCGTCCACGCAGCGGCCCAGCGGACGGTAATCATTGCCGTCCTTGCCGATGGCCGCAACCCGGTGAACGGCGGCGCGGTCCAGTGCCTGACGCAGCTTCGTGCCGGGCTGGATGAATGCAGAGCCGGGTATGTGCAGGCCCATCATTTCCATCATCATCTGGTTGGAATTGGCCGTGCCGTAAAATGTGCAGGTGCCGGGCGAATGATAGCTGCCGCTTTCGCTCTCCAGCAATTCGGCGCGCGTTGCCTTGCCTTCTGCATACAGCTGGCGGACGCGCTGCTTTTCCTTGTTGGCGATACCGGTCGGCATCGGTCCGCTGGGCACGAAAATCGCGGGCAAATGGCCAAACCGCAAAGCGCCTATCACCAGACCGGGCACGATCTTGTCGCAAATCCCCAGCAGCAGGCTGCCGTCATACATCGCATGGCTGAGCGCAACGCCGGTGCTGAGCGCGATCACGTCACGGCTGAACAGCGACAATTCCATGCCATCCTGCCCCTGCGTCACGCCGTCACACATCGCCGGGGTCGCGCCCGCGACCTGCGCCGTGGCGCCCACTTCGCGGGCGTAGATTTTCAGCCGTTCGGGATAGCGGCCATAGGGCTGATGCGCCGACAACATGTCATTATAGGCAGTCACGATGCCGATATTGACTCCGCGCCCTGTCTTCAGCTGTTCCTGATCCTCGAGTGCACCGGCATAGGCGTGGGCAAGGTTGGAGCAGGAGACCGCATTGCGGTCCGGCTGGTTCGCCGCCTCATGCTCGATCAGGTCGAGATAGCGGCGCCGGCTGTTTTTCGAACGCTCAATGATGCGGTCTGTCACGCGGTCGAGGGTGGGGTGAAGGTTGCTCATGCCCAATTACTCATGTTCGAATTACTCATGCCAAGTTACTCCGTCACGTTCCGCCAACGCAATAGAGGCGCTCGGCCCCCAGCTGCCCGCCGTGTAGGTCTTGGGTTCCAGTGCTTGCGCTTCCCACAACGCGCGGATCGCGTCGATCCATTCCCACTGCGCCTCCACCTCGTCGCGCCGGACGAAAAGCGTCTGGTCTCCTTCAACCAGATCGAGCAGCAGCCGCTCATAGGCGATACGCTGATGCTTACCTGTGAAGGCATCGGGCATAGCGATATCCAGCGGGACCGACCGCAGGCGAATGCCCTCACGGTCGAGGCCCGGTACCTTGGCCATGAGCGACAGGCTGATGTTTTCCTTCGGCTGGATGCCAATGACCAGCCGGTTCGGGGTCATCTTCGCGCCTTTGTCGGCAAAGATAGAATGCGGCACGCAGCGGAACTGGACCACGATTTCGGTCACGCGTTCGGGCAGGCGTTTGCCGGTGCGCAGGTAGAACGGCACGCCTTTCCAGCGCCAGTTGTCGACATGCGCCTTGATCGCGACAAAGGTTTCAGTGTTGGAGGGCTTGCCCAATTCCTCGTCATACCCCGGCACGGCTTTGCCGCCGATGGCCCCGGCGCGATATTGGCCGGTGACCGTTTCATTGTCAGCAACTGCGCGGAGTGAGCGCAGCACCTTCACCTTCTCGTCCCGCACAGAAGTTGCATCGAAATTGCCCGGTGGTTCCATCGCTACTAATGCCAGCAATTGCAGCATGTGGTTCTGGACCATGTCGCGGATGGCCCCGGCATCGTCATAAAATGCGACGCGGCCTTCCAGCCCGACGGTTTCCGCCACGGTAATCTGGACATGTTCGATGTGCGCTGCGTTCCACAGCGGCTCGAACAGGACATTGGCAAAGCGCAGAGCGAGCAGGTTCTGGACGGTTTCCTTGCCGAGGTAATGGTCGATCCGGAAAATGCGGTCCTCGGTAAAGGCCGATGCAACCGCGTCATTGATCTCGCAGGATGTCCCAAGATCGGTGCCGAGCGGTTTCTCCAGGCCGATGCGGACATTGCCGGCTGTCAGGCCTGCATGCTGCAATCCGGCAATGGTCGGTTCGAACAGGCTGGGCGCGGTGGACAGGAAAATCGCGAGGCCGTGGTCGGGGCCTTCTTCGAATTTACCGACTTTAACCGCCAGATCATCGAATCCGTCCAGCGTGGTCGCGTCCAGCGTCTGGTAGCTCAGCCGGTTGAGAAAACTCGCCATCGAACCGCGGCGGTCGGCGGGCAGGAATTTCTCCAGCGCCTCGCGAGCGAAATTACGAAATTCGCTGTCGGTCATTTCCGACCGGGCGGTGCCGATGATGCGGACATCCTTACCGAGCAGCCCGTCGGCATCCAGCGCACAGAGCGATGGCAGCAACATCCGCTGTGACAGATCGCCAGTCGCACCAAACAGGAGCAAGCGGTCGGCGGTGAATTTCATACGCACATTATCCTTGCAGGAACTGGTCCATTTCAGCCTCGGATAATGGCTATGCGCAAGCGCCGACAATGTCACGAGGGACTGCGCGCAAATACGAATGCACTGCAATCAGGATTTGCTCAGGAGACGGTGACCTGGACGTCCTTATAGGTCAGTTCCGCCAATCCGAAGGTGGTCATGAAGCTGACGTCCGCTGCATCGCGGCCAACGCCGATTTTCACCGTTTCATCCGCGTTGGCCATGCCGGTGGCATCAACCAGTTGCCACGTGCCGCCTGCACCGTCCGGGTCAGCCAGGAATACCTCGGCAACCGCATGGAAATCAGGCGGTGCGACACCCGGCGCGTACACGCTGCAATAGCGCGCAGGGATTCCCGCAGCGCGGGCCAGCGTGACCATGACATGGGCATAATCGCGGCACACGCCGCGCCGTTCGACGAAGGTGTCGAGCGCGGTGGTGTCAGTGTTAGAACTACCGGGCGCATAGGTAAAATGGTCTTCGATCCAGTCACGCATAGCGACAATTTGCGCTCCGCCACGTTTGCCGTCGAATTCGGAGTCTACAAACGAACGGAACTTGTCAGCCAGGCAATAGCGCGAATCGAGCAGATACTGGATCGCCTCGCCCGGCAATTCATGCGGCATCATCGCGGCCAGCTCGGATATATCGGGCAGCTTGCGATCCACCTTGATCACGGCGTCGTAATCAATCGCCTGCTTGCCATCGAGCCGGAGCATCAGGCGCTCGCCAATATCGTCCTGCGCGGGGACGCGGGCGCAATGGGCGCTCTTACCCATCCTCGTCTGGGAGGAGATGATCTGCTGTTCGGGAATGGCCGCCGCTTCGAACTGCAGCATGGTGTCGGTCGGCTCGGATAGATCGAACAACAGGCGGACGGAAATTTTCACGGTCATGAATGGTGAATGCTTCGAAGGGCCGGTTGGTGCCAAGATTTCCTGGATCAAACGATGACACCGAACAGGTCGTGTGCGTCCGCGTCTTCAATTTCTGCCTGGAGGATGTCGCCCGGAACCAGTGTTTCGGGCACGTTGCGCAGATAGACATTGCCGTCGATTTCGGGCGCATCTGCCTGACTGCGACCGGTTGCGCCGATGTCACCATCCTCGTCCGCTTCGCCGACTTCGTCGATGATCACCGGCAGGGTGCGGCCGACCTTGGCTTCCAGCTTTGCCGCGCTGATCCGCGCGGTAACTTCCATGAGCCGGGCGTAGCGTTCTTCCTTCACTTCTTCAGGCACGTGGTCCGGCAGTGCATTGGCCTGCGCACCGGCAACCGGTTCGAAACGGAATGCACCGACGCGGTCCAGCTGCGCTTCTTCCAGCCAGTCGACCAGATAATTGAAATCCGCCTCGGTTTCGCCCGGAAAGCCGACCACGAAGCTGGAGCGGACCGCGATATCGGGGCAAATCTCACGCCAGCTTTTCAGCCGTTCGAGCACCTTGGCCTCGTTCGCGGGGCGCTTCATGCGTTTGAGGACGCTGGGCGAGGCATGTTGGAACGGAATGTCGAGATAGGGCGTCAAAAGCCCCTCTGCCATCAGCGAGATGACCGCATCGACATGGGGATAGGGATAGACGTAATGCAGCCGGGTCCACGGCGTTTCGCCCTGCGGCGTGCGCAATTGGCCCAATTCGCGGGCCAGATCAGTCATGTGCGCGCGGACATCGCGGCCTTTCCACTGGCGCACGTCGTGGCGCGTATCGACACCGTATGCCGAGGTGTCCTGCGAAATGACCAGCAATTCCTTGGTGCCCGCCGCGATCAGCTTCTCGGCCTCGCGCAGCACGGCGTCGATCCGCCGGCTGGCGAGTTTGCCGCGCAGATCAGGGATGATGCAGAAGGAGCAGCTGTGATTGCAGCCCTCGGAAATTTTGAGATAGCTGTAATGGCGCGGCGTCAGCTTGATGTCCGGCTGCGGAATCAGATCGACAAACGGTCCCTGGCCCGGAGGCGCCGCTTCGTGCACGGCGGCCACTACGTCTTCATATTGATGCGCGCCGGTGATCGCGAGCACCTGCGGGTGCGCCGCACGAATCGCATCGGCTTCGTCGCCCATGCAGCCGGTTACGATCACGCGGCCGTTTTCTGCAATTGCTTCGCCAATGGCGGCCAGGCTTTCTTCCTTGGCGCTGTCGAGGAAGCCGCAGGTGTTGACCAGCACGACATCGGCCCCTGCATAATCGGCGCTCATCGCATAGCCATCGGCGCGCAGCCGGGTCAGGATGCGTTCGGAATCGACCAGTGCCTTGGGGCAGCCGAGGCTGACCATGCCGACTTTTTTCTGGTCAGAGATGGTGGTTGTGCTGTTCATGATTGCCGCGCCCTCTACACCCGAAGCTGGCCGCGCGCTATAGCCGGGTTATGGGACATGGATGGAGAGTAAGTGATGGGTGATATAAATCTGCTGGCGGTCTTTCTGGCTGCGCTGGCATTCTTCGTGGTCGGGATGATCTGGTACGGGGCATTATTCGGCAAGGTCTGGCAGCGCGAAGCCGGCCTGACGCCGGACCAGATGGCGGGCGGCAACATGCCGCTGATTTTCGGGCTGTGTTTCCTGTTTGAATTGCTGATCGCGCTAACCCTGGGCCATCAGTTCGCCCGCAGCGATCCCAGCACGCGAGGCATTATGATGATTTCCACCGGCTATGCGATCGGGATCATGATTCCGGCGACCGGGATCAATTATCTGTTCCAGCGCCGCTCGGGGAAATTGTTCGCCATCGATGCGGGCCATTTCCTGTTCGGCATGGCGGCGATGGGCGCGGTCTTCGTGTGGTTCAGCTGAACTGCTAGAGGAGGGGGAAGGGCGGCCTAGCCGCTTTCCCCATTGCCATTGTCGGTCGGGATTATCTCGACCACGATGTCACCGGCCTGAAGGTTCTGGCATTCGTTTTCCCAGAAACCCAGCGCCTTGCCATCGCGGTAGACGCGCAATCCGCGCCCGCCGCTTTTCAATTCGCCGATCGGACAGCCGCATTCTTCCGGCAGCACTTCGCGCTCGACCAACTGAACTCGCCCGCTGACCGACGCCAGATCGGCGAGGTAATCGGCAATATGCGCGCCCTTGGCGGACCCTGCCAGCAGCAATCCGGTAAAGCGCACTGGGTTGATGACATTGTTCGCCCCGGCCTGACGCGCGAGAAATTCATTGTCATCCGCGCGCACGACCACGCTGATCGGGATATTTGGCGCGAGGTGGCGCACCGTCAGCACGATCAGGATGGAAGTATCGTCGCGCCCGGCGGAAACCAGGATCGTCTGCGCTTCCGAAATCCGAACCGCCTTCAATGTTTCATCGCGCGTGGCATCGCCTGCCAGCACATTGCAGCCCATTGCCTCTGCATCGAGCAGGTTTTCCTCGTCCGGATCGATCACCACGATATCGCGCGGATTGGTGCCGCGCGCGATCAGTTCATTGACCGCCTCCGATCCGCTGACGCCGTAACCCAGCACCACGATGTGGTCCGAGAGCTTTTCCTGGATGCGGGCCATGCGCCAATTCTCCCAACTGCGTTTGATGATGAAATTATAGGCGGTGCCGACGAAAATGAAGAATACCGCAAAACGGATCGGGGTCACGATGATCGCTTCCACCATTCGGGCCCGGTCGCTGATCGGGGCTATATCGCCGAACCCGGTGGTGGTAATGGAAATCATCGTAAAATAGACGATGTCGGTGAAGCTGACTTCGCCATCCAGATTGTCGACCAATCCGCCGCGGTCCCACCAGTGGATCAGGATCACAATGGTTATCAGGCCCAGCGCCATGCCGAGCCGGATCCCCAGATCGCCCCAAACGGGGATCTTCACCGCACGACGCAGCGGCTGGTACTTCGGCCGTTTGAACATGAGCGCGGCTTTGCGGACAGGGAGGAGCTGCGGCTTCTTGCTCATGGTACTTGGCTGCGTATGGCAGGCAGCTTGGCCGCGGGGTCAACCGGCACTTCGTTCTGCCGGATTTCGAAATGCAATTCGGTGCGCGTGGCAATGCCTGCATCCCCAGCGATCCCGATCCGCTCGCCGCCCTTGACCACTTCGCCTTGAGCCACGGTGACGCGGGCCAGATGACCATAGGCGCTGTGCCAGCCGTTGCCGTGATCGATCACCACCAACCGGCCGAAGCGCGTGGGTTCCGCGCCGGCAAACATTACCGTGCCCGATGCAGAGGCGCGAACCATGTCGCCGACATTGGCTGCAAAATCCATTCCGTCATGGCCCCTGCCGTCTGCGCGCATTGAAAAGCCGAGCAGTAACTTGCCGTCATGCGGATAGCGGAAATAGGGAATCGAGCGCGTAGGGGTGATCGGTAGCTCGCCGCCCATCACTGCTGGAATGATCAGCTTCTGACCTTTGCGCAGATTAAACGGTGCTTCGAGCCCGTTAGCGACGGCGATGTCCGACATCGACACGCCGTAGCGATTGGCGATGCCCAGAGCTGTATCCCCGCGTTTGACCAGATGTACCCGTTGGCGGGGAATGCGCAGTTTTTGACCCGTGCGGACGTTGTAAGGCTCGACCAGGCCATTGACCGCCGCGATCACTGCGGAGGGCACTCCGGCGCGATTGGCAATTCCGCTGAGCGTCTCGCCTTTGCCTACGACATGTTCGGTTTCTGTTGCGGGATCGCTCGCTGCCACCAGCAGTGGGGCAAGCATCGCTAGCGCGGAAAATCGCCCCCCCCGCATCACGTGGCGAACCGGTCCGCAATATTGCCGAGCGAGGAATGATGGGTGAGGTCGAGGTGCAATGGGGTCACCGAAATGTAGCCATCGTCAATTGCCTCCAGGTCGGTCCCGTGATCCAGCGTGTGCTCGATCGCGTCCAGTCCGAACCAATAGTAGGTCTGGCCGCGCGGGTCACGCCCTTCGACCACATTTCCCCGCGAATAATCATGAAATCCCTGTCGTACCGCGCGGATTCCCTTGACGTTTTCCGGCGCAAGCGCGGGAAAGTTTACGTTGATCAGCGTGCGCGATGGCAACGGTGTGTCTAGCAGAGGGGCAAGCACTTTAGCGCCCCATTCACGTGCGGTATCGAACGCTTGCCGTCCATTCCATTCGCGGGAATAAACCTGGCTGAAGGCGATCGATCGCACCCCAGCGAGCGCGCCTTCGATGGCGGCGGACACGGTGCCGGAATAGGTAATGTCGTCGCCCAGATTGGCCCCATGGTTGACGCCCGAGAGGATCACATCCGGCGCTGCGTCCATCACTTTGCGCAAACCCAGCGTAACCGAATCCGTTGGCGTTCCCGTGACCGCAAACCGCCGCTCACCGTGCTTCTGCAATCGGACAGGCTTGTTCAGCGTCAGCGAATGGCCCGCGCCGGATTGCTCCTCGCTTGGTGCGCATACCCAGATATCGTCGCTGAACTGGCGAGCCATTTCCTCCAGCACGGTCAGGCCGGGGGCATGGATGCCGTCGTCATTGGTCAGCAGGATGCGCATTATGTCTCCGGGATCAGCTGCTCGACGCCGCCCATATAGGGTTTGAGCGCTATGGGGACGGTGACACTACCGTCCTCGTTCTGGTAATTTTCCAGCACCGCCACCAGCGTGCGCCCGACCGCGAGGCCGGAGCCGTTGAGGGTATGCAGAAACTCGGTCTTCTTCTCGCCGGCCGGTTTGTAGCGGGTGTTCATCCGGCGCGCCTGATAATCGCCGCAATTGGAGCAGGAGGAAATCTCCCGGTACGCGCCCTGGCCGGGCAACCAGACTTCCAAATCATAAGTCTTGCGAGCGGTTGCGCCCATGTCGCCGGTGCACAGCAGCATCGTGCGATAGGGCAGCTCCAGCGCCTCGAGCACGCCCTTGGCTGCGCCCAGCATCCGTTCGTGTTCGGCTTCGCTGTCTTCCGGGCGGACGACACTGACTAGCTCGACCTTTTCAAACTGGTGCTGGCGGATAAATCCGCGCGTATCCTTGCCCGCTGCGCCCGCCTCGCTGCGGAAACATTGGGTGAGGGCGGTCATGCGAATGGGCAGCTGCGCTTCGTCCACGATCTGTTCGCGCACCGCATTGGTCAGGCTGACTTCGGCGGTCGGGATCAGCCAGCGGCCATCGGTTGTTCGAAAAAGATCCTCGGCAAATTTCGGAAGCTGTCCGGTGCCGTACACCGCTTCGTCGCGCACCAGCAGCGGCGGCGCGCATTCGGTGTAGCCGTTAACTCCGGTCTGGTGGTCGAGCATGAATTGCCCCAACGCCCGGTGCAGCCGCGCAATGCCGCCGCGCAGGAAGGTGAAGCGTGCGCCGGAAATCGCCGCGCCGGTCTCGAAATCGAGGCCCAGCGCCGGGCCGATGTCCGCATGTTCCTGGGGCGCGAAGCTGAAGATGCGCGGCGTGCCCCATTTGCCCAGCACGACATTTTCGTCTTCCGACGCGCCAACCGGCACATCATCCGCTGGCAGATTGGGCAGGGCGGCCATCGCCGCTTCCAGCTCTGCCGCCAACTGCCGGTCTTCTTCCTCCAGCGCAGGCATCGTCTGCTTCAATTCCGCGACCTCTGCCTTCAGGCTTTCGGCCTTGTCGTTGTCTCCCTGACCCATGGCCTGGCCGATCGCTTTGGATGCCTCGTTACGGCGTGCCTGCGCGTCCTGCACCTTGGCAGTGACCGTGCGGCGGCGTGCGTCCAGATCGAGGATGCCGGCCGAAACCGGTTCCACTCCGCGCCGTGCGAGCGCAGCATCGAAAGCTTCGGGGTTTTCGCGGATGAAACGGATATCATGCATAGAGCGGCGCTATGCCGCCAAGCCTGCCCTCGCGCAAGTCGCCCTGCTGATTACCTAGGGCAGCTGCTGATCCCGAACAGCGAGTAAATCGGACAGGTTTTGGCGAGTCCCGTGATGAGAGGAACCAGACCGACCCAGCCCCATGCGGATTTAGGACCGAAGAAGACCATGGCGATCATTACCAGTCCGAGCAGGATACGGAACATCCGGTCCATGGTCCCTACATTGTTTTTGAACATATTGTGTCTCCTTTGATGACCCTTGTATGCACCTCCACTCAGGATACTTCATTGATCTGGATCAAACTCGTTCGAAGGCGCCGCGCGGCGATAGTGTAAGCTTAAACCCGAGAGGAATTGGCGATTTTGCCCGAGCATCTCCACCGAGCGGTCCATTTCGTCGGTTTCCGGGACGATCGCTATTGGAATGCGGTGCGCATATGGGGGCCGCCGGACTTCATTCACGAAACGTGGGACAATTACGCCCGGGACGACATGGCGCCGCGTGATATCGTGATCTTTGCCAATGGCGATTGGGATCGGCCGCCGCGAAGTTTTTCGACTCCGCCGGTAAAGATTGCCGGAACCGCTGGGCCGCCGACCCGTTGATCTCCCAACAAGGAGAATAGCATGTTTAGCAAGATTATTGGCGCCATCGCTGGTTCGAAGATCGCCGAAAGCACCCGCGGAATTGGCGGCCCCGGCGGCGCAGTATTGGGAATTGGCGCAGCAACGATTGCCAAGCGTCTCAGCCTTCCCGCACTGATCGCGATCAGCGCGGGCGGGTATTTCGTCAAGAAGCATCTCGACAAGAAAGAAGCCGCAGAAGCCGCGAAAACACCGGCCAGGACCCCGCCAAAGGTCAAGTCCTCTGCGACCTGATCTCAATCTCAGCTCAAGCAAAGCAGCAGCGATGCCGATCGCTCAGGAAGAAGCCATATGAAAAAGGGGTGGATCTTTCTGGGCGTCGGCGGCGCGCTGGCAGCCGGCCTGATTTCGTGGGGCGCCGTGGCCAACGCGGTTGAGCAGCCCGAATACACGGTGGTCGCCCGCAGCGGCGATATCGAAATCCGTGAATACGGCCCGATGATTGCGGCGCAGGCCGATGTGGCCGGCGAACGTGAAGCGGCACTGAGCCGGGGCTTTCGGATCATCGCCGATTATATTTTCGGCAATAATTTATCGTCCAGTAAAGTGGCGATGACGGCGCCGGTAACCCAGCAGTCAGGCAAGAAGATCGCCATGACCGCGCCGGTCACGGCTCAGGCAAGCGGTGACCAGGCAAGCGGCGGGATGTGGCAGGTTCGTTTCATCATGCCGTCCGAATATACCAAGGAAACACTCCCCAAGCCGGTAAACCCGGAAGTCACTCTGGTCGAGCTTCCAGCCCGCCGCGTGGTGGCGATCGCGTTTTCGGGGCGGGGCAGGGACAGCGCCATTGCCGAACATGAAAGCGCATTGAAGGCCTATCTGCAGCAGCAAGGTCTGACCGCATCCGCGCCGCCAACCTACGCATTCTACGATGCCCCATGGACCCCGCCATTCATGCGCCGCAACGAAGTGCTGATGGAACTGGACTGAACCGGGAATGGTGGGCGCGGCAAGGATTGAACTTGCGACCCCACCCGTGTGAAGGGTGTGCTCTACCACTGAGCTACGCGCCCGCTTCAAGACAGCTATCACAGCGCATCTTCAGCAGGGGCGGGCCATTGCCACGCCCCTGACCGAATGACAAGTGCCAGGCGGGTTAATCCAGCAGCATCTTCGCGATCGAGGCAAACCAGCCCTGGGGCTGTTGCGTCTCTGCCTGGACGCGCGGGGATATCGGGCATTCAAGGCAATATACCTGCATTCCGCGGCTGCCGAGCAGTCGCTGCAGGTCCATTGCCGCCTGGCCAGCCAGCGCTTGCTGGCGGATTGCCACCATGCCGAACAAATCCTGTCCGCCTGTGCTGCGCGTTTCGGAGCCGCCCATGACCAGCGATTCGATCAGCGATTCGTAAGGATTGATCTCTTCCCCCAGATATTGGACGTGCCAATCGCCCGTTTCCAGATCTGCCTGCTTGGCGGCCCAGACAATCGCGTCCTCGATCCCGCCATATTGATCCACCAGGCCGATCTGACGCGCGGTGCCGCCATCCCAGACCCGGCCCTGGCCAACTGTGTCGACCTGCGCAGTGGTCATCTTGCGGGATTCTGCCACGCGGGTCAGGAACCGGCGGTAACCGTCTTCGATCGTGCTCTGCAGGATCGAATCGACTTCCGGGGTGAAGCCGGCAATCAGGTCCGGCTGGCCCGACAGCGGAGTGGTCCGTACGCCGTCGGCATTCACGCCCAATTCGGAAGCGGTGCCTTCAAATGTCGGGATGACCGCAAAGATACCGATTGAACCGGTGACCGTTTCCGGCTCGGCAAAGATGCGGTCGCCCGGGGTGGAAACCCAATACCCGCCGCTGGCCGCAACATTGGCCATCGATACGGCAATGGGGATGCCCTTCGATTTGTGCCGCAGGATCGCGCGGCGAATTTCTTCGGATGCCAGCACCGAACCGCCCGGCGAATCTACCCGTACGACCAGCGCTGCCAGATTATCACTCAACGCATCGTCCAGCACTTCGGCAATCCGGTCACCGCCAGCGGTACCGGGGCCGGCATCGCCATCGACGATTTCGCCCGCGATCGTCACCACGCCGATCGCCTTGCCCCGCTTGGAAGGGGAATTGTCGGCCAACCAGGGTTCGTAATCGGTATGGGCATAGGCGCCCGGCGTATCGTCGATCGGGTCTTCGCCCGCGATCTCGGCAACCCGCTGCCCAAATTCGGTGCGGCTACCCAGCTTGTCGACCAGGCCGGCGGCAAGCGCAGCCTGCGCCAGGTCGCCGTTGCTGGCGGCAACCCATTCCGCCGGAGTTTTCGTCACCAGGTCCATCTTCAACTGCGGACGGGCCTTCTTCACATTGGCCTGCCATTCTTCCCACAGCGACCCGTAAAGGGCGACGTAGTTTTCCCGCGCTTCGGGGGACATGGAATTGCGGAAATAGGGTTCGACCGCCGACTTATACGTGCCGACCTTGTACACCCGAGCCTTGACCTTCAGCTTGTCCAGCAGATCGCTGTAATACAGCCGCGAACCACCGGGGCCGGTGATAACCGCGCCCCCAAGCGGATCGACCCAGACTTCGCTGGCATGTGCGGCCAGCATCATCGCATCATCGCTATACGCCACTGCATAGGTCAATACCGGCTTTTTCGCCGCCTTCGCCCGGTCCAGCGCCTCGCCGATGGCCTGCATATGCACCTGTCCGCCGCCAGTGAAACTGGTCATGTCGAGCACGATCGCCTTGATCCGGTCATCCCGTGCGGCGGCTTCGATCGCCTGCACCATGTCGCGCGCCTGAAATTCTCGTATCGGCGCTGCGCTGGACAGCAAGGCTTCGAACGGATCGATAGCCGATTTTTCCTCGACCACCACACCGTCGAGTTCCAGCAGCAATGCGCCATCTCGAATTTGCGCCGGGCTGGGGCGCGCGGTCAGCACGACATAGAGCAGCCCGAAGAACAGCAGCAGGAAAACCAGGCTGAGGCCATCCTTGACCGCGACCAGAAGATGCCAGACCTTGCGTGCGAAACCCATGTAGTGACTACCCCGATTGTCGTTTGAGATACGGCATGTAGGGTTTCCGTGCATGTCATGCCACAGGAAACCGCTTGAGCGTCATACTGCGTTCGACTAGGGACTTGGCTTTAATGACATCGACAGAAAAATCATCCTTCGCTGGCCGCTATCCCGCGGGTGGCGCGGCGTTTCCGCATCGCGACCTGCTGGGCATCGGCCAGCTGGAGCGCCACGAAATCCTGTACCTGCTGGACGAGGCCGAACAATGGGTCGCGCTGAACCGGCAGCCGTCCAAGCACAATGATGCGCTGGCGGGCTTGACGATCATCAATGCCTTCTTCGAAAACTCCACCCGCACACTGCTCAGCTTTGAGATTGCGGGCAAGCGGCTGGGGGCGGACGTGGTCAATATGCACGCCGCGCAGTCATCGGTGAAAAAGGGCGAAACGCTGATCGACACGGCGATTACCCTGAACGCCATGCGCGCAGACGGGATCGTGATCCGCCACGGCAGTTCGGGCGCGGTGGCGCTGATCGCCAGCAAAGTCGATTGTCCGGTGTTGAATGCAGGCGACGGCAGCCATGAACACCCGACACAGGCGCTGCTGGATGCGCTGGCGCTGCGCCATGCAATGCGTGCGCGCGGGGAAACGGCGGACGATTTCACCGGCATGAATGTGACCATCTGCGGGGATATCCTGCACAGCCGAGTGGCCCGTTCCAACGTGCTTTGCCTGACCGCGCTGGGCGCGAATGTCCGGCTGTGCGCCCCGCCTGCGCTGATGCCGGCGGGGATCGAGCGGATGGGCGTGACGACTCTCAACAATTTCGACGAGGCGCTGGCGGGCAGTGACGTCATCATGATGCTGCGCCTGCAGACGGAACGGATGGAAGGGCAGTTCATCCCGTCCCCGCGCGAATATCACCATCTGTATGGCCTGACGCAAAAACGCCTCGCCAATGCTGCGCCGGATGCACTGGTGATGCATCCCGGACCGATGAACCGAGGGGTGGAGATCGACAGCGAAGTGGCCGACCATATCGACCGCTCCATCATCACCCAGCAGGTGGAAATGGGCGTGGCGATCCGCATGGCGGCGCTGGATGTGCTGACCCGCCGGGCACGCGGAGTGCCCGGCTGGAGCGACAAACTGGATACGGGGCGTTGGGCATGAAGCAGCTAGAAGCCCTGACGATTACCAATGGCCGGTTGGTCCTGTCCGATGGCGTAACCAAAGGCGCTATCCGCCTGGTCGATGGCTGCATCGCCGCACTGGGTGACATTACCCCGCAGGATGGAGACGAAGTCCTGGACGCCAGGGGCCAGCTGATCGCGCCGGGACTGGTCGATTTCGGTGTGTTCTCGGTAGACAAGCCCGCGTTCCATTTCGGCGGGATTACCCGCGCGGCGCTGATGCCCGACCAATCGCCGCCGCTCGATGTACCCAGCAGGGTGCGGTTCGTGGCGCAAAGCGGCAAGCCAGATTTCTGGGTCCACCCGCTCGCCGCCGCAACCAGGGGGCTGGGCGGCAGCGAATTGGCCGAGATCGGGCTGATGCGCGAAGCGGGCGCACGCGGAGTTGCGACAGGCCGCCATTGGATCGGCGATAGCGGCGCGATGCTGCGGCTGCTGCAATATGCCGCGATGCTGGATCTGGTAGTTGTGTGCCATGCCGAGGATGCCGGGCTGTCCGGTCATGCGGCAGCGACTGCGGGCGAGATGGCGACCCGGCTGGGCCTGCCGAGCGCGCCCGCCGAAGCAGAGCCGCTGGCCATTGCGCGCGATATTGCCTTGGCCGAAATGGCCGGGGCGCGGGTGCATTTTCGGCAGGTGACGACCAAACCTGCGCTTGACCTTATCCGTCAGGCCAAGGCGCGCGGGCTGCCGGTAACGGCGGGCGTGACCCCGGCGCATTTCATGCTGTCCGACCTTGCCACGGCGGATTTCCGCACATTCGCCCGCCTGTCCCCGCCGCTCCGCCCCGAAAGCGACCGAGAAGCGGTGCGAGATGCAATTTCCGACGGCACGATCGACGTGATCGCCAGCGGCCACGACCCGCGCGGGCCGGAGGACAAACGCTTGCCCTTCGCTGACGCAGAACCGGGCATGGCAGGCGCGGAAACGCTGCTGGCGATGGTGCTGACTCTGGTGCGTGACGAGGTGATCGACCTGCCGCGCGCCTTCGACCTGATCGCCAGCGCCCCGGCGCGGCTGCTGGGCGTGGATGCCGGCGAACTGACCGAAGGTTTCGAAGCCGACATCGCCCTGATCGACCCCGAAAAACCGTGGATCATCGATAGCCGCAAGATGGAAGCAAGTGCAGGCAACACGCCCTTCGACGGCCAGCCAACCCAGGGCCGCGTCACGAAGCTATGGAAGGGCGGCGTGCCGGTTTAGGTTGAGGACTGCTTTTGGGTGGATTGCTCACGCTTGGGAGAATGCTAATCACTATCCATGCGAGAGCCCGACTTTGATTTGGATGGATGGTGCTTAGAGGACGGTGAACTATATCATGAAGCCGCACCGACAACGTTCTGGATACCGACTAAAGAAAAACGCGAAGATTTGCAGGCCGGAGATTTCGCAAAGCTGATTTTCCGGATCAACGTGGACGATCCCGAAAACCCAACTCCTGCTGAGAGAATGTGGGTGATAGTTCGCGAACGAATAGCCGGAGGTTATTTGGGTGTTCTCGACAACGATCCAGACGCGTTGGCTGAAAATGAAGAGTTTTGGAGCGGTATCGAGCTACCGTTTGAACCACGGCACATAATCAATATTCTCCCCCGTGACGAAAGTTCGATCAAACTCGCAAAGGAGACCCCTCGACGGCTTTGGCCCGGGGGTTAAGTTCGCATGTCCGCCAGAGAGTCGCTAGCAGCCAGCTCAAAAACCCAATAAAAAAGCCCCGCCCCTTTTCAGGGGCGGGGCAGCTTTCGCTGTGTTCAGGAGAATATCTCAGCGGCTAGCCATCCGTACGCCGGCATCCACTGCACCTGGCAGCGGAGTTGCTGCGGCGTAGGCGATGCAGCCATATCCGCGGGCCTTGACGCCCGAGCACATCGAGCGGGCTTCGCTCTTGCCCATGTCGCCAGCGGCAACGCGCCAGTAGGTTTTGCCGTTCACGCGGGCTTCCGAAACGACCATGTCATACTGGTCGAGGTTGGCATAACGCTTGGCATAAACGCTGATGGCGCGCTGGGCGAGTTCCTTGGTTGAGAAAGAGCCCAGCTGGATCATGTGATCGCCGCGCTTGACCGGGCCGCGGGCGGCGGTGCGGACGGTAGCTTTCTCGGCCACTGGCTGCGATCCGGCGCGCGCGACGGAAGGTTCTGGCGCGGCAAATGCTTCGCTGAAATTCGCGGTTCGCGCTTCGGCACGAGCCGGTGCCGGTGGAGCAACGGGACGCGCAGCTGGTGCCGGGGCAGCTTGCTGGGCAGCCATATAATTCGCCAGCGGCGGCAATTCGCGCGTAGCGTTGGCCGGAGCCATTGCCATTTCCGGAGCGGCCTCAGGCGCGGCAACCGGCATTTCGGCGGCAGCTTCTGCGAACATCTGTTCGTTGCTGGGCGTGTTGGCCAGGGCCAACTGCGCAGGTTGGCCGCTGTCATAGACTACCGGCACTTCCAGCAATTTGGCCACACGGCGGTGGTGATCTTCGGGCGCAACGGTGCTCGCCCATTCGGCGATCCGGCTGTTGATCTGGTTGCCGGGGACGTCTTCTGCAGCCATCAGGCGGGCCGAACGCCAGTCACCCTTGAGAGCAAAGGCATAGGCCAAGTTCTGGCGGGTTTTTGCATCATTATGTCCGCCGCGGATGGCGTTGGACAGGACGTGGACACCCTGGCTCGGATCGCCGGCCAGTGAAATGGCCAAGCCAAAATCTGCCGGGTCGAGATCATCGCTGTAATCGCTCAGCAGCTGGCGGGCAGAGCGTGCATCGCCAGCGGCAATCTGTGCCAGTGCCATGCTGAGTACGGTGCGCGGATTGTTGTCGCCCAGCGCCATCGCATCGCCAAAACTGGTTGCGGCGGACTGGAACCGGCCGGCTTCCATATAGGTCGCGCCCAACATGGCGCGGTAGGATGCATTGCGTGGGTCAGCCAGCACAGCGGCTTCTGCATGGGTAAGCGCCTTGTCGGTCTGGCCTCTGGCCAGTGCCGTCTGCGCCTTGCCAGCCGACATATCGGCGCGCGGTGCAGCAGTGGTAGTGCAGCCACCCAGCGCCGAAGTGGCGAGGGCGGTTGTTACTGCCAGTGTGACGAAACGGGCGTTATGTGCTGATCGGCTCATGGTGTGTCCCCTGTTTAGGTATTATCGGTGCCAGGCCGCTTAACCTGAGAGGCAAGCGCGGCAAGTTCGGGCTTTTCAGCCAGAAATGCGTCCAAGGCGTCGGTTACGATCTGTTGTGCGCTGCGCCCGGTTATCGTGCTGGCGAGGCGCAATTGCAGATGCCGTTCGGCATCCAATCGCAATGTGAATGCAGCGCGTTTGCCCTGATCGATAGCGGCAACACGGCGCGCACGGGCCGGAGGCTGAGCCTGGAGAGGCTTTGCTTCCGGGAAAATCCGCGATGGCTTGACCGCAGTGATGCTGGGCGAAAACCCGTGATCCGCCTCGATCCGCGGCGTGTGATGCGCTTCGAAGGACGGGACGACATAATCATCGTCGTCGTCGTCATCTTCGTCATATTCGGCATCGTCGAGGCCGAGATCGTGTTCGGCCGCATACACGGCTTCATATTCATCTTCAGCTTCTACACCGAAACCGGTTTCGTCCTGGTCTTCGTCATTCGACATGATGGCATCGGACAGGATCGGCGGCGATTTCTTCTCGATCCGTTTGGCGAGAACTTCCTGCTGTTCGCGGGCAGGGCTGACGGCACCGGAGAATTCGGCCAGCGTGGCACCGGTCTGTTCATCCATCTGTCGCGCCTTGGCGGCCATCTGTTCGTTCAGCGGCGCAGGGGTCAGCTTGATGACATCGTGAACATCATGGGGCGCGTGTTCATCGCCCATGTCATTCCAGCCGAGGTCATCGAGACCATCTTCAGAGCCAGTATCCTGACCT
>JBFEKH010000035.1:0-19355 GCA_041552775.1 Allopontixanthobacter sp.
CGCGCGCTGGACAGCCAGTTCGCTTCCATCGGCAAGAACAGGCGGCTCGCCAAGCTCGCCGGGAACCTGTCGAAGGATTACGAACGGATCATCTTCGACTGCCCACCGGTGCTCAACGAGATCAGCGCGCAGGTGATGCGCGCCGCAGACTTGGTGATCGTCCCTCTGCCGCCCTCGCCGCTGTCCGCCCGTGCGTTTGAACTGGTGGCGGAGGAAGTCGCCGCCAGCAGCAAGCCGCATCCGCCGATCCTGCCGGTCCTGTCTATGCTCGACATGCGCCGGACGCTGCACCGCGAAGCGCGCGAAGCCAACCCGGGCTGGCCGGCCATCCCCCTCGCCAGCGCGGTCGAACAATGCGCCGTCCGCCAGCAGCCAGTCGGAGCCTTCGCCCCGCGCAGTCCCGCGGCCCGCAGCCTGCAGCAATTATGGACCGCCATCGAACGCAAGCTGGCAGCCACGGCTAGTTGACCCTTCTCGCAACGGCATAGCGGGACCTGCTCCCAAACGCGCAGCGTTGCGGGTCGATGACATCAGCAGATTGCCAGTTTCGGACCTCACGGGCGAATGTCTGCTATCCTCGCTCCTACGAAAAAAGCGGACATACCGGAGACGACCCAAGTGCCGCCATTTAGACTGGCTGGTCCAACCACATCTTATCTTGCGCGAACCCAGTAGTTGCTCTCTAATGATCACAGTTCGCTCATAATGAGAAAGCGGAGAAACAAGGGTCGTAAGCTGAATCGAGGGTCGCTACACTCGAAGGGGAATCGACTATGTTTCGTACAATTATCGGCGGTATCGCTGCTTCAACACTTGCAATCACTGCAGTACCTGTACTTGCTCAGGAAGAACCCGAAGCAGACCGCACCACTTACAGCGTGGAGTTTTTGCGGTTTGCAGATGGGAAAGCCGACACTTGGACGGAAATGAACGAGAAATATTGGACACCTTCCTCACAAGCAGCCGGGCAACCTGTGCCGACAGTCCATTGGCTTATGGACGGAGAGTGGGACCTGATGGTGGTGCGAGAATTGCCTCGCGGCCTTGCAACCCTGGATGCTCATAACGTACCGGAAAGAGCTCGCTGGAACGTGGAATTCGTCAAGCTCGTTGGCGGTGAAGATGCCGCAAAGGCTTTGCGCGAAAAAAACGGTCAGTTGATTGAGGCTTCGACACGTTTCTTGACCCATACTCATCCATGAACATCGGCTAACCAATCGTCATAGTCGTATGGACATAAAAGAGGGGCGCCAGACTTTTTACTAAGATGGCGCCCTTTCTTTTGGTCTATTCCACCCAATTCCTGAAATTCGCGGCCCGTTGCGCAGCGGCCGAAAGTCGACGTTCCAAATTTAGGTATTGACGTAGTATCGCCGTGCTTGGGACAAAAAAAGGGGCGAACCTCCCGGTCCGCCCCTCCTTACTTTTGCTTCGGCAGTTACGCGCCCTGTGGAGCCGTATCGCCTGATCCGCCGAACTTCTTGCCCGACTTCGGAATGGCCGAACCGCGCACCGGCTTGAAGTTCGGCTTGCCCTTCGGTTCGTCCGGACGGTCAATCTTGCCGTTGGCCATCAGCTGGTCGATTTCCTCGCCGGTCAGCGTTTCATATTCCAGCATTGCCAGCGCAATCAGGTGCAACTTGTCTTCCTGATCCTTCAGGATGTCGGTCGCGCGCTTGTGGGCGTCTTCCACCAGTTGGCGGATTTCGGCGTCGATCAGCTTGTTGGTTTCCGCGGAGCCCATGGTGCGCTGGGACTGGCCCATGCCGAGATAGCCTTCCTGCTGCTGTTCGTACATCAGCGGTCCGAGCTTGTCCGACATGCCCCATTTGGTGACCATGTTGCGGGCTAGGTCGGTGGCGTACTGGATGTCCGACGAGGCACCGGAGGACACCTTGTTGTGGCCGAAAATAAGTTCTTCCGCCACGCGGCCGCCCATCGAAACCGCCAGATTGGCGTGCATCTTGTCGCGGTGGTACGAGTAATTGTCCCGTTCCGGCAGGCGCATCACCATGCCCAGCGCACGTCCGCGCGGAATAATTGTCGCCTTGTGAATCGGGTCAGACGCTTCTTCGTTGACCGAAACCAGCGCGTGGCCGGCCTCGTGATAGGCGGTCATCTTCTTTTCGTCGTCGGTCATGACCATGCTGCGGCGTTCGGTGCCCATCATGACCTTGTCCTTCGCGTCCTCGAATTCCTGCATCGCCACCAGCCGCTTGTTGCGGCGCGCGGCCAGCAGTGCAGCTTCGTTGACGAGGTTGGCAAGATCCGCACCGGAGAAGCCGGGCGTGCCGCGGGCGATCGTGCGCGGATTGACGTCCGGTGCCAGCGGCACCTTCTTCATATGCACGGCAAGGATCTTCTCGCGGCCTTCGATGTCGGGGATCGGCACCACGACCTGGCGGTCGAACCGGCCCGGACGCAGCAGCGCAGGGTCGAGCACATCGGGGCGGTTGGTCGCCGCGATGATGATGATGCCTTCGTTCGCTTCGAAGCCGTCCATTTCGACCAGCAGCTGGTTCAGCGTCTGTTCGCGTTCGTCGTTCGAATTGCCGAGGCCGGAACCGCGGTGGCGGCCCACGGCGTCGATTTCATCGATGAACACGATGCACGGCGCGTTCTTCTTCGCCTGTTCGAACATGTCGCGCACGCGGCTGGCGCCGACGCCCACGAACATTTCGACGAAGTCCGAACCCGAGATGGTGAAGAACGGCACGCCCGCTTCGCCCGCAATCGCGCGCGCCAGCAACGTCTTGCCGGTACCGGGAGACCCGACCAGCAGCGCGCCCTTGGGGATTTGCCCGCCAAGCTTCGAGAAACGCTGCGGATCTTTGAGAAATTCGACGATTTCTTCCAGTTCCTCGCGCGCTTCATCGATCCCGGCGACATCTTGGAAGGTCACGCGGCCCTGTTTCTCGGTCAGCATCTTGGCCTTGGATTTGCCGAAGCCCATCGCGCCGCCGCCGCCGCCCTTCTGCACCTGGCGCAGCGCGAAAAACGCGATGCCCAGGATCAGGATAAAGGGCAGTGCCTGCATCAAGATGACCAGGAACACATTCATGCGTTCCGGTGCGACGCCGGCATATTCGACGCCCTTTTCATCCAGCAATTCTGTCAGCTGCGTATCGCCCGCGACCGGCGTGGTGGTGAAGCTCTGGCCGTTTTTCAACTGGCCCGCGATCATTTCAGGCGCGATCTGCACCTTCGCGACCGTTCCTTCGGCAACCTTGTTGCGGAAGTCGGAATACCCGATTTCCGTGCCGACAGGCGCCGCGCCGCTGTTGAACATGGTCACAACCATCAACAGGGCGAGGAAAATACCGCCCCAGACCATCATGCTCTTTACCCATGGATTAGGACCCTGGGGTTCCTTTTCATCATTCATCGACCTGGTAGTCCTTTCGTGAAGTCCAATATGGGGCCATTAGCGTGAATGGCAAGCGGGCACGGGCACTCGCATTCAATCAATGCCAGCGAGTCCCGGACGTGGACCATAGCACTGCCTGCCTGCCCCTGAAATGCCTGCCCCTGAATTGATTGTAAATCGCAACCTTTGACATCGCCGCCCCAACCGCTATTCCTCTTTGCTGCGCCGAGCCAGATCGCCTTGTCGCAAGAAACTTGGGTCGCAGCCCGGAACGCAGAATTTTTTTGCCGCAGCCAATCTGGTGTCCACTAGGTTCGGCGGCTTCGGTGCCGGGAGCTCCCAACATTAGATTGGGACCCGGATTTAGGATCGGTCAGGGGAATGGGGGGCTTGATGAAAGTGAGCGGTTTCGTTCAGACGGACACGGTCGTGCAATGATGCGGCATCAGAGCAATTCCTTCAAATCCTTGTTTTATAAAGGTGCATTTTGTCATCTTGAGCCAGTGGCCGGGCCGCCCGCTGCTATTTTCTTCACAGTAGGCGCGTCATGAACTGGATCGCGATACGGATGCTCACCGGAGACCGGCAGAAATTTTTCGGCCTGATTTTCGGTATCGCATTCTCGACCCTGTTGATCTCTCAGCAGATGACCATCCTGGTCAATCTGGTCCAGCGCGGCGCCAATGCCGTGTTCAATGAATATACCGCCGACGTCTGGGTCATGGACCCTGTTACCCGCACACCCGAGGTGAATTATGCCATGCCTGCAACCGCGCTGGATGCGGTGCGATCAGTGCCGGGTGTGGAATGGGCGGTGCCGCATTTGCGCTCTGCCGCCTCGGTCCGCTCCAGCGACGGCGATCTGGAAGGCGTCGCGATTGTCGGGGTCGATGACACCACGCTGATCGGCCTGCCGCACAAGATGCTGATCGGCGATGCCTCCGTATTGGCAGAACCCGATGCGGTCATCATCGACGATGTCGGTGCCGGCAAGATGTTCGGCGCGGGCGTCAACCCGGTCGGCGAGCGGCTGGAACTGAATGACCGGCGGGCGATCATCCGCGGCGTGGTGGATGCCACGCCCACCTTTACCAGCCAAGTATTTCTCTACACCCGCTATTCGCGCGCGCTGGGATACGTGCCGGGAACCCGCAACCGGATGAGCTTCGTGCTCGCCCGCGCCGCGCCCGGGGTAACCCCGGACGAACTTGCCAAGCGCATTACCGAGCAGACCGGGTGGAAAGCCCGCACGCGCGACCAGTTTGCGGGCGACGGGATCGCCTTCGTGATCGAAAACACCGGTATCCCGTTCAATTTCGGCATCACCGTGATGCTCGGCTTCATTGTCGGCGTGGCGATCGTTGGGCTGACTTTCAGTCTGTTCATTCGCGACAACATCAAGCAATTTGGCGCGCTCAAGGCCATCGGGGTGACCAACCGCAAATTGGCCCGGATGGTCGCGGCACAGGCTGCAGTGGTCGGGTCGATCGGTTATGCGTTCGGCATACTCGGGTCGGTATTGTTCATTTACTGGTTCGAACAGGCAGGACCAAATTTCAAAGGGTTCTATTCGCCCTGGCAAATCCCGATCATATGTCTGATCCCCGTGGCCCTCATTCTGGCCCTGTCCGGATGGGTCGGCCTGCGCAGCGTGCTCAACACCGAGCCGGCGGCTGTCTTCAGATGAGTGGGGCTTTCAGATGATAGGGGCAATTGGCCCAGAAGCGGCAATCCACGTCCGCAATGTCTCCCGCGATTTCATGGCGGGGCAGGACACCATTCGCGTGCTGCACAATATCGAGCTGGACATCCGTTCGGGCGAGCTGACTTATCTCGTCGGCGAATCCGGCTCTGGAAAGACCACGCTGATCTCGATCATCGCCGGGATCCTGTGGCCGACAGAGGGCCATGTGCAGGTGTTCGAACAGGATATCTACGACCTGACCGATACCCAGCTGGTGGAATTCCGGCTGGCCAATATCGGCTTTATCTTCCAGCAATATAATCTGATCCCGACCATCGATGCCGCCGCCAATGCCGCAGTGCCGCTGCTGGCCCGCGGCATGAAGATCAAGGAAGCCCGCGAGAAAGCGCGAGAAATGCTCGACCGGCTGCGCATTGCCGATCAGGCGGACAAATTGCCCAGCCAGCTATCGGGCGGCCAGCAGCAACGCGTCGCCATCGCCCGCGCGCTGGTCCACGAACCACGGTTGGTAGTGTGCGACGAACCAACCGCCGCGCTCGACGCACGATCGGGCCGCCGCGTAATGGATTTGCTGCGTGAAGTGGCCGTGGCCGAAGACCGCTCGGTGATTATCGTCACCCATGACAACCGTATTTTCGACCTTGCCGACCGGATCCTTGTGCTCGAGGACGGCCGAATTACGCATGACGGCACCGAAATGCCGCAAGAAGGATAGGATTGACCATGGCGATTTTGCCAAAAGGCTGGAGCATTTCACGGCAGGTTCTGCCGATTGTGGCCGTCATCGGATTGTTGATCGCCGTCTATCTGATCGTGACCGGCCAGCCAGACCGGACGCTGGACGATCCGGCAGAAAAACCCGCCCATGCCGAAGGCGCACTCGAAAATGCACCGCGGGTTGCGGGCTCCGGCGTGGTAGAACCATCCAGCGAACTGGTCAGCATCGGCACATCCCTGTCCGGGCTGATCACCGATGTGCTGGTGCAGCCCGGCGACTATGTGACCAAGGGCCAGCCGCTGTTCACCGTGGATGACCGTGCCCAGCGCGCGCGGCTGACGGAGAACAACGCCGCCATCGCGCAGGCAGAAGCCGCTATCGCAGAAGCGGTCAG
Organism: Allopontixanthobacter sp.; assembly: GCA_041552775.1. Classification (GTDB taxonomy): domain Bacteria; phylum Pseudomonadota; class Alphaproteobacteria; order Sphingomonadales; family Sphingomonadaceae; genus Allopontixanthobacter. The sequence goes on from JBFEKH010000035.1 coordinate 6,185, forward strand.
CGCCAGCGAAACGGCCAACCGGCAATTGGCACTATACCGCAATGTCGAAGATGCCGCCGCTGTATCACGCGCGGAAGTCATCCGTGCGGAAGGTGATGCTGCTGCGGCGCGCAACCGGCTCAGCGTGGCCAGGGCGCAGTTGACCGCTGCGAAGGCCGCTGCAGGATCGACGCAGACCGATCTGGGCCGCCTGACCGTGCGCGCGCCCATCGGTGGTGAAATCCTGGCAGTAAATATCCGCCCGGGCGAATTCGTCCAGGCTGTCGGGCAGCAGGGCGGCAATTCGGACCCCTATATCGAAATGGGCGAGACCCGGCCGCTCTATGTCCGGGTCGATATCGACGAGGATGAAGCCGTCCGGCTGAAAACGGGCGCACCGGCCAATGTGAACCCGCGCGGGGCCGCCGACCGGAAAGTGCAGGCGAAGTTCGTTCGCGTGGAGCCGCTGGTCGTTCCCAAGCGGTCGCTGGCCAACAGCGCCAGCGAGCGGGTCGATGTGCGAGTGGTCCAGGTATTGTATGAATTGCCGCAGACGGACGGGCTATTCCGCGTCGGCCAGCAGATCGACGCCTTTATCCCAGCAAGAAAACCGGCATCAGAGCCGAGCCGCGCGATTGCACCCGCGACTGCCGGGAAGGATGCGGAGTGATGCCTGCGCGATTCCTCAGCGCGAGTAGCGCCTTGGCCGTAGCTGCCTTGCTGAGCGGCTGTGTGGCCGGACCGCCGGCAAATATTGACACGCCGCCGCCTGTGCTGCCGGCGAGTTTCGCCTATGCTCCGGAGCCGAGCGTTTCAGCCAGTGTCGCTGGATTGCTGCCCGGGGGTGATCCAGCCTTTGCCGATCTGTCCGCGCTCGCACGGGCCGATTCCCCGACCTTGGCGCAGGCAATCGCCCGCATCGACCGCGCCCGCGCCGTGTCCGACCGCGCCGGGGCGAACCGCTTTCCGCAAATTGGTGCGTCCGCTTCGGTGGAAGGCAAACGGACCAACCCCGCGCAATTTGGGACAAATTTCCCCTCCACTGTCACGATCGATACCGAGCGGGTGAGCTATGGCGCATCGCTGACTGCAGCATGGGATCCCGATCTGTTCGGCAGCCTTCGCGCGCAGGAACGTGCCGCCATCGCACGGATCGACGCCGCTGGCGCCGATGCCGCGGGAGTCCGTCTCGCGCTGCTGGCCGAAGTGGCCGGTGCGGTGATCGACTGGCGCACGCTGGCCGCCCGAGAAGCTGCGCTGGAGCAAGATGTCGTCGCGTCTGAGACATTGGTCACGCTGGCCGAAATCCGCGAGCGATCCGGTATTGCGCCGGGCTTCGACCGGGTCCGCGCCGAAGCCGCCGCCGAGGCGAGCCGTAGCCGGATTGCTGCCTTGCCGGGACAGCGCGCACAAATAATCGGCCGGTTGGTTACGCTAACCGCGCAGCCTGCAGCGCTGGTTCGCGAGGCACTGGAGCAACCAGCGCCCGATCCTGCGCAGCCTGTCCCGCCCGCCGCCGTGCCATCGGATTTGCTGGCCAACCGTCCCGATGTCCTGGCCGCCGCCGCACGCCTCGCGGCGAGTGACGCCGATCTTTATGCCACCGCCGCGCAGCGGTTCCCCTCGCTCAACCTGTCAGCTGCGCTCGGGTTGCTCGCCTTTGATATCGGCGGCCTTTTCGACAGCGACGCGGTGGTCGGTTCGGTTGGCGGATCGCTGCTGGCACCGCTGATCGATTTTGGCCGAATCGAAGCAGAAATTGACGCAGCGGAAGCGGACAAGCGGATTGCCTTCCAGGCCTATCGCGGCGCCGTATTCACCGCGCTGGGCGATTCGGAGGCAGGGTACGGGCTGGTCCAGGCCGCCGACCGCGCGCTGATCGTGGCCGAACGCGAACGGGCGAGCAATGATCGCTCCGCCCGCCTAGCCGATGTCCGCTACCGGGCGGGACTATCCGATTTCCTGACAGTGCTTGATGCCCGCCGCAATGCCGACGCATCGGGTGAGCGGGTGGCGGTTGCACGCGGGCAAGCGGAACGCGCGCGGGTGATCCTGTGGCAGGCGCTGGGCGGGAACCAGATGGGCGCAGATCAGGCCGCGCAGCCAGAAGTTACGCCGTAGATTTTTTAATCAGCGCCGACCGCAGGCACTGGCAAACCACTTCGCCGCGCTGGTTCAACAGCTGGTGACTGAAGGTAACAATTCCAGCGTTGGGGCGCGATTTCGAAGCGCGCAGTTCCGTCACTTCACTGGTGGCGTGCATCGTATCGCCGATGAACACCGGATGTGGCATCACCAGTTTGTCATAGCCCAGATTGGCCACCAGCGTGCCCAGCGTGGTGTCACCGACCGACAGGCCGACCATCAGCGAAAATGTGAAGGTCCCGTTGACCAGGATCTGGCCGAATTCGGAAGCCTTGGCCGCTTCCACATCCAGATGCAGCGGCTGCGGATTGTGGGTCATGGTGGAAAACAGCAGATTGTCGGTTTCGGTCACCGTGCGGCGAATCTCATGCTCGATCCGGTCCCCAACTTGCCATTGATCGAAAAATCGCCCTGCCATTGATCGTGTTCCCGTTGCACCTGAAGATGATATGCCTGCCCTGCTTTTGCGCGTCTGGCGCGTGATGTCGAGCGGGTTCTTGGAACAACCTCTACTGCGACACTTCACTTGATATGCATGCCTCCGGGGTCCAAATGGGTCCCAATCCTCCCAATCCAGACTTCAGGTAATTGAATGAATTTTCACACTCCCCGCACGCCTGCCATCAACCGCGCCCTGTTACGGTCCGCCTATCGGCAGGAAGAGCAAACCTGCGTCGAGCAGCGCCTGCGGGAGGCCGCGCCGGCATCTGCCGTGCACAGGGAAGCAGCGCGAATTGCGGGCGAATTGATCGAGGGTGCGCGGGCGCGCAAGGCCAGCGGGCTGGATGCATTCCTGCAGACTTACGGCCTCGCAACCGATGAAGGCGTGGCGCTGATGTGCCTGGCCGAAGCATTGCTGCGCGTGCCTGACCATGCGACCGCCGATGCGTTGATCCGCGACAAGCTGGGCGGCGTAGAATGGTCCGACCATCTGGGCGACAGCCCCTCCACCTTCGTGAATGCCGCGACATTTTCCCTGATGCTGACCGGGGAAGTGCTGGAACGGCCCGAACTGCAGCAGCGCGGCATGGGTGCCACCCTGAAACGGGCAGTCGGACGGCTGGGCGAACCGGTGATCCGCACTGCGACCCTGCAGGCCATGCGCATCCTCGGCGGACAATTCGTGTTTGGCCGGACCATCGAAGAAGCGCTCAAACGCGCCAAGCCGGAACGGGCGCGCGGGCTGACTCACAGTTTCGACATGCTGGGCGAAGCGGCAATGACCTTCGCCGATGCCGAACGTTACCGGTTGGCTTATCAAGGCGCGATTGCGCGGCTGACGCGTGAGGCAAAAGGCGGGATGGTCCATTCCCCGGGCATCTCGGTCAAACTTTCCGCGCTCTATCCCAAATATGATTTCCTGCATGCAGAACAGGCCAAGGCCGCGCTGGTGCCGATCCTCAAGGGTTTGGCGATGCAGGCGCGCGACGCCGATATCCATTTCACCATCGACGCGGAAGAAGCCGAGCGGCTCGAACTGTCTATGGACATCATCGAGGCGCTAGTCGCCGATGACGAGCTGTTTGCCACCGGCTGGGAAGGTCTCGGCATGGCAGTCCAGGCCTATCAGAAGCGCGCGGTTCCGCTATGCGACTGGGCAATCAAGCTGGCACGGCACCATGGCAGGCGGCTAATGGTGCGGCTGGTCAAGGGTGCCTATTGGGACACCGAGATCAAGCTGACGCATGTCGGCGGCTATGCCGATTTCCCGGTCTTCACCCGCAAGCTTTCGACGGACGTTTCCTATCTCGCCTGCGCGGCCAAATTGCTGGCGGCAGGCGATGCGATCTATTCCGCCTTTGCCACCCACAACGCCTATTCTGTCGGCGCAATCAAGGCGCTGACTGCTGAGACTGGCGGCCAGAACCAGTTCGAATTCCAGCGCCTGCACGGCATGGGCGAGGATGTTTACGAAGAACTCGCCAAGCTGGAAGGCAATCGCCAGACCCCGGTGCGGATTTATGCCCCGGTTGGCGGACACAAGGAATTGCTGGCCTATCTGGTGCGGCGCCTGCTGGAAAACGGGGCCAATTCTTCCTTCGTCAACCGGATGGCCGATGCCGACGTTGCGGTAGCAGATCTGACCACCGATCCGGTGTCGGACCTGGCCGCAATTGAACCCAAACGCGATCCCGCCATTCCGCTGTCATCCGATCTGTTTCCCGGCCGGATCAACAGCGCCGGTATCGACCTGGGCGATCCGCTGGTCCGCGAACCGCTGATCAAACGCATGGCCGGATTGGAATCGCGGCTGTGGCACGCCGAACCCACTTTCGTGTCGGATGCGGAAGGCGAAGTTGCGCCGATCACCATGCCGCACGATCTGACGGTCGAAATCGGCACGCGGCGCGATGCGCTGACGGAAGAAGTCGAAGAAGCGATCACCCGCGCCGCCGCCATACAGCCGGGCTGGAATGCGCTCGGCGGCGAAAAACGCGCGCTCCTGCTGGAGGCGGCAGCGGACCTGTTCGAAGAACACACCGATGAATTCCTCTCACTGTGCCAGCGCGAAGCGGGCAAGACCTTGCTCGACGGGGTGCTGGAACTGCGCGAATCGGTCGATTTCCTGCGCTATTATGCAGTGGAGGCGCGCCGTCTGTTTGGCGCACCGACAATCCTGCCCGGGCCGACCGGAGAAGAAAACCGCCTGTCGCTGGCCGGACGGGGTGTGTTTGCCACGATCAGCCCGTGGAATTTCCCGCTGGCGATCTTTATCGGCCCGGCCGCAGCCGCGCTGGCCGCTGGGAACGCCGTCATTGCCAAACCGGCTGAACAGACCCCGCTGATTGCCGCCTTGGCGGTGAAGCTATGTCACGAAGCGGGCATCCCGGACGAAGTGCTCCAACTCATCCCCGGCGCAGGCGATGTCGGCGCGATGATCACCTCCGATCCGCGGCTGGCGGGCGTGGCCTTCACTGGCTCGACCGACACCGCGCGGGCGATCAACCGCAGCCTGGCGGCGCGCGACGGGCCGATTGCAACTTTCATCGCCGAAACCGGCGGCCAGAACGCAATGATCGTCGACAGTTCCGCCCTTCCCGAACAGGTTACCCGCGACGTTGTCGCCAGCGCATTCCAGAGCGCAGGGCAACGCTGTTCGGCGCTGCGCGTGCTTTACCTGCAGGATGACGTGGCAGACAGCATGCTGGAAATGATCATTGGCGCGTTTGAAGCGCTGCAAATCGGCGATCCTGCCATGCTGTCGACCGACGTTGGCCCAGTGATCGATCAAGACGCGAAGGCCGCGCTGGACCGGCATGTCGCCCGCCGCAAGAAAGCTGGCTACGAGGTGTGGCAACGCAAATTGCCCCGCACCGGAAATTCGCTGGCGGCCAAGGGATGTTTCGTCGCGCCGACCATCATCGAGCTCAATTCCATCCTCGACCTGAAGCGCGAAAACTTCGGCCCGATCCTGCACGTGGTCCGGTTCCGTGCCGACCAGCTTGGTCAGGTGGTGGATGACATCAACGCCACCGGTTTCGGGCTGACGCTGGGCCTGCACAGCCGGATCGATGCAACCCGCCGCTTTGTCGAAGCGCGCGCGCGGGTGGGCAATTTCTACGTCAATCGTAACCAGATCGGCGCGGTGGTGGAAAGCCAGCCGTTCGGCGGGGAGGGATTGTCCGGCACCGGGCCCAAGGCGGGCGGGCCGCATTATGTCGCCCGGTTTGCAACCGAGCGGGTGGTCTGCATCGACACCACGGCGGCGGGCGGCAATGCCAGCTTGCTAGCGGGATGACATTATTCGGGAATTTGCGGTTCACCAAAGCGCACCCGCTTGATATGGCTGCGCCAATGGTTCGAATGCTTGCCCTGTGCCTGTCGCTCGTTTCGTTTGCCTGGACCCTGCCCGCCGCGGCGGCTGTCACGATGAGCTTTCACAGCTTCAACGGGTCGGTCTTGTTCGGGCGTTATCCTCACACCTTCGTGGTGCTTCAGGGCACGCTGGACAGCACCGGTGAAGCAGTAAACCAGAATTTTGGCTTCACCGCCAAAAACGTCTCGACCAGGATTCTTTCCGGTCCGGTGGAACACGAGATCGCGATCGAGCCGCAGAAATACGTCACCAGCACCAACCGCCATTTCGCGGTCAAGCTGACTGATCCGCAGTACCGGCAAGTGATTGCGGAAATGCAGGCGTGGCGCGATGCGCCGGGGAAATTCTACTCGCTGGACGATCGCAATTGCATCCATTTCGTGGGCAAGATGGCGCAGATTGTGGGCCTGAAGGTCGATTATCCCAAGAACCTGCTGCGCAAGCCTAAGAACTGGCTGAATTATGTCACCGGACTCAACCCGAAACTGGGCGCGAAGCTAATCGACTGAAGCGCCGTTGGGCGTGGGACCCGCGTCAGTGGCGGGGAAAAAACACCAGCCCCACTTGCCCGCCGCGCAGGCTTGGTCAATCACCGCGCTATGGCGATTCTCAGCGACAAATGGATTCGGACACAGGCCACCGAAAAGGGCATGATTGAACCGTTCGTGGAGGCGCAGCGGCGTGATGGCTGCATCTCCTACGGGCTCAGTTCCTATGGTTATGATGCGCGGGTGGCGCCCGAATTCAAGATCTTCACAAACGTCGACAGCGCAATTGTCGATCCGAAGAATTTCGACGGCAAGAGCCTAGTCGACCGTAATGCGGATGTCTGCATCATTCCGCCCAACAGCTTTGCGCTGGCGCGGACGGTGGAATATTTCCGCATTCCCGAGGATGTGCTGGTGATCTGCCTTGGAAAATCGACCTATGCCCGCTGCGGGATCATCGTGAACGTCACCCCGCTTGAACCGGGCTGGGAAGGCCATGTCACGCTGGAATTTTCCAACACGACACCGCTGCCCGCCAAGATCTACGCGAACGAGGGTGCCTGCCAGTTCCTGTTCCTGCAGGGCAATGAACGCTGCGAAACCAGCTATGCCGACCGGGCGGGCAAATATATGGGCCAGCGCGGGGTCACCCTGCCCAAACTGTAGCTTGGTAATTGGCTGTGGCCCCGAAAATATTCTGACCATACGTCTTTGACTCCGCGCCCTTCCTCGCGCATTCCTTGCGCTGAAAAGGGAGTTAATTGAGTCATGAGCAAAGCCGACCGCAAATTCGATATCGTCGTCTATGGTGCCACGGGATACACCGGACGTCTGGTCGCGGAATATCTCAGCCAGCATTACGGCAGCCGCGATGATGGCCCGAAATGGGCGATGGCTGGGCGCAGTCAGGCCAAGCTGGAAGAAGTGCGCGACCTGATCGGTGCTTCGATAAACACCCCGCTGGTAGTGGCCGATGCGGAGGACCCCGCCAGCCTTAAGGCGATGTGCGAACAGACGCGCGTGGTTCTGACCACCGTTGGCCCCTACACCCTGTATGGCGAACCGCTGGTGGCCGCCTGCGTCGACGCAGGCACCGATTATTGCGACCTGTCGGGCGAGCCGACCTGGATGTTCCAGATGATCGAGAAGTATGGCGATGCGGCTGAAAAGAGCGGCGCGCGGATCTGCTTCTCCTCCGGCTTCGATTCGATTCCCTTCGATCTGGGCGTTTTCATGCTGCAAAAAGAAGCCATGAAACGGTTCGGCAAGCCCGCCACGCGGGTGAAGGGACGCGTTCGCGCCATGCAGGGCGGTCCGTCCGGCGGCACCGTAGCCAGCATGAAGGAAACGATGAAAGCGGTGGCCCGCAACCCCAAGCTGATTTCCGTCCTGCAAAGTTCGTTCGGCCTCACGCCGGGCTTCACCGGACCCAAGCAGCCTTCGGGCATGATACCGGAATATGACAAGGAACTGGGCAAATGGGCCGCGCCGTTCATCATGGCGACGATCAACACCAAGAATGTCCACCGCACCAATTTCCTCCTCGGCCATCCTTACGGCGAAGATTTCAAATATGACGAGATGATGCTGACCAGCGCCGGTGAAATGGGCGAAAAGGCGGCCAAGGGCATCGCCGAGATGCTCAAGAACCCGTTCGGCGCCAAGGCACCCAAGCCCGGCGAAGGCCCGACCAAGGAAGAACGCGAAAACGGCTTTTACGATTTACTGTTCCTGGGCGAGACAGCGGACGGCGAGAAGATCAATTACGGCGTCAAGGGGCGCTACGATCCGGGCTATGGTTCAACCAGCCGGATGATCGCCGAGACCGCGATTGGGCTTAACCACTGCGATGCAGCGGGCGGGATCGGGACGCCGGGTTCCTTCCTGGGCGAAGCGCTGGTCAAGCGGCTCGAGGATAATGCCGAAATCAGCTTCGCGGTCGAAGATTGACCGCTGCTTGATGCCGCCTGAAGGGCGGGAGCGCGAAGGCGAGCCTAGAAACTCGCCTTTGCGCTGATCCGGAAATTGCGCCCTGCCAGCGGAACGAAGTCCTTGGTGAAGCTGGCATGGCGCCGCCCTTCGACATCGAAGATATTGTCTGCCTGCAACATCAGCGTCAGATTATCTGCGCCGCGGATCGGCTTCCATGCGATTGATGCATTGACGAAGGTGAAGCTGTCCGTCGGCGTTTCGAATGCCGCCACGCGCGGCTGGCTGTCCGACCATTGCACTTCGGCGCGAAGGTCGAACCGTTCCGTCTTTGCTTCCAGCGCGCCCAGCAGGCTGAGCGGCGGAATGCGCGGCAGGGGCCTGCCATCATCCAGCTGGGCGCGGACATAATCACCGCGCAGGTCGGCTAGCACCGTCAGCGGGCCGCTGTCATACAGGGGCAAGGAAACCTCGCCTTCGACCCCGAAATATTGCGCATCCGCCTGCAGATATTGGAACACCGGAAGATCATCTTCCTCCAGGCCGGTCTGGTCCAGATAGATGTAATTGCTGAACCAGTTCTTGTAGACTGCCAGATTGACGCTGGCGAGGCCGATGCGTCCGCGCAGGTAGGCCTCGACCCCGTACGCACTTTCAACTTTCAGATCGACATCGCCAATTTCAAACGCCTGCGTGGCGATATGCGGCCCACTGGATAGCAATTCCTCCGCGCTGGGCGCACGCTCTACCCGCGACCCGGTTACGCCAAATCGGAATCCGTTTTCGGTTTCGTGGGCCAAACTGACCGCGCCCGACCAGCTGTCGAAATTCCGCTCGATACCAAGCTGCTGCGATTTCACTTCGGTGGTTTCGTACCGCCCGGCAAATTCCAGCTGGGCAGGCCCAATAGCAAATTCCTGCAAACCGAACATCGCCAGCTGCGATGTCAGGTTCGGCGCGATATAGGCTTCTGCACCTTCGGCGGCGAAGTCGCGGAAGTAATATTGCGTGCCGATCACGCCCTTCCAGCTGCCGCGCTGGTTCTGGACCAATTCGGCCCGCCCTTCGAAGCCTTTGACATCGAAAGTGGTGCCGACTTCGGCCCCCTCGAATTCGGTGTGGGTGTAATCGCTGTATCCGAAACGGGTGCGCAATTGGGAAAAGAACCCGCTGCCAAGTGCCAGTTCGCCGCGCATGTCGGCGCGGTATTGGCGCAGACCGATGGTGACGATTTCGGCGCCTTCTTCCGCTACCTCGGCGCCTTCATCGTCGCCGTGGGCATGGCCGGTCCCAGGGCTCGTGGGGACGCCATAGGTCGTATCGTAAATACCTATGGCAGCGCCGAGATTGCTCTCACCAGCGAAGAAGGCAAAGCCTGCATTCGCGCTGTAGGTTTCGGTCGCGCTGTTGGGCAAGACATCGCGCAAATTCGCGGCCTCGCGCAATTCGGCAGCCTCCTCGGGCGCATCCGCTTCATCGGCGTCAGCTTCTGCCAGCAATTCGGCGCGCAGATTGTCCGAGGCGACGAAGCCGGGGATCTGCTGGTCTTCGGTGCGGCGGTACGACCCGTCGACATGAAACACGAATTGGTCGCCCGCTGGCAGGTCGAGCGACAGACCGCCTTCCGCCATGTTTGCGGCCGTGTTCGCGCCCAGCCGGGCGTCGATATGGACCGGTTCATTCAGCGGCCGCAGCGGAATGCGTTTGTCGATCACATTGACCGCACCGCCGATCGCCTGACTGCCGTAGAGCATCACCGCCGGACCGCGCAGCACCTCGATCCGTTCCGCCGTCAGCGGATCGATCGAAACGGCGTGGTCGGCGGAAGTATTGGACACATCGATCGCGCCAATCCCGTCCACCAGCACCTTGACCCGCTCGCCGGAGAACCCGCGCAGTACGGGGCGGGATGCACCGGGCGAGAAGCTGGTAGCGGTCACTCCGGGCAATTTGGCCAGCGTATCACCAAGCTGGCCTTCGAGGCTGCGCTGTAATTCAACGCCCTGCATCACCGATGTGCCGGCCAGCACATCGAGCTGTGTCACACCGATTGCGCTGACCACGATCGTGCTGTCGAGTCCATCGCCGCTATTGTGAAAATCATCCTCCGGCGCGCGTTCCTGCCCGATCTGCGCAGTGGCGGGGGGATCAGCAGCCGGGACCCCGGTCTGTGCCGCAGCGCAAACCGGCAAAGCGGCGGCAGAAAGTGCAAGCACGGAAGTGGCGAGGCCGGGAAAGCGGCTCAATGAATGATACAACATATCGCGTCGATTAGCAGGCAAATTTTGCAGTGCAACAACAAACTCCCGGATTGCGACGAACGGAAGCTAACTTCCGACAATATGGCAGCCAGGGCATAGCTTTGCCCGCGGCCGGGAAGCGGACAACATCCATATCATCCGGCAGCATCTTGTTGTGATCAATGGTCACGACATCGACGGGGCGGCATCGGTCAGTGCTAGCCCGGAGCCGTGGTCTCCCCCGAAGGAGGGAATCTGGTTTCAAGAAATAATGGAGCGGGCGAGGCGATTCGAACGCCCGACCCCAACCTTGGCAAGGTTGTGCTCTACCCCTGAGCTACGCCCGCTCACTATTGTTCCCTTGGGGTCCCCATAAAGGGTACACCGAACCTGTTGGTTCAGTGGGGAAGCGGGCAACTAGCAGCGGTCAGGCGGCCTAGCAAGGGGAAAATCACCCACCCAAGAACTGCCGAAACAACTCGTGCATTTTGCCCTTCACATATGCTGTGAAAGGCCCACATTAAGAAGTAAGCCCCGCCCGGCAGATACTCGCTGGTGGATAGAACAGATTACAGGAGTGCACCTTGGCCAGCATGGGTCTCAATATTGACGAACAAAAAGCTGTCGATCGTTTCCGGAAAGACATCGTCGAACCATCAATGACCAAATTGGTCGTGCTCGATTTTTGGGCTGAGTGGTGCGGGCCGTGCAAGGCGCTGACTCCGCTGCTTGAAAAAGTCGCAGCGGAGTATGCGGACAAGGGCGTTGTCCTGGCAAAGGTCAATGTGGATGAAGAACCATTCATTGCGTCCCAATTCCAGGTCAAATCGATTCCCACCGTCTACGCCATGTTCCAGGGCCAGCCGGTGGCCGACCTGACCCAGGCGCGGACCGAAACCCAGCTGAAACAGGTGCTCGACCAATTGCTTGAAAAGCTGCCCATAGAAACGGGCGCAGCACCGCAGCAGGACGTCACCCAGTTCATCACCATGGCCGAACAGGTCTTGGCAGAAGGCGATGCAGAGCGCGCCGCCGGAGTGTTCGGGCAGATTACCGAGATGGCACCCGACAACGCCGCAGGCCATGCAGGACTGATTCGTGCGTTGGTCTCGCTGGGCGAAACACAGGAAGCACAGGGCGTGCTGGATGCGCTCGACCCCGCTTTGAAGGACGATCCGCTAATCCATGCGGCGTCCTTGGTGCTTGAGTTGGCCGGAACGACAGTCGACGAAGGCGAATTGCAGGTACTACGGGCGGCGGCGGCAGAACGCCCCGTCGATATGGATGCGCAATTCGCCTTTGCCGAGGCAGCCTATGCCGCCAAGTCGCGCGACGAAGCCGCCGATACACTGCTCGCCATGATCGAGGCGGACCGCGAATGGAACGAAGGCGCGGCGAAAGCCAAATTGCTGCAGATTTTCGAGGCAGTCGGCCTGGAAGATCCCTGGGTGGTAGCCACGAGGCGCCGCCTGTCCAAATTGCTGTTCGGGTAAGTTGATGGCAAAACGCCTGTCCATTTTTCCCCTCACCGGCACGATCCTGCTCCCCGGCCTGCAATTGCCGCTGCATCTGTTCGAACCCCGGTATCGCGCGCTCGCCAGCGATGCTCTCGCCCGCGACCGGCGCATCGCCATGATCCAGCCGCAGCGGCCAGCCGAAGGCGCGCCCTTGTTCACGGTTGGTTGTGTCGGCAGGATCGGTGAGTTCGAAGCGCTCGACGATGGCCGGTTCAACCTAGTGCTGGAAGGGGAGCAACGGTTCCGCGTCATTCGCGAGCTTGATGTCACCACCCCGTTCCGGCAGGTCGAGGCAGAGCTGCTCGAAGATGATGAAAACGAAGCACTCAGCAGCATAGAACGCGCCAGTTTCGAGCGCGAAGCCCGCCGCTTTGCAGATGCGCAGGGTTACAGCGTCGATTGGGATTCGGTTGCCCGGCTTGACGATATGTCTCTGATCAACGGCGTGTCCCAGATCGCTCCCTTTGATCCGGCGGCGAAACAGGCCCTGCTGGAAGCGGACAATATCGCCACCCGCTGCGAATTGCTGGTCCAGCTGATGCAGTTCTTCAGCCGCCGCGACGGGGATGATGACCGGGTAACGCTGCAATAAGCCGGTTGATCAGACTCCGAAACTCGCCCGCAATCCGTCGATCACATATTGCGCGGCCAGGGCCGCCAGCAGCACGCCCAGCAGCCGGGTAATCACTGCCTCTACCGAGGCACCGAACAGCTTCATCAGGGGGCTTGCAGCGATTAGAGCGAGCATCGTCATCAGCAGTACCGCTGCCAGCGCACCGAGAATGACCAACGTTCCCTCAAGCCCGCTAGTCCCGCTCATCAGCAGCATCACGGACGCAATCGCGCCCGGTCCAGCGAGCATCGGCATGGCCATCGGGAAGACGGACACATCTTCCACCATCTCCGGATCGGCCATCACCTTTTCCGCCCGGTCTTCTCGACGCTGGGTGCGTTTTTCGAACACCATGTCGAGCGCGATCAGGAACAGCATGATCCCGCCGGCAATCCGAAACGCATCTAGTTCGATATGCAGGGCATTCAGCAATTCTTCGCCGA
>JBFEKH010000036.1:0-18878 GCA_041552775.1 Allopontixanthobacter sp.
AATCCGATGCCGAGTGCGGTCGCAATGTAGAAATGCACCGACACCATGCCATTGAATTTATACAGGATGGCAATTGCTACGATGACCGTGCCGGTCGTCAGCAGGAACATGAACCGCATCAACCGGCGATAGCGCGCCCAGGCAAAGGCGGCTTTTTCGGAATCTTCGAGAGGAGACTGTTTGGGCATGACGGACCTTTAGGCGCGCAGGGGCGGTGCTTGCAATGGCTGCTTTTTCGCCAAGGGACGCAGGTTCAGTTACGCGATTCGCCATCGCTGCAATTTCATGGCATATTTTCCAAAATGAAGAAAACCAGCCAATGGCTTCAAAAGGGGAAGATACGATGGAAATTGCCAAGTTGATTGCGGGGCGCGATCCGGCGGAAATCATTCATTGTACCGTCGATATGAAGGTCCGCGACGTGGTTGCGCTGCTCGCTGAAAAGCGAATCGGCGCGCTCCCGGTGATGGACGGCAAGATGGTTGTCGGCATATTCTCCGAACGCGACCTGATCTACCGCGTGGCGGAAATGGGCGAGACATGCCTCAACCGGCCAGTCGGTGATGTGATGACAGCCCCGGCGATTTCGGTCAGCGCGCATGAAACCGTGCTGGATGCGCTCGGCCTGATGACGCGGCGCCGTATCCGTCACCTACCGGTGCTTGAAGATGGCGCAATGCGCGGTTTTATTTCGATCGGTGATCTGGTGAAATCACGCCTCGACGAAGTCGGTCACGAGGCAGAAGCCCTGCGCAATTATATCCAGAGCGTGTGACGGCTGGAATTGCCTGATTCGGACAACTTGCCGCGTTTGTCTTGAGCGATGGCGCCAGGCACCCTACATAACATTCATGTCGAGCACCCTTACCCTGACCCCGTCCGCCGCCAAGCGCGTGGCCTGGATTGCTGAAAAGCAGGCCAAACCCGCAATTCTACGGCTATCGGTGGAAGGCGGAGGCTGCTCCGGCTTCCAATACAAATTCGATCTGGCCGATGGCCCGGAAGCTGATGATCTGGTCAGCGAGACCGAAGGAGTTCAACTGGTGGTCGATCCGGTCAGCCTTGATCTGGTGTCCGGTAGCGTCGTCGATTTCGTCGAATCTCTCGGCGGCGCGGCCTTCAAAGTCGAAAATCCCCAGGCCGCCGCAGGCTGCGGCTGTGGTTCCAGCTTCGGAATCTGACAAAGCGGCATCGTGCACGCGCCCATGACCAACCGCCGATAGACGCCGCCTGACTTATCGGGCTAATGCGTCTTCATGAAAATTGCCACTTTCAACATCAATGGCGTGAAAGCGCGTCTGCCCCGCCTGCTCGAATGGCTGGAGGAAACGCGCCCAAAGGTTGCGTGTCTGCAGGAAGTCAAAAGCCAGGACGAGGGCTTCCCCGCCGAGGAATTCGAGAAGATCGGCTACCACGCAATCTGGCACGGCCAGAAAAGCTTCAACGGTGTAGCCATTCTTGCGGACGGCGTAAAACCGGTCGAAACACTGCGCGGTCTGCCTCATTTGTCAGAGAGTGACAAAGAAGATGACCACGCCCGATATCTCGAAGCAGAGGTTGATGGTGTCCGGGTGGCGTGCATCTACCTGCCTAATGGCAATCCGCAGCCCGGACCGAAATTCGACTATAAACTGGCATGGATGAAGCGCCTGCGCGCGCGGATGCAGGATTTATGGGCGCTGGAAATTCCCTGCGCGGTCGTCGGCGATTACAATGTGATCCCGCATGATAATGACGTCTGGTCTCCAAAGTCGATGGAAAATGACGCGCTCATGCAGCCGGAATCGCGTGATGCCTATATGCGGCTGCTTGGCGACGGCTGGACCGATGCGTTGCGCACCTTGAACCCGCGCGGCGGGGTGTGGACCTATTGGGATTACCAGGCCGGTGCATGGCAACGCGATCACGGATTCCGCATCGATCACATGCTACTATCGCCAGAGCTGGCGGACCGGCTGGTAGCCGCGGGCGTCGACAAGGATCACCGCGGCCGGGAAAAGGCCAGCGATCATGCGCCGGTGTGGTTCGAAGTAAGGGCTTGAATGGAAAAAGACCCCCTCCGTCTTGCGGAGAGGGTCTCAATTGGGTTTCAGGCCGGATACGCCGGGCTGACGGCGGACTTGTCGCCAGACTTAGCGATAGAAAATATGGCTGTCGATCGTAGCGCGGGCCACTTTCTTCCGGCTCCAGCTTGGCCGGACATATTTCGCGTGGAAATAAAGCGAATCGCCCGCCTCGCTGTCCCACATGCCTTCATGGGCGATGCGGGCAATGGTCTTCGCGCGCTTCCACGCGGATGATCCGCGCTTGATGCCCGGCATGCTGCCGCCCTTCACGAACGAGAACTGCGATCGCTGGTAGACTACGCCGCAATAGCTTGATGGGAACTGGCCCGATTCGGCGCGGTTCAAAATAACCTGAGCCACCGCAAGTTGCCCGGCAATTGGTTCGCCGCGCGATTCAAAATAAACCGCGCCGGCAAGGCATTCCATTTCTGGGGAAAGCGATCCAGGGGCTGCCACGGCAGCAACCAGCTGTTTCAGCGAGGATGCCTGTTGTGCTGCTGCAGTTTGCCCGTCAGCTTTGGCAAGGTCTCCGTTTTCAGATACCTGGGGAAGCGGTTGGACTATTTCTTCCGACACAAAGACCGGTACGGTTTCTTCGGTGAGGGGAAGCTGCTGAATTTCTTGGGATTCGCCCTGTTGGGCAAAAGCGCCGGAACTTCCGGCACTGGCAAAAACTACGGTCCCGGTCGCGACGATCGCGATCAGGCCGGCAAAGTGGGCCTTACGACTCATGTAATCATTCGATAGGGCGGTTGACGAGCACAGTCGCAGGCTGGGACCTTGGGAAGTGAATTATATTGTCTTGGTCCAGTATTGGCCTGCCGGCCGCCACCCGTCTGCGTGCAAGCCCGATAACCTCGTGTCATCATGGCCGCCTACGCCTTCGGAAGCTGGCGGCCCAATATGCTGCAAGTGCGAAGGTGTCAACTCAAGCGGTTAATGTTGCGATGAACCGTTCTGCATTCGCGATGTCCACCTCGACAATCCAGATATCACTGTCCTGCTGTCTGCGGCGGTCGATATATTCATCTAATTCATTTGTATTTTCAATAGCTTGCTTCTTGACGCAGATGAATTTTCGCGATCCGTCCAATTGCGGCATCCGCTCATAAAGTGACCGGTTCTCGCCCTTTTCCATGGTTAAGATCAGGATAGTGCCAGCGTCCCGCTCGCCCTTAGCCAAGACGGCAGCGAAGCCTGCATTTGCTTCGACCATCCGAATCAGGCCGGAAACCTCGAGATAGGCCGGGAGCCGCGTGGTCACTTGGGGTCAGCCCTGCACCGGGCTGTAACCGGGCAGACCGGACAACTGGATGCCGGAACGCATGAAGGTACCGGTGCCGCGCCCGATCTCGTCTCCCTCTTCGTCAATCAGCCGCGATTCCGCGACATAGACCCGGCGGCGGCCACTGACCCATTTCCCCTCGGCGATCACCCGGCCGGTGCGGACCGGCTTGGTGAAATGGAGGTTGAAGGACGTCGTCAGCAAAAACCGGTCCGTGACCAGCGTATTGGCAGCATAGAATGCCGCATCGTCGAGCATTTTGAAATATATAGTGCCGTGCGCGGCGCCCGCTGCGTGATAGCAGCTCTCGGTCACATTGAAGATCAGGCTTGCGGCGCCCTCACCTTCGATATGAAGCTGCGAATCGAACAGGGAATTGACCGGAGCGGAGCGATAGAGCCGTTCCAGCGCACGGTAATGGAGTTCCGCGCCAGTGCCTCCCGGAGTATCCGGATGCGCACCGGCATTGTCATGCGCTTTCACGTTTGGCTCCGTTTACATTGTCATTCGCAATGCTGTTATCGGTCAAATTTGTCAGGGTGGCAAACAGCGCTTCGGAATCTCCGGCCCGGATCAGCGCATCATAGGTCGCCTCATCGCGGACCATGCGCGAGATGGCAGCCAGGGCATGCAGGTGGCCGGCCCCTGCGTTGGTGGGGGAAAGGAGCCCGATGACAAGGTCGACCGGCATCCCGTCTGCGGCGTCGAATGCCACCGCAGAATCAAGTTTCAACAGTGCGGCGACCGGACGTTCGATCCCGTCTATCCGCGCATGCGGTATCGCCACGCGGCGGCCAAAACCGGTACTGCCAAGCCGTTCGCGTTCCTCGAGACCTTCCTGAACCGCAATTGCATCCAGCCCGTAGGCAACCGCAAACCGCGCAGCCAGCGTTTCGAACACAGCTCGTTTGCTGTCGGCTTGTGCGGTGGCAACGGCATCTTTCGAAAGTTTAAAATTTACGTTCATGGTTCAAATTTTTGCTGCAAGATTCCAGTCCATACGCACTTGACCTTCGCCAGATACGCGACAATTCGCGAAGTTCCGTGAATTCCGCCCGCAAATCCGGGCCGGAACTCATTGCTGCAGTCTGCAGCACTATAAATCGGAGTCAGGCTAAATGCCTGCAATCGCAGCCTGGTTGGCCCCCGCGAGAACAGGTGATCAATGCGGTTCGACCCAGCCGATCGATCCGTCGTTGCGGCGGTACACCATATTATGCCGCCCGGTTCCAGCATTTTTGAAAAACATCGCGTTGGTATGACGCAAATCGAGCATCATCACCGCATCGGCCACGCTGGCTTCGGGGATATCGACCTTGGTTTCCGCGACAATTAAGGGCGCGTCGGATGCTTCGTCCTCTTCTTGAGGTTCGGGAGCCGCGAAGATGCGATAAGCAGCCTCTTCTTCCTTGACCGAATGTGCGGCCTGTTCGTGCCGGTCATTCAGGCGGCGCTTGTATCGGCGCAATTGCGTGTCGATCTTGGTAGCAGCCTGATCGAGCGCCTGGTGAGCATCATGCGCCTCGCCATGAGCCTTGACGATCATTCCCTGCATCACATGAGTCACGATATCGCAGCTGAACGCGCCAGCCGGCGCCTTGCCAAAGGTCACATTCGAAGACAGCGCCCGGTTGAAATATTTCTCGACGATGCCGTTCAAACGGTCCGTTGCGTGATCCTGCAGCGCTGCACCGGTGTCCAACTGGTGACCTGAAATGCGAATATCCATCGCTATTACCTCTTTTGTTATCGCGGATTGCCAAATCGGAATATGACAGATTCGCGGGTTTACGACCTGGTCAGTGCCCCCAGAGGGGCGATTTGATCAGCTTGAGAAATTCCTGGTGGCGGCTGAGCTCTTCGGCGCTTGCAGCATGAGCCCGCGCCGGCCGGCGTATTTGCGGCGCAGCAGCAGGCGTTGAAATTTCGACAATATCAGACAGCCCCACAGCGTCCGCGGCCAGCTCCAGACCGATCTGGCGTCCGCCGGTCAATTCGACATAGACCTGCGCCAATAATTCCGCATCGAGCAGCGCGCCGTGCTTGACCCGGTGGCTGCGATCGACTCCGTAGCGGCTGCAGAGTGCGTCGAGCGACAATTTCGCACCGGGATGTTTCTTGCGCGCCAACGCGACGGTATCAACCATCCGGCTGGTGCAGATCGGCTCCATCGAAATGATCGAGAGCTCGGTATTCAGGAAGCCGAAATCGAAACTGGCATTATGCGCCACCAGCGGTGCGTCTTCTAGAAAGTCGAGCAATTCCTGCGCTTTGTCGGCGAACAGGGGCTTGTCTGACAGGAACGCGGCGGACAGGCCGTGCACTGCCTCCGCACCAGCGGGCATATCACGTTCGGGATTGTAATAGGCGTGATAGCTGTTGCCGGTAGCAACCTTATTGATCATTTCAACGCAGCCGATTTCAACCATGCGGTCCCCGCTTCTGGGGTCCAGACCGGTCGTTTCGGTATCGAAAATCACTTCACGCATTTGCCATACTATCGGCGCGCCGATGGCACTGCGCAAGTGGTCAATTCACTTAATATGATCGGGGGGCATCAGCCGCGCGATTGTTTGAGCTGTTTGACCAGTTTGCGCACCGCTCGCCGGGTGTCTTCGAGGCTGCCGGAAGTATCGATAACGTAGTCCGCCCGAGTCCGCTTTTCCGCGTCGGGCACCTGCAGTGACAGGATATGGGCAAATTTTTCCGGCGTCATATCTGGACGGGAGAGCACCCGTTCGCGTTGGATTTCTGCCGGGGCAGATACGACCACTACTTGGTCCACCCGAGATTCGCCGCCTTTTTCAAACAACAGCGGGATATCGAAGCCGATGATCGGCGCGTTTGCATGTTCGAGCAGGAATTCCGAGCGCATCTCTGCCACCGCCGGGTGGACAATGGCCTCGAGCCGAGCCAGCGCTTCCGGATCGCCGAATACCAGGGCGCCCAGTTTGGCGCGGTCGACCCCGCGCGGGCCGGTTGAACCGGGAAATTCCGCTTCGATGGCACCAAGCAAGGCGCCGCCAGGGCCTTGCAGGATATGAACAGCGGCGTCGGCATCGAAAACCGGGACGCCTTCGTCCTCGAACATTTTGGCGACAGTGGATTTGCCCATGCCGATCGAGCCGGTCAGGCCCAGTATCAGGTGATTTCCATGTCCGCTCATCTGGTCAGCATCTCTCGCAACTTCAGGTCATATTCCCGCGGGGGCTCCACTCCGAAAAACAGGCTGAAGGCCGCCGCAGCCTGCCCGATCAGCATGGACAAGCCATCTACCGTCCGGAAGCCGGCGGCGCGGGCATCAGCCAGAAACGGCGTTTCCAGCGGATCGGTGACAATATCATAGGCGATACTGCCGGGCGGTGCGTGGCTGAAATGAAATTTGAGTTGGGGCTGGCCGCGCATTCCCAGTGGGCTGGCGTTTACTACCAGATCACAGCATTGCTCGCGGTCATCAAACGCGAAATCGGTTGGATCGGCAAAGTGCGCCAACGTGGTGACATGATGATCGGAGGCTGGGGCAAGTTCATCGAGCAAGGCCCGCGCCTTGGCCGGATCGCGGGCAGCCAGTACGATCACCATGCCTTGCTGCGCCAGCGAGGCGACGATCGCCCGCGCTGCACCGCCGGCGCCCAGCACCCGGGCCATCCGGAACAGGTGAGTTTTCGCCAACTCCTCCGCCAAGGGTTCAAGAAATCCGGCTGCATCGGTGTTGTAGCCCCGCAAAGTTCCGTCCGTCTGGCGCACGACCGTGTTCACCGCACCGATCTTTTCCGCCAGTGGATCAAGGCTGTCGAGCAGCGGGATGATCGCCTGCTTGTGCGGCATGGTGACATTGCAGCCGCGCCATGCGAGATCCTGCCGAACTTCAGCGAGATAGTCGGCGAGACCAGTCGGCTTCACCAATCTGGCGCAGTAGTCTGCTTCGACACCCAGCTTCTTCAGCCAGAAACCTTGAATGGCAGGCGATTTTGACTGGGTGATGGGGTCGCCAATCACATGGGCAAATGGCCGATTCATGAGGGCAGCTCGCCCAGACCCCGCAATGCGCCCAACAGCGGCAACAAGGGCATTCCCAGAACAGTGAACTGGTCGCCGTCGATGCTATCGAACAATTGTACGCCCAGCGCTTCTATGCGGAAGACGCCGACACAGTAAGACACTTCGGGCCATTCGGCTTGAAGATAGACTTCAATGAAATCTTCCGACAGATCGCGGACTTTCAATGTTGCCACCGCCGCGTGCTGCCAAAGGATATCATCATCCCGGACCAGCGCGGCAGCGCTGTGGAGTTGCATTGTCTTGCCCGAAAAATATCGCAGGTGCTCCGCCGCGGCGGCACGGTCCGCTGGCTTGTCGAACCGTTTGCCTTCGACTGAAACGAGGGAATCGCTACCCAGGATCAAGCGGCCGCCATGTTTCGGTGCCAGGGTAGCCGCCTTTGCCCGGGCCAGAGCCAACGCGATTTCCGCAGGCGGACTGCCCGCCAATTCCGCCTCCAGCGCGCGCTCGTCCAGGTCGGCGGGCATCGCCTGATAGGCAACCCCGGCAGCGTCGAGCATTGCTTGGCGCGACGCGCTCTTGGAAGCCAGGATCATCATATCGGCTTGGGTCCGACGCGCGGCGGAATTTCCCGCTTGTCGCGCTCATTGAACAGCTTGATGACGGCAGCGGCGGTCTCCTCGATCGAACGGCGCGTGACGTCGATCACCGGCCAGCCATTGTCGGCAAACATCCGCCTTGCATACTGGACCTCGTCACGAACGCGGTCGCCATCGACATAGGATGTCTCGGTACCTTCGTTCAGGCTGAGCAAACGGTTGCGGCGGATCTGGACCAGGCGTTCCGGTGCGGTGGTGAGGCCAACCACCAACGGATGCCGGAGCCCGAACAGGACCGCGGGCGGAGGGCTTTCCACCACCAGCGGAATATTGGCAGTCTTGTATCCGCGATTGGCGAGATAGATGCTCGTGGGTGTCTTGGAACAGCGCGATACGCCGACCAGCAGGATGTCGGCTTCTTCCCAGTCTTCCCAGCCCACCCCGTCATCATGCGCGATGGTAAAGTGGATGGCATCGACCCGCCCGAAATACGCCTCGTCCATAATGTGTTGGCGGCCCGGGCGGCCATGCGCCTCCTGTCCCAACTGGGTTTCCAGCGCGCTGGTTACTGCATCGAGGGCGGGCACTGCGGGCAGGCCCAGCTGGCGGCAATGTTCTTCCAACCGCGCACGGGTTTCCGAATTGACCAGAGTAAACAGCACCAGCCCCGGATTAGCCGCCAGGTCGGGGACAATCCGGTCAAGGTGCTGACGCGAACGGACCATCGGCCAGAAATGGCGTACCACTTCGGCATCCTCGAACTGCGCCAGCGCCGCCTTGGCGACCATTTCCAGCGTTTCCCCGGTGGAATCGGAGACAAGATGCAAGTGAAGTTGACTCATATCCGGCCTGCTGCTGGAACGGTGACAGACATGGCACCTGGGGGGACAAAGTGGGTGTGGACAATAATTGGCATAAACCACGGGACAAAGCTGGCGACAAGTTCAGCCTGCGATTCCATGCCCGCTAGCAGGCATCCAGACCCGGGTTTATGGCTGGTAAAACCCTGTTGCCCACAGGCTGGGGACAGTGGGGATAGCTATTGCTTGACGCGCAAACATGGGGATTCGCATTCGTTGGGCTACTGGGCAAATGGGGACAAATCAGGCAAAGGCCACTTGTCCCCGAAATCCACAGGGCCAACAGACTCCTACATCCTATATTAAATACTTTATTATTTTGATTGGACTCCCTTCATGCCTGGCATTTTGATCGAAACCTTGCGCGGGAAGCGCGGCACGCAGGCGCCCATGTGGCTGATGCGCCAGGCGGGACGGTATTTGCCGGAATATCGCGAATTGCGCGCGGAAAAGGGCGGTTTCCTGGATCTCGTCTATGATGCCGATGCCGCTGCGGAGGTTACCGTGCAACCGATCCGCCGTTTCGGTTTCGATGGGGCAATCCTGTTTTCCGATATTCTGATCGTTCCGCACGCCATGGGCCAGAAGCTGGAATTCCTGGTCGGAGAAGGTCCTCGCCTGTCGCCCCGGCTGCTGGATGCCACACTGGATGGACTGGAAGCGGTGCCAGAGCGCCTCCAGGCGATTTATGAGACCGTGGCCAAGGTAAAGGCGCAATTGGGGCCTGAGACGACCTTGCTGGGCTTTGCCGGAAGTCCATGGACAGTCGCGACCTATATGGTTGCGGGCGAGGGTAGCCGTGACCAGCATGATACAAGGGCGATGGCTTACCGCGATCCATCAGCGTTCCAGGCGATCATCGATGCGATTGTGGCGGTCACGATTGAATATCTAGCCGGGCAGATCGAAGCTGGCGCAGAAGCAGTGCAATTGTTCGACAGCTGGTCGGGCAGTCTGGCTCCGTCGGAATTCGAACGTTGGGTAATCGCTCCCAACGCGGCCATCACCAGCGCGGTGAAGGCGTGTTACCCCGATGTGCCCATCATCGGTTTCCCCAAGGGTGCGGGCGAAAAACTCCCGGCCTATGCGCGCGAAACCGGGGTCGATGCCATGGGGATCGACGAAACCATCGATCCAGTGTGGGCCGCACGCGAATTGCCTGCCGGAATGCCGGTCCAGGGCAATATTGATCCGCTTTTACTTCTGGCAGGCGGTGAGGCGCTGGACCGTCAGGCGGAACATATCCTGAAATGTTTCGCCGATCGGCCCCATGTATTCAATCTGGGCCATGGTATCGGCCAGTTCACACCCATTGCCCATGTCGAGCAGCTGATCGCTTCCGTGCGCGGCTGGAAAGGCTAATTCTTTGAGGAGGGGGTGATTTTCAACTTTTCCTCCCCTACATTTCTCCAATGCAGGAACTGCTCTCTATGGTGTATCTCTGGCTCAAGGCCGGCCATGTAATTTTCGTGATATTCTGGATGGCGGGGCTGTTTATGCTGCCGCGTTTTTTCGTGTATCATCAGGAAGCCGAGGCTGGTTCGCCTGAAGAAACGCGGTGGGTCGACCGGGAGCAGAAATTGCTCAAGATCATCCTGCTGCCGTCAATCATTCTGGTTTGGCTGCTCGGATTCGCGCTTGCCGGGTCGATCGGTGCGTTTGCCCAGGGCTGGTTCCATGCCAAATTGCTGCTGGTGCTGCTGCTATCGGGCTATCACGGATATCTTTCCGCTTATGCGAAGAAGCTGGCCCGCGGCGAACGGCCTCTGACTGGCAAGAAACTGCGTCTGCTGAACGAAGTCCCCGGCATTGCCGCTGCGATCATCGTGGTACTGGTAATCGTCAAACCGTTCTGACTCGCTCATTTGGCGCAAGCCCGATTGACCAAGCCCGATTGACGGGGGCCCCGCATCGGCGTATTTGAATACCCAATTCGGCTGAGGCTTCGACCTGATCGAAGCCGGGTCTGCTTTCTCCAAGCCCAGACGACCTGCCGCCTATCTTCAAAGTTCCCGGGTTTCCGATCATGGATATTCCGGGCCTATCTATCGGACTCGATTTCCATGCATCTCAGAGAATTAAAAGCAAAACCACCCGCTGAACTGGTCAGCATGGCGGAAGAACTGGGCGTCGAAGGCGCCTCGACCATGCGCCGTCAGGATCTGATGTTCTGTATCCTGCGCGAACTGGCTGAAGACGAAGAGTATACTGACCAGATCATGGGCATCGGCACGATTGAAGTGCTGCAGGACGGTTTCGGCTTCCTGCGTAGCCCAGAAGCGAACTACCTCGCCGGGCCGGACGATATCTATGTGTCGCCCAACCAGATCCGTAAATGGGGCCTGCGCACCGGCGACACCGTCGAAGGCGAAATTCGCGCACCCAAGGACGGCGAGCGCTATTTCTCGATGACCAGTTTGGCCAGCGTCAATTTCGAAGATCCCGATCAGGTTCGCCTGCGGACCAATTTCGACAATCTCACCCCGCTTTATCCGGAAGAGAAGCTCAACCTCGATACGCTCGATCCCACCGTGGTCGACAAATCGGCGCGGGTGATCGACATCATATCGCCGCAGGGCAAGGGCCAGCGCGCACTGATCGTGGCGCCGCCGCGGACAGGTAAGACCGTGCTGCTGCAGAACATTGCCAAGGCGATTACCGACAACCACCCTGAAGTGTTCCTGTTGGTGCTGCTGGTCGATGAACGGCCCGAGGAAGTTACCGACATGCAGCGCAGCGTGAAGGGCGAGGTGATCTCCTCCACCTTCGACGAACCGGCAACGCGCCACGTCCAAGTCGCTGAAATGGTTATCGAAAAGGCAAAGCGCCTGGTCGAACATAAACGCGATGTGGTGATCTTGCTCGATTCCATCACCCGTCTCGGCCGCGCCTATAACACCGTTGTCCCCAGCTCGGGCAAGGTGCTGACCGGCGGTGTCGATGCCAACGCTCTGCAGCGTCCAAAGCGGTTCTTCGGCGCCGCGCGGAATATCGAGGAAGGTGGTTCGCTATCCATTATCGCGACTGCGCTGATCGATACTGGCAGCCGGATGGACGAGGTGATCTTTGAAGAATTCAAGGGCACCGGCAACTCGGAAATCGTGCTCGACCGGAAGGTTGCTGACAAGCGCATCTTCCCCGCCCTGGACGTTGGCAAGTCCGGCACCCGCAAGGAAGAATTGCTAGTCGAGAAAGACAAGCTTTCGAAAATGTGGGTCCTGCGCCGTATTCTCATGCAGATGGGCACAATCGATTCCATGGAATTCTTGCTCGATAAGATGAAAGATTCCAAGACCAACGAAGATTTCTTCGCTACTATGAACCAATAAGGCCTGGTGACTTGCGGGCGGCGGCGAAAATTGCCGCCCGTCCACCGGGGGGTTTGGTTTTCGAGGGCATGTGAATGCGGCAGATCGTTTATATCAGCACCGCCAATGCGAATTTGCTGGACACCGATATCGGCAATATAATGGAAGCGTCGCTGCGCAATAATCCGCGGCGCGACATCACTGGATTCTTGTTATTCAACGGCCGGAATTTCCTGCAATTGGTAGAAGGTCCGGAGGAATCGCTCGATGGTTTGATGGCCGATCTGGACCTCGACCCGCGGCATGGCGGAATTGTCCTTCTCGAGAACAATGCAATTACCCAGCGGTCTTGCGACGATTGGGCGATGAAGCGTCTGATGCTGGCTGACAGTGTCAGCACCAAGCAAGCTGCCATCAAGCAACATCTGCCCGATAGCCTGGATGACCGGGTCAAACGGACAATCCAGAACTTCGCCGCTCTGAACTAGGTTTTCCAGGTCCTATATTCGCCGTTTGAAACTGTCCGCACGCGCTGCGTTCCAATGCGCGGCCAGATTGGTCGACCCGGAATCCTCCAGTAACTGGCCAGTCTCCACAAAAGTATAAATACGGTCGATTGCATCGGATCGTACGCCGTTGATACGTTCACGCATATCATGCGGACCGATTTCCCACGGGCTGTCTAAACCCATGGCAACAACGATCTCGCGCAGGCTTTTTACCGTCTGCTGCTGAAAGCGGGCGACGCGCGGCGCCTTGTCTTCCACCACCAAGCCCTTTTGCCGCCATGGTTTCTGCGTGGCGACGCCGGTGGGGCAATTGCCGGTATGGCACTGCATCGATTGCACGCAGCCGAGCGAAAACATGAAGGGCCGGGCGGCATTGCACCAGTCTGCGCCGAGCGCAAAGGCCTTGGCCATTTGCGCGCCAGAGTGAATCTTGCCCGACGCAGCGATCTTCACGCGATCTTTCAGTCCGGCACCGACGAGCGCATTACGGACCATGATTTGCCCTTCGCGCAGCGGCATGCCAACGCTGTTGGACAGTTCCAGCGGGGCAGCACCCGTTCCGCCTTCCGCGCCGTCAACAGTGATGAAATCGGGCGTGATCCCGGTTTCCAGCATCGCCTTAGCCAAAGCGAAGACTTCATGCGGTTTTCCAACGCACAATTTCATGCCAACCGGCTTTCCGCCCGATAATTCGCGGAGCCTGGCAACCCAATGCATTAATTCAACCGGGGTCGTGAAAGTCGAATGGGCGGCAGGCGAAAGACAGTCTTCACCGACAGGGATGCCCCGTGCTTCGGCGATTTCTTCGGTCACTTTGGGGCCCGGCAAGACCCCGCCATGTCCCGGTTTTGCACCTTGGCTCAGCTTGATCTCGATCATCTTGACCTGGTCGCCTTGCGCATTGTCGGCAAATTGGGCCGCATCAAAACCGCCGTCCTTCGCGCGGCATCCGAAATAACCGCTGCCGATTTCCCAGATCAGATCTCCGCCGGTCTCGCCATTGCGGCCGCGATGATAGCGGCTGATGCTGCCCTCGCCGGTATTGTGCGCAAATCCGCCGATCCTGGCGCCCTGATTCAATGCCTCGATTGCGCGTGCCGAGAGGCTACCGAAACTCATAGCCGAGATGTTCAGCAGCGCCGAGGAATAGGGCTTTGCGGTATCGGGTCCGCCAATATTGAGCCGCCAGTGTTCGGGGGCCGCGTCATTTGGCGTTATCGAATGGCTCAGCCACTCATATTCATCCGAATATACGTCCAGTTTGGTGCCCATCGGGTGCGAATCAAGGTCGCCCTTCGCCCGCGCATAGACGAGGGCCCGCGCCTGGTGGCTGAAGGGTCGGCCTTCCATGTCACTTTCGACTATGTAGGACTGCGCATAAGGACGCAGATCTTCCATGATCCAGCGGACCCGCGCCAACAGCGGATAATTGCGCCGCAGAGCATGCTTGTTCTGCACTAAATCCCACAAGGCGGTCATCAGCAGCGGCGCAGCCAGGATCAGCGCCCAATTAAGCGGCTGGATTAGCAGGCTGACCGTGCACAGGAGCAGCAGGAGCGCGGGAATCAGATATCGCGGGGCAAGGGCGGCCATGGCTGGCGGCCTTATCCCAGATGCTCCTTGAAAAACGCTTCGGTATGGCTGTCAGCCAGCTGCGCGCCCGCCTCGTCGCGGCGCTGGCCGCTTTCGGTTGCAAACCCGTGATCCAGCCCCTCATAATCATGCAGGGTGATCTTGGGGTGGCTATCAAGACCGTCATGTATGGCCTTTTGCGCATCCGGCCCGACAAAATGGTCTGCGGTTGGGATATGCAGCATCAGCGGATGCGCGATAGCCTTGGCCTCGCCCAGCATCTGGTCGATCATGACACCGTAATACCCAACCGATGCATCCACGTCGGTGCGCGTTGCCGCCATATAGGCCAATTTTCCGCCTAGGCAGTAACCGACGCAGCCAACTTTGGGCACGCCGGCATCTCGGCGGATCCAGTGGATGGTGGCTTCGATGTCCTTTATCCCGTCATCGGGATTATATTTGCCGAACAGGTCAAAAGCCTGTTCCATTTCTGCCGGCACGTCCGGATCGAGCTCGATCCCGGCCTCGAAGCGCCAGAACAGGTCAGGAGCGACTGCAAGATAGCCTGCTTCTGCCCATTTATCGCACTTTTGGCGAATTCCGGCATTTACTCCGAAAATCTCCTGAATCACCAGAATTGCCGCTTTTGGGGTGCCATCTGGCCGCGAAACATAGGCTTTGAAGCTGTTTTCGCCGGAAAGCGTGGGAATACTGACGGTTTCACTCATGGGGGGAATCCTTGAAACGTTAATCGATCGTGGCGGACAAATGTATCTTTACGCTTGCGAACAGGCTTTACCAAACCCAAGTTAGGGTCAACAGTGACGTCTGATTACCAGGGGTAGGGCAACCATCAAAATAAGCCCAACGGAGGAAACGCGATGAAGGTCCATGTAGAAATTGAATGCACTCCTGAAGAGGCACGCAGCTTCATGGGCCTGCCCGATGTCGGGAAAGCGAATGACATCTACGTGGATACCATCACCAAGGCGATGAAGGGGGTCAGTAACCCCGAACAACTCCAGGATTACGCCAAGCAATTGGCTCCCATGGGTCAGGTCGGCCTCAAATTGTTCCAGAATTTTGTCGAAGGTAGCATCAACGCAGCCAGCGGCGGAATGATGGGCAAGGGCACCCCCAAGAAGGGCGACTAAGCTGCGCCTTATGGCGCACTAATACATTGAAATGGAAACAATATTCGCCCTTTCCAGCGGATCTCCGCCCGCCGGGATAGCGATAGTGCGGGTAAGTGGTCCTGCTGCAGGTAACGCCGTGGAGCGGCTCTGCGGCAAATTGCCGCAGCCGCGCCGCGCCGTGGCCCGTTATCTTCGCAATAGTGACGGCACCGTGCTGGATCATGCGATGGTCCTGTTCCTGCCCGGGCCCGACAATTCAACGGGCGAGGATACTGCCGAATTCCACCTGCATGGCGGGCGTGCAGTCATCGCTGCGGTCGAAGCGGCGTTGGCGAGCATGGAAGGCCTGCGCCGGGCAGAGGCGGGGGAATTCACCCGCCGAGCATTCATCAACGGCAAGCTCGACCTGGCGGAGTCCGAAGGTCTGGCTGATCTGCTGGAAGCGGAAACCGAATTGCAGCGCCGATCGGCAATGGCCATGCTGGGCGGCAGCTTGTCCCGCGAGGTCGAGGCCTGGCGGGATAATGTCCTCATGCTGTCCGCGCAGGTAGAGGCTGTGCTTGATTTCTCAGATGAGGAAGATGCTGCCGCTCTACCGCTTTCTTTTGCCAATGGTCTGGAAAAGCTGAAGGCGGAGTTGGCTAATTGGCTGGACAGGCCGAAAGCCACCGCCTTGAAGGAAGGCTTTCGGGTTGTACTCGCTGGTCCACCAAATTCGGGTAAATCGACACTTTTCAACGCTTTGGTGGAAGATGAAGCGGCAATTACCGCGCCAACGGCTGGGACTACGCGCGACATCTTGCAACGCTCCTGCTCCATTAGCGGCATTCCGTTCAGCTTCTTTGATACTGCAGGCCTGCGGGAGCATAGCGAAGATGCCATCGAGATGATCGGCATTGAACGCGCAAGAGGCGCGCTTGACCTGGCGGATCTGGTGCTGTGGCTCGGGAAGGAAAATGAAGGACCAGCCGGGTCCTGGGACATCGAGACCAAAACCGATGTTGTTGGTGCCTATCGAAAGGATGCACCGGAAATTCGCATTTCAGCGAAGACGGGGGAAGGGCTGGACCAATTGCGCAATCGGTTGATTGCCCGCGCCCGGGAATCCTTACCGGCTGCAGGGCAGGCTGCATTGAGCGATCGCCAGTACCGTCTGCTGGCAGACGCTCTGGCCAGCCTTTCCGGAATCGAGCCGGGTGGTGATTTACTTCTGCTGGGTGAGAGTCTGAGAAGCACGCGCGCTACGTTTGATCAATTGATTGGGCGCAGCTCGACGGAGGACATGCTGGATGCCTTGTTTGGCCGCTTTTGCATTGGCAAATGACGGCTTACCGCAGCGAACAAAGCGATGTTTCACGTGAAACACACGGTGATTGGTCGCGAGACCCTTTGACCCGGCCAATTCGCTGGCCTATCCGCAATTGATGCATGATTTCCATATCCTGATTGTCGGCGGCGGGCATGCCGGTGTCGAGGCGGCTGCGGTGGCCGCGCGGATGGGTGCGCGGGTCGGACTGGTGAATTTTGACCTTGATGCAATCGGTGCGATGAGTTGCAACCCCGCAATCGGCGGTTTGGGCAAGGGGCACCTGGTGCGTGAAGTGGACGCGTTGGACGGGCTGATAGGTCGCGCCGCAGACGCTGCCGCGATCCATTACCGGATGCTCAATCGGTCCAAAGGCAGTGCAGTCTGGGGGCCGCGGGTGCAGGCGGACCGGGTTTTGTTCAAAGCCTCGATTCAACAGCAGATCCAGCAGCAGGGTGATTTGCATCTTATCGCCGGCGAAGCCGCTGAATTATCGTTTCGATCTGGCCGGGTATCGGGGCTGGTTCTTGCAGATGGAATGAGCCTGACAGCACAAGCAGTCATCCTCTGCACCGGGACCTTTCTAGGCGGAACTCTGTTTCGCGGGGAGGAGAGGCTTGTCGGGGGGCGCATAGGTGAATCTTCAGCGCAGAAACTCGCCACGCAGATGCGCGAGGCCAAGTTGCCAATGGCACGCCTGAAGACAGGCACTCCGCCTCGCCTTGATGGCCGGACTATTGATTGGGGGAAATTGCCCGAACAGCCTTCTGACGGTGAATTGTGGACCATGTCCCCGATGACTGGGCGGCGATCCAATCCGCAAACCTTCTGCGCAATCACCCGAACGAACGAACGCAGTCATGATCTTATCCGAGCAAATCTTGACCGATCGCCGCTATTCTCTGGCGCAATCGGAGCGGAAGGGCCGCGGTATTGTCCGTCGATCGAAGACAAGATCCACCGGTTTGGCGACCGTGACGGACATCAGGTGTTTCTGGAGCCCGAGGGACTGTCGACGCATCTCGTCTATCCTAATGGGATCAGCACCTCTCTGCCGACCGATGTGCAGCTTGACATGCTTCACAGCATGGATGGGTTGGAGCGCGCCGAAATGGTCATGCCAGGCTACGCGGTCGAATATGATCATATCGACCCACGCTGTCTGACCAGCGGGCTGGAACTGGCCGAGATGCCGGGTCTCTATTGTGCTGGACAGATCAATGGCACCACGGGTTATGAAGAGGCGGCAGCGCAAGGACTGGTGGCTGGGATGCACGCAGCAGCGGCGGTATTGGGGGGTCAGCCAGCAAAGTTGGACCGGGCAAATTCCTACATCGCGGTCATGGTCGATGATCTGACCCTGCACGGGGTAACCGAACCCTATCGCATGCTCACATCACGTGCGGAGTATCGCCTCAGGCTACGTGCGAACAACGCAACCACGCGGCTGACGCCGTTGGGGATCGAGGCAGGCTGCATCACTGCGGATCGTCAGAAGTGGTTCGACAAGCGGCTGGAAGGCGGCGCGGCATGGACTAATGCCCTCGCGGCTCAGATCTCGGCGACGGAACTTGAAAGTGCGGGTCTTCCAGTGCGGCGTGACAATGGGAATAAGCCTATGACCGAATGGCTCCGTTTCGGCGGAATCTCGCTGGACACGCTGAAACCATGGCTTCCGGGCGGCCTCGATACAAATGACGAAGTGGGTCAGGAAGTTGCCGAAGACGCCGCTTATGCGCCTTATCTTGCCCGACAGGAGAGTGAATTGCGTGAGTTGCGGGCAAGCGAAGCGGTGCATCTGGGGATGGACTTTCCCTATGGTTCGGTTCCAGGTCTGTCGAACGAGATGACCGAGCGCTTGTCTAATGCTCGACCAGAAAATTTGGCGGCCGCGGGCAGGGTGGCAGGGATAACCCCTGCAGCGCTGTCGGCCGTACTCGTTTTTGCTCGCCGGCGAGAAAGGCAAACTGCGTGATTACCGATGAATTGAGTGCCAAGGCCTATGCTGCCAAACATTGCGACACAGAAGCAATGCAGAAGATTGAACGCTTCATCGATTTATTGATAGCTGAGAATGCGCAGCAAAATCTGGTGGCCAAGCAGAGCCTCGACATAGTGTGGCAGCGTCATATCGCCGATAGCGCGCAGTTGCTGGAGCACGTTCCACGTGAAACAGGGCTTTGGCTTGATCTGGGAACCGGGGCCGGGCTGCCGGGTCTTATTATTGCGATC
>JBFEKH010000037.1:0-18519 GCA_041552775.1 Allopontixanthobacter sp.
ACTCGCCACGCCTCGAAACTGTCACCTTGCTTACGAAATACGATGCTGTATCCAAAGGCGGTGGCTTGGTCTCCGTCCAGTTCGATGACGTGCGGCGAAAGCACATGCGCGCAGCCTTCGCGCATTAGCTGCTGGTGTGTCTGTCCCTCGATAAGGGCAGCGATTTCGCTGTGGCCGTTCGCAGTGCCGAACCCGTTGACACTGTAGGTACCATCTTCAACCCATAGGTTTGAAACGCCAGTTGCATCTCCGCTATCGGCCAATGGTCCATAGGTCGCGATCAGCATTTCGATAGAGGCGCGATCTTCCAACGCCAGCAGTCGAGCATCCAGTTCAGCCATGTGCGGCAGCGGCTCCGGCGCGCCGACCGAAATAGGTGCAATCTGCAAGGCTCAGGCCGGAGGAATATCCGTGCCCCCACGCGGGCAGCCCGTGCGTGCAACGTCCCGCGGCAAACAGGCCGGGTACGGGCTCATCGTTAAGGCCCAGGACCTCGCCGTTAGTTGATGTATGCAGGCCGCCCAATGTGAAGAAGCTGAAATAGCTCGTCTCGAAATTCAGCTCGAGCGCAACGAATGGCCCTTTGTCGAGCGGAACCAGGATCGGTCCACGCTTATCCCAAAGCGGGTCGCGGCCGTCGCGCGCATGCTGGTTGTAGAACCGCATCGTCGCCGAAAGCGTTCCTGCGGGCATCTCCAGCTCTGTCTCCACTTCCTCCCAGCTATCACCAGTTGCAACAATGTCGGTGCGGGCGAATTCGGCAGGCTCAGA
Organism: Allopontixanthobacter sp.; assembly: GCA_041552775.1. Classification (GTDB taxonomy): domain Bacteria; phylum Pseudomonadota; class Alphaproteobacteria; order Sphingomonadales; family Sphingomonadaceae; genus Allopontixanthobacter. The sequence continues at coordinate 772 of JBFEKH010000037.1, forward strand.
GAAATGTGCGCTGTCGAGGAGCAGATAGACCTTACCACCCGGCTGATCGATACAGGCGCGCGATACGCGCCCGTGATAGCAATCCTCATTTATGAAACGCTGGCCGCGAATATTTACGAACACTCCGTGCGCTTGCGCTGCGGGCATGGTCCACGGGCAAGTGGTGAAAAACTGGTCCATGTGGATCGCATCTCCGCCCGCGCCAACACCCAGGTGAATGCCGCTACCGTCATCCTTGTCACCGATGGGATCGTTGATGATGAAGGTCTGGGGGCAATGTTTGCGGCGCATGTCTTCATTCATCACGAAGCCGCCTGTCGCCAGAACCACGCCATTTTGCGCACGGTAGAAGCGGGGTTCGCCGTCGATCTTGAAAACGGCGCCGACAATCCGCTCGCCGTCCGTGATCAGCGCCATGGCGCGGGCATCCGTCACGACCTCAACACCAAGGCCGCGGGCGCGTGCCTCCAGAATATCCACCAGCGGGCGGCCGCCACCCCATCCCATATGCTGGATCACATGACCGCGCGGCGCGGGCTTGGCTTTGTCGCAAAAGGGTGCAGCCGCTTCGCTACCCGACCAGATCAAGGTGGAATCGTCCGCCGGTTCGATCACTTTGCCGGGCAGATAATTGCCGCGATAGGGCACGCCTTGCGCTTTCAACCAGGCATAATGTCCCAGCGCTTCTTCGGCATAGAGATCGCATTTTTCATCATCGACGCAGGGACCGCCTGCCATTTTCAGGTAAGCTGCGAAATCCCCGGTGGTATCGGTGAAACCGGCTGCGATCTGCGCATCGGTTCCGCCATTGCCGCCAATATAGATCTCGCCGCCGGACAGGCCTGAGGCGCCGCCGCTGCCCGAATTGCGTTCGAACAGCATCACATCCGCGCCCGCATCGGCGGCTTCGATTGCCGCGCAGGCGCCCGCAGCGCCAAAGCCGATTACGATAACATCGGTCTCGCCATGCCAGTTCTCGACCGCATCGGCCGGGAAGGGGCGATGAAGCGAGATTTCAGCCATTTGCGACTTGTTGTCCCTTGGCTTTGAGAAGATCGAGAGCGACGTCGACGATCATGTCTTCTTGTCCGCCAACCATCTTGCGCGCACCAAGCTCCACGAGGATTTCTCTTGTGTCGAGGCCGTAATCTTCGGCAGCTTTTTCGGCATGGCGCAGGAAGCTGGAGTAAACTCCGGCATAACCCAGCGCGAGTGTTTCACGGTCAACGCGCACTGGGCGGTCTTGGAGCGGCCGCACCAGATCTTCGGCTGCATCCATCAGCGCCATGACATCACAGCCGTGGTTCCACCCTTTTCGGTCCGCTGCTGCAATGAAGACTTCGAGCGGTGCATTGCCAGCACCCGCGCCCATTCCGGCAAGGCTGGCGTCAATTCGAACCGCGCCTTCTTGAGCCGCGACGATCGAGTTTGCGACGCCAAGAGCAAGATTGTGATGAGCGTGCATTCCGCGCTGTGTTTCCGGCTTCAGCACCTTGTCATAAGCGCGAAGCCGCTCACGGACGCCGTCCATGTCAAGCGCGCCGCCGCTGTCCGTGACATAGACGCAGTGTGCCCCGTAGCTTTCCATCAACAGTGCTTGCTGCGCCAGATCATCAGCATTGATCATGTGGCTCATCATCAGGAAGCCGGACACGTCCATGCCCAGATCACGGGCAATGCCGATGTGCTGTTTGGAAACGTCAGCTTCGGTGCAATGCGTCGCTACGCGTACCGAACGGACGCCCAAATCGTAAGCGCGTTTCAGTTCTTCGACGGTGCCTAGGCCGGGGAGGATAAGTGTCGTGAGGACGCTCTTTGTCAAAACTTCTGCCACGGCTTCGAGCCATTCCCAGTCCGTGTGAGCGCCGAAACCGTAATTGAAGCTGGTGCCGGATAATCCGTCACCGTGCGCCACTTCGATTGCGTCCACGCCAGCCTTGTCGAGTGCAGCAGCAATATCGCGCACATGGTCGAGGCCGTACATGTGCCGGATGGCGTGCATCCCGTCGCGCAGGGTGACATCCTGGATGTAGATCTTGTCGCCAGCTTCGACGTCGAACCCGCTCATGCTGCCATCCTCCGCTTGGCGAGCAATTCGCCGGTAGCTTTGGCAGCGGCCGTCATGATGTCGAGGTTGCCGGAGTATGATGGCAAATAATCGCCTGCCCCTTCAACTTCGAGAAAGACGCTGGTCTTGATGCCCGTAAATTCTCCCAGCCCGGGGATCTTGAGCTTGTTGTTATCACCAAACCGCTCGAACTGGACTTCCTGCTTTAGCCGGTATCCCGGGACATATTCCTGGACGCGCGCCACCATGGCTTGGACGGAGGCGCGGATCGCCGCTTCATCGCCGCCTTCGGACAGGGTGAATACCGTATCCCGCATGATCATGGGCGGTTCGGCAGGGTTCAGGATAATGATCGCTTTGCCTTTGGCCGCGCCGCCAACCTTCTCGATTGCGCGTGCGGTTGTGCGAGTGAATTCATCGATATTGGCGCGGGTGCCAGGACCAGCCGAGCGGGAGGAAACTGACGCGACAATCTCGGCATAATGCACCTTGGCAACCATGCTGACTGCAGCAACCATCGGTATGGTGGCCTGTCCGCCGCAGGTAACCATATTGACATTTGGTGCGTCGAGATTGGCTTGCATATTCACTGTCGGGACTGTGAATGGACCGATCGCGGCAGGGGTCAGATCGACCACTTGGATGCCGTCAGCGCGCAGCGCCTCATCGTGGATCTTATGTGCGTAAGCGCTGGTCGCATCGAAAGCGATGCCGATATCCTTGTAGCAGGCGAGCTTCTTCAGCCCGTCGATACCTTCGTGCGTTGTGGCGATACCGCGTTCGCGTGCCATCGCCAGACCTTCGCTGGCTTCGTCGATGCCAACCACCGCGACGAGTTCCATATTTTGCGGATATTTGATCATCTTGATCATGAGATCGGTGCCGATATTGCCCGATCCGATAATAACCGCTTTTACTGTTTCTTGAGCCATGTGGGAAGAATTCCTCAGACAAAGCGTGCGGTGCAACCACCCACGCCGTGAAGTTCCATTTCGAAAATATCGCCGATAACGGCTGGTTCGAGCGGAACCAGAGAGCCGCTAAGAATGATGTCGCCGGCATCAAGGGTCACACCATGCTGGCCAAGAGTGTTGGCGAGCCACGCGACAGCCTGTGCCGGATTACCTTGGACGGCAGAGCCCAAGCCTTCCGACAGAGGTTTGCCGTTCTTGGTAACAGTGACCTTGAGCGAAGCCAGATCATGGTCACGCGGATTGGCGCGCGCTTCACCGACTACAAATACACCGCATGATGCGTTATCCGCTACCGTATCGGCAATGCTAATTTTCCACTCATCGATCCGGCTGTCGACGATTTCAAAGCAGGGCGCTATTGCTTCTGTCGCTTCGATAACTTGCTTTGCGGTCACGCCCGGACCCGTCAGGCTATCGCGCAAGATGAATGCGATCTCCGCTTCGGCACGCGGCTGGATCAGCTTTTTCGCGTCGAAGTCGATATCCCCGTCAATGTGCATCCAGTCGGTTAGAAACCCGAAATCTGGTTGATGGACGCCGAGCATATCCTGCACCGCCTTTGAGGTAACGCCGATCTTCTTACCGACGACACGCTCACCCTCTGCAATGCGATGCGCAAGGAAGGCGAGGCTGATGGCGTAGGCATCTTCGACGGTCAGCGTCGGATCAGTCTCGATCAATGGCGCGAGTGTCCGGCGTTCGCGCAATGCTGTGAACAGCTGCGCCCCATATTGCTCAGCGTTGGACATCGAGAAACGCCAAAACGTGAGAATTGAATTCGGCGGCACGTTCGACCTGAACCCAATGTCCCACATTGTTGAAGCTCATGCAGCGTGCATCGCAATCTGCATTAAGAAAGTGCTGAATGCCGGTGACCGGGCAAAATTCATCGTCGCGGCCCCACAGAACCAGCATGGGATGATCCAATTCGCCAATACGCGGCGCGAGATTGGGGGTTTTCATCCTTGCCAGCACGTCTTTCGGCTGGGTTTGGGCAACGGCAAAACGCGCCGCCACCAGTTCTTCAGTGATGTTGTCGGCAAAACTGGGATGAACCAGATTACGTATCAGATTGCGTTGCTCGTCAATGTTGAAGTCCGATGATCCGAAGCCCGATTTCATCTTCGCGATGCCGGGCATCTTGAAATACTCTAGCTGGTCTTCGATGCATCCCGGGGCCATCAATACCAGTGAACTCACAAATTCTGGATGATCGAGCGCAATCTGCATTGCGATACCGCCGCCGAGAGAATTGCCGATCAACGCAGCTTTGGTAACGCCATGCGTTTTCAGCGCCGCGACGAGGGTGCTGGTGAACAGATCGAGAGTATAATCAATGCCTTCCGGCTTCGACGATTTCCCGTATCCAATCAGATCGGGCAACAGAACACGATAGCCAGCATCAACGAATTGCGCATGATTGTCGCGAAAGTTTGATGCCCCCGATGCACCGGGACCGCTGCCATGGAGGAACACGACTATTGGCGCATCCGCTTGACCCACCTCGGCGATGTTGATTTCATATCCGCCAACTGAATGGCGCACTTCTTTCAGGTTCTCTGCCATTTCGTCCTCAAAGGAAAGTGAAGACGGGGGCTTGGTTGAGCATTGTTCCGACCACGTCCTTGGTCCGGTTGTTCGGATCGTTCGCAACGTGAGCGCGCGCCGCCTTGATGTCGAGCCAAGGCTGGATGATGTCGCTGGTCATGTAGATGGCGCGACCGCCAAGCAGTTCGACCATGTCATCCACCAATGCCGCAAGACGGCGTACAACCGTGGACGATTGGTATGCATAAAGTGCCCGCTTTTCCATCGGGATTTCATCACCGCGTTCGGCGATTTCGAGCATGTCTTCAAAGGTCTTCTCGAGCGTTAGTTCCATTTCCAGCGATTGCGCGTGGGCGGCAGAGATCGCTGCCTGAAGCATCGGATCATCTTTCGATGCTTTGCCGGTATTGGTCGAGATCCGGCTTTCCATAATGGCCATCGCTGCGTTGATTGCAGCGCGCGCGCCGCCAAATGCCGCCGTACTCACCGACCGCACAAAAACCTGCGCCCAGGGTAGCGAGTAGAGCGGGCCATCATTCACTTTCTGACCAGGGTTCTGGCACATAAAGCCTTCAACTGCGCGGTGCGTCCGGTATTCAGGCACGAATGCCCGGTCTACCTTGATACCGTGACTGCCGGTCCCTTGCAGGCCGAACACATGCCACTCGTCTTCATCGATCACATAATCTTCGCGCGGGAGCAGGAAGGTGCGCATGTCTGGCGGACCACCTTCTTCTTTCGACGGCACAAGCGCGCCCAGCAAGACCCACCCGCTGTGGACGGAGCCGGTCGAGAAGCCCCAATGTCCCGAAAGATAGAAGCCGCCATCTGTATGTTCGACTTTGCCTACTGGCTGATATGTCGAGGATACGAGCATATCAGGCTTGTCGCCCCAGACTTCTTGCTGGGCCTTGTCGTCAAACAACGCCATCTCATAAGGATGGCAGCCGACGACGCCATACATCCAGCCTGTCGACATGCAGCCTTCCGCGATCAGTTTTTGAACTGCGAAGAAGGTGTTCGGATGCATTTCGTAGCCACCATACCGTTTCGGCTGGAGGATACGGAAGAAGCCTGCCTCCTTCATTTCGGCGATTGTTTCTTTGGGTACGTTGCGGCCTGCGATGCACTGTTTCGCACGCTGCTTGAGAATGGGGACCATTTGCCGAGCGCGCGTAACCAATTCGTCATGCGTCGGGGTGTCGCCGGCCTGAGCGTGAAGTGTCGCAACGTTAGCCATGTCATCGTCTCCTGAACTCTCAAACCGAATCCAAAACATCGGTTCCTGCAAACTCGTAGAAATTTATGTCAGAAAATACGCAAATCGTCAATTGAAAAGAGGTTTCCTTTCATATATAGCATCTTTTAACGCACTAGATTGCGCTAAACGACAATTGAGTGGTCGATAGGCAGAATGATTGGGAGGTTGGCTTGGATTACGGACTGACCGGCAAGGTGGCCATCGTTACAGGGGGGACTCGTGGAATCGGCCGTGCGATTGCCCTTTCACTCGCAGCAGCAGGTTGTCGCACCTATGTGTGCGCGCGTTCCGATCCTGGGGATCTTCCCGACGCACTCGAATACCGGACATTGGATGTCCGTGACGCAGATGCTGTCGATTCCTTTATGGTCGAAGTGGCGGCGGAAGCTGGCTCAGTTGACATTTTGATCAACAACGCCGGCGGCTCCCCTGCAAGTGATGCGGCAACCGCAAGTCCTCGATTTGCCGATGCAATTACCAAGCTGAATATGCTTGCTCCTTATTACTTGGCCCGTGCGGCGCATCCGCACATGAAGGCTGCTGGCGGTGGAGCGATTGTAAATATTGCCAGCGTGTCGGGCATCCGGCCGTCGCCAACTACCGCAATCTATGGCGCATCCAAGGCCGGCTTGCTGAGTCTGACCAAGAGCCTGGCGCAGGAGTGGGGCCCTGATCGCATTCGAGTGAATGCAATCATCGTCGGTCTGGCCGAGACTGAGAATTCTGAAGAGACGTATGGCGATAAGGCGGCGCGTGCACGCATCGCAAAATCATTGCCACTGGGGCGAATGGTCCAGGGAGAGGATGTCGCCCGCGCGGTCCTCTATCTGGCGTCGGAAGCATCCGACTATGTCTCTGGTGCACACCTCAATGTGGATGGTGGGGGCGAGCGCCCGCTATTCCTCGATCTAATCAAGGAAGGATGAGGCGTGGCGATTGAAGAACTAGGCTATGTCATTGTCGAGACTACGCAGGCTGAACAGTGGGATGTGTTCATGACCGATGTCGTAGGCGTGATGCGCGTTGATGGTCCCGAAGATAAAGCGCGGCATTACCGTATCGATGGTCGCCCTTTCCGGTTCCGGGTTGTTCCGGGAAAGCAAGAGAGATTGACCGCAGCGGCATATCGGCTTGATTCACGCGCTTCGTTTGACGCGATGGTCGCCAGACTTGCTGATGCGGGTCATGCCGTAGCGCAAGGCACCGCAGATGGTGCATCAATCCGGGGCGTTGACGCATATTTTGCGGTTAATGATCCTGCTGGCAATGGTCTTGAATTCTACATCGGCGACCGCAGCGACGATGTGGAATTTGTATCTTCGGTGGGGGTCGAAGGCTTCGTAACCGGCAATATGGGTCTCGGACATGCGGTGTTTGCAGCACCTGATTTTGAGGCATCACACAGCTTCTATCGCGAAATCCTTGGCTTTCACGACACTGACCTGCCGCATTTCAGCTTCTCTCCCGATCCGGAAGATCCCGGTATGCGGTTTGCATTCATGCACGCGGATAATGGTCGGCATCACTCGATCGCCATCGGGGAAACACCCAATCCACCATCGGGGTGCGTTCACCTGATGCTCGAAATGACCCGTCTTGAGGACGTGAAGGCGTGCCAAGTGCGCATGGCAGCCCACAATGTTCCGGAATCCGCTACACTGGGCCTCCATACGAATGACCAGATGATCAGCTTTTACATGCAGACACCCTCGGGATTTGACCTCGAGGTAGGCGTCGACGGGCTCGTGATCGACCCGGCGACATGGGAAACCACCGCCCACAAGACCATCAGCGAATGGGGTCATGAATGGGCCTGGCAGAAAGCCATGGCGGAAGCTGCGGAAGAGCAAGCGGCTGCGGCCAGGGAGACATCTGAGTGACACTCGACAAACGAATGACGCCTGCTGAAATAGTGGGGCAATTGCGCGACGGTATGACGCTTGGCGTCGGGGGCTGGGGGCCGCGGCGCAAGCCAATGGCACTTGTCCGTGAAATTCTGCGCTCTGACCTGAAAGACCTGACCGTTGTTTCCTATGGCGGCCCCGACGTGGGGATGCTGTGCGCTGCTGGTAAGGTCAAAAAGCTCGTTTTCGCATTTGTCTCGCTTGACGCAATCCCGTTGGAGCCCTGGTTCCGCAAAGCGCGCGAAGCAGGCGACATCGAGGTGCTCGAACTTGATGAAGGTATGTTCCAGTGGGGGCTCAAGGCGGCAGCATTCGATCTGCCCTTTTTGCCGACCCGCGTGGGATTGGGCACCGATCTGATTGAGCTGGGCAATCTCAGGACTGTCCAGTCTCCTTATGACGACGGTGAAGTCATGGTGGCGATGCCAGCGCTCAAGCTGGATGCTGCGATCATTCATGTGCATCGCAGTGATTATCGCGGCAATGTGCAGGCGCTCGGTCCTGACACTTACTATGACGAATGGTTCGCAAAGGCGGCGGATCAATGCTTCGTTAGCTGTGAAGAATTGGTCGCTGCAATGGAGGATTCCTACCCTGAAGATGCGCGCGCCAACACCTTCGAACGTTGCTTCGTAACTGGCGTAACCGAGGCGCAGGCAGGCGCCCACCCCACTTCGATGCCGCCTAGCTACGGGCACGACATGGGGTGGCTCACAAAATATGCCGGAGCAGCAAAGGATCCAGGTGACTGGTCCGCTGTAGCTGCTGATCTGGTTGGCGATTCCGAAGAAGCTTACCTTGCTTCTGTCGGCGGCAAGGAGGCGGTTGGGGCACTACCCCTGCCGATTTACTGATGACTATCACGCTCGCAGAACTGTGCATCACCGCCTGTGCGGAAGCATTCCGGACCAACCGGGAAATCATTGGAACTGGCATTGGTCCTGTCCCCCGCCTCGGTGTAAGCCTGGCCAAATTGACGCATTCGCCCGGCCTGATGATGACCGATGGCGAAGCCTTTCTGGTCGAACAGCCAATCCCGCTTGGCCCGCGCGGCGACTATGTTCCCAAGAAAGCGGGCTATCTACCGTTTTCCCGCTTCTTCGACAGTGCGGTCTGGACTGGCCGCCGTCATGCGATGGTCACGCCGACGCAGGTGGACCGGTTCGGTCAGACGAACCTTTCAGCGCTGGGCGGAACGCACCAGCAGCCCAAGATCCAGATGCTGGGCGCGCGCGGTTTCCCTGGCAACGGTATCTATCACGCCAATTCGATGTTCATTCCGGGCCATTCAACCCGCGTATTCGTTGAAGGCGAGGTCGATCGCGTCTCCAGCCCTGGGTACAATCCGGCACGGCGGATCGCAGGCGGCAACTACTCGGCGATCGACTTGCAGCGGGTCGTTACCAACCTGTGTGTCATGGATTTCGATGGGCCGGGCAATGCCATGCGTGTGCGCACCCTGCATCCCGGAGTCACATTCGATGAAGTTCAAGACGCAACCGGTTTTGACCTGATCGACGCCGTTGAAGGCGAGACTGCCCTGCCTTCAGAAGAGCAATTGGTCATTATCGCTAGCCTCGATCCCCACGGGTTCCGGGCCAAAGTCTTCAAGGACAATCCCCTTGCGCGAAAGGAAGCAGCATGAGCGATGAAATAGTTCCGTTCGTTGACGAGCCGCCAGCCTACGAGACCGATACACCCATCCTGTACGAGGCGAAGGACGGCATCGCCTACATCACGCTGAACCGGCCATCCGTGCATAATGTGCAGAACAGCCAGATGACCTATGCGCTGGATGATGCGTTCAAGCGGGCTGTCGATGATGATGATGTGAAGTGCATCGTGCTCAAGTCAGACGCGAAGCATTTTACCGCGGGCCATGACATTGGTTCGCCAGGCCGGGATTTCCACTCTAGCTTCGATCGGCGCCTGATGTGGTACGATCATGCCAATAAGGGCGGGGCGGAAAAAGCCTACATCCGGGAGCAGGAAGTCTATCTCGGCATGTGCAAGCGGTGGCGGAACATTCCCAAGCCAACCATCGCACAAGTCCACGGAGCTTGTATTGCAGGCGGACTGATGCTGGCCTGGATATGCGACCTGATCATCGCTTCGGATGATGCCTTTTTTCAGGACCCAGTTCTGCAAATGGGCTTTCCAGGCGTCGAATATTTCGCCCATTGTCACGAACTCAACCCACGCATCGCCAAGGAATTTCTGTTTCTGGGCGACCGGATGACAGCGGACCGGGCCTATCAAATGGGCATGGTCAACCGTGTTGTTCCGCGTGACCAGCTTAGCGATGAAGTAGCGAAAGTTGCTGGCCGGATCGCCGAGCAGCCGCGCCTTGCATTGCAGCTCGCCAAACAAGCTTGCAACCACATGGAAGTGCTGGCGGGCAAGGATGCCGGCATCGATGCAAGCTTCGGATACCACCATTTTGCGCATGCCAATAATCAGCTTGTGAAAGGCGACTACATCGCCGGTTTTGACGGCAAGAAAATGGCCGCGAAGAACAAAGCGCAAGAAGCGAAGAAGGGCTGAGCGGAGCGCATTATGTCCGATCCACTCTCCACCCCTCTTACCGAGATGCTCGGCAGTCGGCTGCCTGTAATTCAGACGGCGATGGGCTGGATCGCGACCCCACAGTTGGTCGCCGCATCCAGCAATGCAGGTGCTTTTGGTTTCCTCGCGGCGGCAGTGATGAAACCAGCTGAATGCGCGGATGCAATCGCCGAACTGAAGGGGCTGACCGTCCATAATTTCGGAGTCAATTTTCATAGCTTCCAGCCCGGTGCGAAAGACATTGTCGAGATCATTCTTGCGAATAGTGACCGGGTCCGTGCGGTGAGCTTCGGGCGCGGCCCCGATGCAGAGATGATCGCCCGCTTCCGCAAAGCCGGGATAATCTGCATTCCGACAGTGGGAGCAGTTAAACACGCGCAGAAGATGGTCGCACTCGGGTGCCAGGCTGTGACGGTTCAAGGCGGCGAGGGCGGCGGTCATACCGGTTCGGTCGCTACCACCGTACTCCTCCCGCAAGTGCTTGATGCGGTCGATGTGCCGGTTGCAGCCGCAGGCGGGTTTGCTGATGGTCGCGGATTGGCGGCAGCACTGGCGTATGGTGCGGCGGGCATTGCGATGGGTTCGCGCTTCATGATGACCAGCGACAGCCCTGTGCCAATTGCCGTGAAAGAGAAATACACCAGCGCCGCAACGGACGACATCTTCGTAACCGACAAGATTGACGGCATTCCGCAGCGCATGATCCGTAATCCGATGATGGATAAGATAATGCGGGGCGGCGTGATGGCGAAATGGCAGCGCGGGCTGCTGGCTGGCATGGCGATGAAGCGCGAAACAGGCGCCAGCTGGGGCGAGATGATCTCTGCGGCGAGGCAGATGACTGCAGATGGCGGCAGGTCGATACCCGAAGCAATGCTGGCAGCTGCGGCCCCGGTGATGCTTCAAAAAGCCGTCGTCGAGGGCGATGCGATCGAGGGATTGATGTCCGCGGGCCTCGTTGCCGGACGGCTGGACAGCCTGCCCAGCTGCGAAGAGCTTCTCACTCAAATCGAGGCCGAAGCGCGCGTTCGCATCGCGGCGCTTTGCGGCGTAACTCAACCAGAAAAAGGGGCAGCTTGATGCCTATAACTTGCACCATAAAAGACCGCATCGCGGAGATTGTTTTCGATGTTCCGCCGGTCAATGCATTCGACAGTGTGACGTGGAATTCGATCCCTGCGATTATCACTGACGCAGCAAAACGCGAAGATGTGAATTGCTTGCTGATCCGTGCTGAAGGGCGCGGTTTTTGCGGCGGCGTTGATATCAAGGAAATGCAGGCTCACCCGGAGCGTATTACCATTCTCAACCGCGGCAATTACCTGACCTTCAAGGCAATCCGGGATGCAGAAGTTCCAGTCGTGGTGGCGGTTCACAATTTCGTGATTGGTGGCGGGATCGGCATTTGCGGCGCGTCCGACACAATTATTGCCGCTGATGATGCATACTTTTCTCTGCCGGAGGTTGATCGCGGTGCGATGGGCGGTGCCAGCCACCTATCCCGCATGCTGCCGCTGCATAAGGTGCGAGCGGCATTCTTTACTGGCGGGACTATCCCGGCTGCGGAAGCATACCGTCTGGGCGCGGTCGAGAAAGTCGTTCCGCGTGGAGATCTCGAGAAAGAGGCGCGGGAGTTCTGCGCCATCATTGCAGGCAAATCACGCAAGGCGCTGGTGATTGCCAAGGAGGCCTTGAACGGCCTCGAACCGCGCGATGTGGATGCAGGCTACCGGTGGGAGCAGGGCTTCACTCTGGAGATGTATATGCATGAAGACAGTCAGAAATCGCGCGATGCTTTCGTGGAATCTGGCGAGAAGGCGAAGTTCTGATGAACCTGGATTTCACGCCAGAGCAAGTTGCCTTCCGCGCCGAGATACGCGGATGGCTATCTGCCAATGTCCCGTCTGAACCGCTGATTACTCTCGAATGCGAGGAGGGATTTCATCAGCACGTCGAGTGGGAACGCAAGCTTGCCTCGGGCAATTGGGGCATGGTCACTTGGCCCGAGGCTGTAGGTGGGCGCGGTCTTGATCTGATCGAGTGGCTGATTTTTGAAGAGGAATATTGGTCTGCGGGCGCGCCCTTGCGTGTGAACCAGAACGGTATCTTCCTGCTCGGCCCGACGATCATGGAATTCGGCACCGACGAACAGAAGAAACGTTTCCTTACGCCGATGGCTGCCGGTGAAGTTATCTGGGCGCAGGCATGGTCGGAGCCGGGTGCTGGCAGCGACATGGCTGCGATCACGACCACGGCCGTCCGTGACGGCGATCATTATGTGATCAACGGTCAGAAAACGTGGTCGAGCCGCGCCAGCTTCGGGGATTGGGGCTTCGGCCTGTTCCGCACGGAAGAGGGCAGCAAGCGGCACAAGGGGCTTTCGTTCATCCTGTTCGATCTCGAAACACCCGGCGTAACCCGTCGCCCGATCCGTCAGCTTCACGGTGATCCGGGTTTCGCCGAATTGTTCTTCGACGATGTGCGGGTTCCGGTTGAAAATTTGATCCACGAGGAAGGCAAAGGCTGGAACGTTGCCATGGCCACTGCCGGATTTGAACGTGGATTGATGCTGCGCTCGCCTGGCAGGTTCCAAGCTGTGGCCAGGCGGCTGGTCGACCTGTTCCGCAAGCATGAGGCTGACGCGTCACCCTCGGCACGCGAGGCAGTCACCAAGGCATGGATGGACACGCAGGCCTACGCTTACAACACCTACTCGGTTGCGGCCAAAATCATGGCGGGCGGCTCGATTGGCGCAGAGGCCAGCCTGAACAAGATTTTCTGGTCGGAGCTCGATCAAAGCATGAACCGTACGGCGATGCACTTGCTGGGCGCAGCGGCAGAGTTGCGTAAATTTTCGGGCGGCTCGCAAAATGACTGGCTTGAAGGGTACATTTTCTCGCTCTCCGGCCCGATCTACGCCGGCTCCAACGAAGTCCAACGCAACATCACGGCCGAGCGTTTGTTAGGACTGCCACGGGTGGGAGCAGGCTGATGGAATTCTTGATTGCACCAGAGCGCCTGGAACTGGCTGAGGCAGTCCGTGACTTTCTGTCCGGAACCCACGGCCCTGAAGTGCTCCGTCGCCTGGATGCGGACGGGAACCGGGATCCTGCCATCTGGCAGAGCCTTGTCGAAATGGGTCTGACCGGATTGGTCATTTCCGAAGATCACGGCGGAATGGGCCTCGGATTGCTCGACGCTGTATTGGTCGCGCGGGAATGCGGCCGCGCGTGTCTGGCTGAGCCATTGGTGGAAGCAGCATTTGTTCGCGCGCCTTGGTTGATGGCGCAAGGCAATGAAGATGCGCTCGAGGCAATAGCTAAGGGCGAGGACAAGGCCACGCCTGCGCATACTATCAATGGCTGGCAAACCGATGGTTCGGGCGAGGCGCTGGAGAGCATTGATCCGTTACGCAACCTTACGGCGCTGCCTGTCGATGCCAGCGATGATCCACATTTGCTCAACCTTGGCGCCATTATGGCGAGCGCCCAGTTGGTTGGAGCGGGCGAAGCGATGCTCGAACAAGCCATCGAGTACTCTAAAATCCGCGAACAATTTGGGCAACCGATTGGGGGCTTCCAGGCGATCAAGCACAAGCTGGCCAATGTTGCGGTGGCGCTCGAGTTCGCCCGGCCTGTTCTGCTCCGCGCCGCACAGGCATTGGATGACGGAATCGACAGCGCATCGCTCCATGTCAGCCATGCAAAACTGTCTGCTACCGATGCAGCCTATCTGTCTGCCGAAAGCGCGATCCAGGTGCACGGAGCAATGGGCTATACTTACGAAGTCGACCTTCATTTCTGGATGAAGCGTGTCTGGGCTTTGGCCGGTGCATGGGGTGGCAGGGGCTTCCATCAGAGACGCGTCGATGAAGCGATCATCGGCGGCTCTCATCCCGTTGGCCCTGAACACACTTTCGCTTGAGGAAAAGACATGGCTGAAGCCTATATTATTGACGCTGTCCGCACGCCGATGGGCCGCAAGAAGGGCAGCTTTGCTGCTCTACATCCGGCCGACCTTGCCGCGCACCCGCTGCGTGAACTTATCGCCCGTTCAGGTATCGACGCAAATGCTGTGGATGATGTCGTGTGGGGGTGCTGCGATACAATCGGCCCGCAAGCTGGCGACATCGGGCGGACGGCGTGGCTGGTTGCCGGACTGCCTCAGCATGTTCCCGGCACCACCGTCGATCGCCAATGCGGATCATCCCAGCAAGCCGTGCATTTCGCTGCACAAGGCGTGATGTCGGGCACCCAGGATCTGGTCGTAGCTGGCGGCAGCCAAGCGATGAACGCCATCCCTATTTCCGCGGCGATGTATGCGGGCCAGCCCTATGGTTTCGACAATCCTTTCAACACCTCGAAGGGCTGGGTCGAGCGTTACGGCGACGGTCTGCTGAACCAGATCGCATCTGCGCAAATGATCGCCGACAAATGGGACATCAGCCGGGAGGCAATGGAAGAATTTGCCTTAGCGAGTCATGCCCGCGCTCAGAAGGCCACCGATGACGGGGCATTTGTTCGTGAGATCGCTCCGCTTGAGGGGGTGTTGAGTGACGAAACCATTCGTGCAGGCACGACTCTGGAAGGCCTCGCAGCGCTCACTCCAGTAGGCGGCGAGGGGACAATAACTGCGGGTATAGCCAGCCAGAATTGCGATGCTGCAGCGGCCCTGTTGATCGCGTCAGAACAAGCTGTGCAAGATCATGGATTGAAGCCGCGGGCCCGGGTCCACCATATTTCCGTCCGGGCCGATGATCCCGTCTGGATGCTGACCGCGCCGATTTCCGCGACAAGACATGCGCTGAAAAAAGCCGGCATGACGCTTGATCAGATCGATGTGTTCGAATGCAACGAGGCCTTCGCCAGCGTGCCAATGGCCTGGATGAAAGAGCTCGGCATTCCGCATGACAAGGTCAATGTCCGCGGTGGTGCGATCGCGCTTGGCCATCCCTTAGGCGCGACCGGGGCGCGGTTGATGACGACCATGCTGCACACGCTGGAAGACACGGGCGGCCGTTATGGTCTGCAGACCATGTGCGAAGGCGGCGGTCAGGCTAACGTAACGATTATTGAGCGGCTCTGACAGCATGCCCAGTAACATTTCCGACCCGGCGATTGCCATTCCAAACCTGCTTTATCGCTGTGCTGAATTATTTGACGCGGGCGAGTTCGAGCAGGCGGCCCGTCTGTTCGATCATGGCGGCGTAGTGGTGGATGGGAAGCTGATTAAAGGTTCCGCAAATATCAGCGCGATGTGGGACAGTTTCGTCCTTCTCTACAAAGACGGCACGCCAAAAACCCGTCATTTGATCACCAATCCGATCATCAAATTGTCGGATGGCGGTCAGACAGCGCAATGCGGTTCACAATGGACTGTGTTGCAGGCGCTCGATGGGCTGCCGCTGCAGATCATTGGTAGCGGCCGCTATGACGATGAGTTGCTGTTGGTTGATGGCGCGTGGGCCTTTGCCGAGCGGAAGTATTCGAAAGTGGATTTTTGGGGCGACGTGAGCAGACATCTGAAATCTGCTCCCGCATTATCCAACCCGTTAAGTGAGGTGCAATAGAATGGGAATTTGTAACGGCAGGACCGTGATCATCACGGGCGCGGCGGGCGGATTGGGGCGTTCCTATGCGCTAGCCTTCGCTGCTGAGGGCGCCAATGTGGTGGTCAATGATATTGGCACTTCGCTTGGCGGAGACGGCCGCGACACGAGCGCGGCGGATCGCGTAGTCGAAGAAATCCGCGCCGCTGGCGGGAATGCCATCGCGAATTACGAGGACGTGACCGATTGGGATGCAGGCAAGCGTATTGTTGATGCAGCAGTCGATGCGTTTGGCGATCTGCATGTCGTGGTCAATAATGCCGGAATCGTGCGCGACCGCATGTTCGTGTCCGCGACGCTCGATGAATGGGATGCGACGATGCATGTCCATCTACGCGGGCACTTTTGCATTGCTCGTCACGCTGTGGATTACTGGCGGGCGAAGGCCAAGGATGGCCGCGCGCCCGATGCCCGGATCATCAATACCACCTCCGGTGCCGGCTTGCAGGGTTCGATTGCGCAGTCGGCTTATTCAACAGCCAAGGGCGGGATCGCGGCGCTGACCCTGGTGCAGGCTGCTGAACTGGGCCGTTACGGCATTACTGCCAATGCGCTCGCTCCATCGGCCCGCACGCGGATGACCGAAAAGGCATTTGCCGAAAAGATGGCGACTGTAGGCGACAGCTTTGATGTGATGGACCCGGACAATATCGCACCTGCAGTGGTTTGGCTCGGCAGTGCGGATAGTGCTGAGGTGACCGGCTGCGTCTTCGAACTCGAAGGCGGCAAGATCATGCTGGAAGATGGCTGGCGCGAAGGTCCGTTTGTCGACAAGGGCGCGCGCTGGGACCCTGCCGATGTAGGCGGCGCCGTCAAAAAACTTATCTCCGAGCGGCAACAGCCGCGCCAAGTCTGGGGCACCTGATCATGGATTTTTCTTTCACCGAAGAACAGCAGATGATCGCGGACACTGCTCGTGACTTCTTCACGGAAAATGCCACCAGCGAGCGCACCCGCGCTGCCATGCGTGGTGAAGGAATTGACCGCGAATTATGGAAAGCGTTCTGCGAAGAGCTGGGCCTTGGTGGCGTTCTTGTTGCTGAAGCGGATGGCGGGGCAGGGCTGGGCCATGTCGAATTCGCAGCGATTGCCGAGGCAGCCGGCGCTCAAATCGCGTCTCTGCCCATGCTCGGCCAGGCTATGGCGTGCTCTGCGCTCAGTGCTGGCGGAAGTGACGCGCAAAAATCAGAATATTTCCCACAAATTGCTGGCGGTGAGTTGATCGTTGCGACCGGGGAGGCTGCGAAAGTTGCCGTAAATGGATCGAGTTTAAGCGCTGAGTTTGTTTGCGTTGCAGATGGCGCAATTGCGGATATGTTCATTCTGGCTGGCCCAGATGGCGCTTGGCTGGTTCGTGCAGACGCCGATGGTGTGGCTGTTGCAGGCCACACGACGATGGATCAAACCCGTCAGCTGGCGACCGTTACACTCACAAATGCGCAAGCCGAGGCTCTTTCTGAACCACAAGTTGCCCTGGCCGCAGCCAATCGCACTGGTTTTCTCTGCCTCGCGGCAGAAGCACTCGGCGGAGCGCAAACCTGTCTCGATCGGACGGTCGCATTCTCGCAAGACAGGGTGCAATTCGGGCGTCAGATCGGCAGTTTTCAGGCATACAAGCACCGCCTCGCAGATATGATGGTCGAGATCGAACAGGCACGTTCGGCGGTCTATTGGGCAGCCTGCGCAATCGACGAAAATACCGATGATCCGGATTTGGCCGTACACGCAGCCAAATCATTCTGCGCCGATACATACTTCAGATGCGCCGGCGATATGATCCAGCTTCATGGCGGTATCGGCTTCACGTGGGAGCATGACGC
>JBFEKH010000038.1:0-18204 GCA_041552775.1 Allopontixanthobacter sp.
CAGCCTGAACCATACAAACGGCGCGTGCAGCACGGCTGCCTTGCACCGGAAATTTGAGTGAACCGGGATCCTCTCCTCCTGGTTGACGAAAAGAACGGGCTGATCGGATCATCCGATCGGCCCGTTTCTTTGTGGCGCATCGGGTTGCAACGCCTTTTTTGCGATGAAATGCACCCGCGCTGTAAAGATTAGTGCCCGCGCCACCTTGCGAAGTGCGGGCGGCATACGATATTACCGCTGATATGAAATTCGAACCTATGGCTGCTCCAGACCTGATTCATGCGGACTTTCCTGCCAAGCGGCGGGGGAGCATCATGGCTGCGGGCAGCGATGATGGTGACAAGGACGGCGGCAAGGGCGGCGACAGCCAGATCGGTGTCGTCACCAAGACCCAGACAAAGACCAAGCAGCCCAGCATGTACAAGGTGCTGTTGCTGAACGATGATTACACCCCGATGGAATTCGTGGTTATGGTCCTCAAGCGGTTCTTCAAGATGGATCTTGAACAGGCCACCCGGGTGATGCTGCATGTTCACCAGAAAGGCGTCGGTATCTGCGGCGTATTTTCCTATGAAGTGGCTGAAACCAAGGTCAATCAGGTGATGGATTTCGCGCGCCAGAACCAGCATCCGCTGCAATGTACGCTGGAGAAAGCGTAGGCGGGAATTCCCGTAATCGGCGCCGACACCATTCTGGGGCATGACCGCCAGCATTTTTCGCGCTAGAAGCAAGACACCAGTCGTTCGGGCTGGCCCTTGGAAAGACTGGCAGGCGCCGAGCAATTGTTCAATTTCATTCCCGCCATTGACCGGTATATCTTCCGGCTTGTGATCGTCCCGATGCTGGGCGTGTTCGTACTCGCGGCGTCTTTGCTGATCCTCGACAAGATGCTGCGCCTGTTCGATTTCGTGGCGACCGAGGGCGGGCCGATCGGGGTCGTCTTCAAGATGCTCGCCAGCCTGATCCCCGAATACGCCAGCCTGGCAATCCCGCTGGGCCTGCTGCTGGGTATCCTGCTGGCGTTCCGTAAACTGGCCATCACCAGCGAGTTGGACGTGCTGCGTGCAGTGGGCCTCAGTTACTGGCGGCTACTGAGGATACCATATGCCATCACCCTGATGCTGGTGGGACTGAATGCGGCACTGGTGTTCTATATCCAGCCGGTCAGCCGCTATTATTACGAACAGCTCGATTACGATCTGCGCTCCGGCGCACTGGGTGCCTCCATAAAAGTGGGTGAATTTACCACGCTAAAGGACCGGATGGCCCTGCGTATCGAGGAAAGCCGTAACGAAGGGCGCCAACTCATCGGTATCTTCGCCCGCGTGGCAAATGACAAGGGACAGGTGCTGTCGATCACCGCGCGCGAGGGTAATTTCCTGGCTACCAGCGACAACCCCAACACTATTATCCTGCGCCTGAATGATGGCACCATCGTACAGGATACCGGCGGCACCGAGGACGGGCAAACGCCCCGCGTGCTCAGCTTCACCCGGCACGACCTGCCTATCGACCTGCCCGCAATCGAGGAATTTCGTCGGCGGGGCGATGCGGAACGCGAATATATCCTGCCGGAATTGCTCAGCATCGGGTGGAGTCCGAACAGCACCGAACAGGTGCGCGATGCCAGCCAGGCCAGTTTCAACTTCCGCATGGTGGAAGTGGTCATGATGCTGCTGATGCCGTTATTGGCCGTCGCATTGGCCATTCCGCCCAAGCGATCGACTTCTGCGTTGGGGGTATTCGTGTCGATCGTGATGGTCGTCGCCTATCACAAGATCAACCAGTACGGGGAGGATTTCGCCACGCTGGGACGGGCCGATCCAGCACTGGCACTGTGGGGACCCTTTGCGGTGTTTGCGGCGCTGATCCTTTGGATGTTCTACCGTGTTGCGTTTGTCCCTGGGGGACAGGCCATCGGCGCGCTAGAAACAGCATCGGCCAAATTGTCCAAGCTGATCCGCAAAGTATTCCGCCGCAAGCGCCGCCGCTTCGAAGCGGAGCCCGATGGCGACCTGACACCGCAGGCGGCGGAGTAAGCCATGCAGCTCGATTTCTTTCCTTCGCGCACCTTGTTGCTCTATCTGTCGAAGCTGTTCTTCGTGCGTATCCTGGCCATGCTGGCGGTGCTGGTCCTCGTGCTGATGATGCTCGACCTGCTCAGCACCAGCGGCGATATCTTGGCCGCAGAAGGAAATGGCCAGGCGCAATTATGGACTTACGTTACGTTGCGCGTGCCGCAGTTGATCGCTCGCTTCCTGCCTTATTCGGTTTTGCTGGCCACAATCTTCTCGCTGATAAGCCTCAACCAGAACAGCGAAGTGATCGCGATGAAGGCAGCAGGTCTTTCTGCGCATCAAGTACTTGCCCCGTTGTTGCTGACCGCCGGGCTGGTCTCCATCGCCAGTTTTGCCTTCAACGAACTGGTGGTGACCCGCGCCACGGCCACGCTGAGCGCCTGGGAAGCCAATGATTTCGGCCCGATCCCGCAGGATTCAGGTGTCCGGTCGAACGTCTATCTGACCGACGGCGATAACATTCTGACCGCAAGCACAATCACCGGTAGCGGCGATGCAATGACCATGAACGGCGTCACTTTCTACCAGCGCGACGGGAAGGGAATGCTGATCGAACAGATCCGCGCGGACCGCGCGACCTACGCCGCAGCAGGTTGGACATTGACCAATGCCTCGCGGTTCGATGTGGCCACCGCCGATACAGCGAAGATCGATGCCATCACCGTGGGCGCGGACATCACCCCCGCCCAGATTGAACTCAGCACGGTCAATGCCGACGCGCAAAGCTTCTGGAAACTGTCGCAGTCCATCGCCGATTTCGAGGCCGCCGGACGCCGCACGACGGAACTGAAGGCCAGATGGTGGCACAAGCTTTCCGGGCCGCTGTCGGCATTCCTGATGCCGCTGCTCGGCGCGGTCGCTGCGTTCGGCCTGGCGAGGTCGGGCCAATTATTCGTCCGTGCCTTGATCGGGATGGGCCTGGGCTTCACCTATTTCGTGGTCGACAATGCTGCGCTGGCGATGGGCAATTTCGGCGGGTACCCACCCTTCCTGGCCGCCTGGGCGCCGTTCTTCCTGTTCCTGCTGATCGGCGAAACTGTCCTGATCCGGACTGAGGAGTGACGCCGGAAAACTGGTCCCTGCGCCTCGCAAGACCCGCTGATGCGGAGTTCCTGCCCGCAATTGAACAAGCGGCAGCGCAGCTGTTCGAGGGCCATCCCGAAGCCGCAGGAATTGCCATTTCAGAAACACGCGAAGTGGCGGCGCTGCTCCGCTTTATCGCAACGGGCCACTGCCTGGTGGCAGAAGTGGGAGGAGGTATCGCCGGGTTTCTGGTGAACCAGCCATTTCGCCGGGAACTGCATATCTGGGAAATGGACGTCCATCCGGATTTCCAGCGACATGGCATTGGCGCAGGCCTGGTTCGCGCTTGCCTGATCGACGCGCGCAACTGCGGCTTTTCCGCGGTCACGCTGACAACCTTCCGCGACATCGCGTGGAACGCGCCATTCTATGCCGGTCTTGGCTTCGTCCAGATCGGTGATTTGTCCGCCCACCCGCGAATGGCCGAAATTATGGCTGACGAAACTGCACGAGGTATTCCGGCCGAACAGCGGTGCGCCATGATCCGGTTTCTGGATGCGTGAGTAAGGCTGCTTATCTGCTGCGCATGGTGCTGCGCGCCAACCGGTTTACCAGCGAAGCCAACCCGCCATGATTGGACCCATCATAGGTCGAACCGGCACCCAAATTGGCTGATAGGCGACGATGCGCCTCTGCCAGTGAATGATATGGCATGCTGGGTAACAGGTGATGCAGCGCATGATAGCGCAGCCCCACCGGAGCCCAGATTTCGGCAATGATACCCGGCGGCGGGACATTGACCGAGTCAAGATATTGCGCGGTCACGGTCATCGGCTCACCCTCGTTCTCCCATAAATGCGCAACCAGCGTGCGCAATTGGTTGAGGACCGCGGTCAGCGAGAAGACCGCCAGGGCGATCAGCAGCGGCCGCCAGCCGACGAAAAAAGTGCTGGCCAGCAAGGTAATTGCCCAGACCGATGCGCCCGTTTCCTGCCAGAAAAACCGCCGACGCAATTCGTCAGCCGGCGGACGGCGGCGGAAATCGGGATTGATCGAAAGGGCCGAAAACCGCTCCCACACGAATCTGCGGATCGGCGGGATCACCAGCCCCAGCGGGGTCAGGACAGCATAACGGATCACCAGCGCAGGCGGTGCAAGCAGC
Organism: Allopontixanthobacter sp.; assembly: GCA_041552775.1. Lineage (GTDB taxonomy): Bacteria > Pseudomonadota > Alphaproteobacteria > Sphingomonadales > Sphingomonadaceae > Allopontixanthobacter. Next base: position 4,264 of record JBFEKH010000038.1, read on the forward strand.
GAAATGAGGATGAACAGCGGCAGTGACCACGGCTTCATCAGCGCGAGCGGCAAATATTCCGGATCCTCTACCGTCCCGTAACGGGTGCGGGTGTGGTGGATGGTGTGGACCCCTTCATACATCAGAGAAGGGGTCAGCATCGGAATGCCGATCAGCAGGTTCCACACAGTGCGAAAACCAGGCAGGGCGTTGCGGTGGATATGCGATAATTCGTGGATAAACAGCAGCGCCCGATACAGCGCCAGCGCCGACACGACACCCAGCAACACGGCTAGCCAAGTGATGCCAACCAGGATCGCACCAGCCAGCGCGGCATAGCCGATCACAGTCGAAACAAGAAAGTCCGACCAGTAGATGCGCGGATTGGCCTCCGCGATATCCTTGGTCAGATCCCGCGCAGCGCGCAGCATCGCCATATCGTCGGCAATCGGCGAGCGCGGGGCTCGGGCTGGTACGGGCTTGGCCCCGGCCGCGTCTGCTATGTGATGCGCATTCATGAAGAAATCCAGATTTCCATATCGCCAGCAAATAACGCTGTGAACCGTGGCGTGAAATCGCCCGCAGTGCAAATTTTTGATCGATTAGCCGGCTTGGTTGCCGAAGGTCGGATGGGAGATCGGCATTGTGCGATCGCTTGACAAGACCTGCATCGCACAAGAGACGAAAACCAAACCTGAACGGGAAGACTTTTTTGTGACCGAAATGCCAATCACCATCAGCCCGGTATCGGGCAAGAAAGGCCGCGCGGCCTTTGTTGATCTTGGCCGCAAGTTTTCAGCCGGAGTGCCGCATTTCGTGCCCCAGCTGCACAGCGAACAATTGGAACTGGTCAATCCGGACAAGAACCCCTTTTTCGAGCACGCCCGCGCGCAATTTTTCATCGCGTACCGCGGGGCGCAAGCAGTTGGACGTATTTCCGCCCATATCGACGAGCTCGCCCTGACCATCCCGCCCCAACAGGGAATGGGCCCCGGCACCGGCATGTTCGGCTATTATGACGCAGCCGACCGGAAAGTTGGCGATGCCTTGCTGAGGGCGGCTGAGAACTGGTTGCGGGGCCAGGGTATGACGAAAGTGCTCGGCCCGATTTCCATGTCAATCTGGGAAGAGCCGGGCCTTCTGGTCCGCGGCCATGACCATGCGCCAATGCTGATGATGGGCCATCACCCGGCCCATTACCAAGCCTGGATCGAGGGTGCCGGATACATTCCGGCCAAGAAGCTGCTGACCTATGATCTGCCAATCGGCGACCATTTTCCGCCATTGGTCGAACGGATTGTGAAATCGGGCGAACGGAACGAACGGATCAGGATCCGCCCGGTCGACAAGTCAAAATTCGAGGATGAAGTGCGGATCATCCTGCACATTCTCAACGATGCGTGGTCAGGCAATTGGGGCTTCGTGCCCTTTACCGACACCGAGATTTCCTATGCCGCCAAAAAGATGCTGCCGCTGATCCATCCTGAATTGGTGCGGATTGCCGAATTGGACGGGCAGCCAGTGGCGTTCATGATCACCTTCCCCGATGTGAACGAGGCCCTGGCCCAAACCGGCGGAAAGCTGTTTCCCTTTGGCTGGCTGACCCTGCTGCGCTGGATCCGCAAACCCCGCGGCAAACACATGCGCGTGCCGCTGATGGGGGTACTCAAGGAACACCACAATTCACGGCTTGCCAGCCAGCTAGCGTTCATGATGATCGAAGTAATTCGCAAGGAAGCGGTAGGCACCTTCGGAGCAACGCGTGCGGAAATCGGTTGGATACTTGACGATAACCAGGGAATGGTCGCGATCGCGGATACCATTGGCGGAACGATCAACCGTGAATATCTGATATACCAAAAAATACTGTAATCTTCGGTAATTGCTTTGCCCATCGCGATATTATTCGAGGACGAGCGATAAATCTGCTTCGTGACGGGAACATTGATTAGAATTCTGACGTTGAGTTGAATAATCTTGGCCCGATGGGGGCCGAGCCATCGGAATGGTGATGGCGTGACTGCCTGTGGAGACGGGGGACTTTGGCCAAATCCATGCAACCGAATGTGAAAGCACCGGGAAGACGCGCGATACCGGCCGGCTTCGGTCGAATTCTGGTCGTGGAAGATGACGGCTTGCTAGCAATGGCGATTGAGCAGGCGCTGCTGGATGCCGGGGCAGGCGAAGTAATCTTGTGCAATTCCACCGACGCCGCCCTCGCAGCCTTGCGAGTGAAACGCCCTGATGCCATCATCCTCGATGTCCACCTGGCTGACCGCGATGACGGCTGGGCGATTGCGGAACTGGTCGATGATATCGGACCCAACCCGCCACGAATTGTATTTTCCACCGGTGCGCCGCAGGATATTCCGCCCAGGATCGCCGAAATGGGGCCGATTTTGGTGAAGCCGTATGACCCGGCTGAATTGATCGAAGCCATTCGCGGGCCAGAGCGGCCCGGAATATTTGAACGCCTGCGCAGAACTGCCCAGAAGCCCTCGCGATAACCATCCAGGCGATGATCTATCCCAACAAAAAAAGGGCCTCCGAATTCACTTGGGAACGGAGGCCCTGGGGGGATCGTATCACTGGCCGAATGGACGGGAGGGGGTGTCTCGGCCAGTGACATATTCGAAATGCCCCAGTTCGAACGAGGTTCCCGGAGGCGGAAAAAAATATCGAAAATTCTTAGAAAGTATCTGACATGAGCGCCGCGCCGCCCTATCAGCATCTCCAACCAACATTACCGCCTAACAACCTGAAACGGGCCGGAACCTATCCCGACCGAATGCGTTTCAAGGCGGATTACAAGACGGAAGGGTTACCATGTCATTGGGTGAACAGGTCGCAAAGAATCTCCCCTATCTACGCCGCTATGCGCGCGCGTTGACGGGCTCCCAGAAAACCGGCGATGCCTTCGTCCAGGCTACGCTTGAGGCAGCATTGGCCGACGATGACTTGCGGGAGAGCCTGGGGGGTGGACGCGTTCCGCTGTACAGTGCCTTCAACAAGGTCTGGTCCAGTGCCTATCTGGAGATCGCCGGTTCCAATACCGGGACAAGCGAACACGAAATCGCTGCAAACCTCCGCCTGAAGGCGGTGACCCCGCTCAATCGGCAGGCATTGCTGCTGACTACGCTGGAAGATTTTTCCATCGAAGAGACCGCCGCGATCATGGACATGAATCCGGCAGATGTGACCAACCTGATCAACGAAGCGGTCGAAGAAATCGACCGCGAATCCACCACCAGCGTGCTGATCATCGAAGATGAACCGCTGATCTCCATGCAATTGGAAGATCTGGTGACATCGCTGGGTCACGAGATCTGCGGCACCGCTGCAACCCGCACGCAGGCCCTGGCCGTTGTCGCGGAGAGAACGCCTGGGCTGGTGCTGGCTGATATCCAGCTGGCAGACGGGTCCTCCGGCCTTGATGCGGTGGATGATATTCTGGCAATCGACAGCATTCCGGTGATTTTCATTACCGCCTATCCCGAGCGCTTGCTGACCGGTGACCGGCCCGAGCCGACCTATCTGGTAACCAAGCCGTTCCAGGAAGCAACGGTACGCGCCGCTATTTCACAGGCGCTGTTCTTCGGTTCCAGCCGCCCGCTGGACTGATCGCGGCTTGAAACCTCGGTGGTTAGGGCAGCCCTGTCCAGGGCTATACCCTAGCGCCGGGCGCGAATTGCAAAATCGCTCGGCGTACGCACTGGTACCGTAATAACGCAGCGCACTCCCTCGGGTGCAAAATCCAGTTCGACCGGACTGTTGAGTTCATGCGCAACGATCTTCTCGATCAGGTCAGTCCCGAAGCCCCGTTTGCGGCCTGACGGGACCGGCGGCCCACCGGTTTCCTGCCACACGACCCGGACGGTGCCGTCTTCCAGCGTCCAGCTGATCGAAACCCGGCCGCCAGAACTCCCCAATGCACCGTATTTTGCAGCGTTGGTGGCGAGTTCGTGCATCGCAAGGCCAAGTGACAAGGCATCGTTGGGAGCCAGCTTCACTGGCGGACCTTCAATCGTCAGAACCTCTCCAGCACCCTTATAGGGAGCAAGTTCGGCATTCACGACGTCTTCTAGCGGGGTAGTGCCCCATTCGGACTGGGTGAGCAGGTCGTGGGTCGCGGACAGGGCCCTGATGCGCCCCTCGATCCCTTCGGCGAAATCGTCGAGACCGGCTGCCCTGCGCCGGGTCAGGGCGATGATCGACAGAACATTGGCCAGAGTATTCTTCACCCGGTGATTGAGTTCGCGGGTCAGGGAATTGCGGATCGAATGCTGTTCCCGCAGCCATTCGAGTGATGCGCGGTCTTCCAGTGCCTGCTGGCTGAGCAGCCGCGCCACTATCATCAGCAAGCTCGCCACCATCAGGCCGAAGATCAGCGTGGCCATGGACAATTGCGACAAGGTCCCGCTCCGCGCCGATTTCACTTCCAGAACCATAGGTCGGTTGGCAATCATCAGCGGGGTAGAAATCACGGCACCTGAAGATATTGCAGGGGCGACTTCTGCCAGTAAATTCTCCGGCGCAACTGTCCCGTCATACAGGCGGACACCACTTCGGCTGGCAGTTTCCGATTCGAGGACCGATTCAAGGAATTCCTGTCCATTGAACGGACTGTAGATAAAGCCCTTGAGTGGCCGCACGACACCACGCCCGCTGCGGTCGCGACTTTCGAATACGGGCATATAAATCAGAAAGCCGACAGCCGAACCATTGGCGCCCCTTTGAACCAGCGGAATCCTAGCGCTCGCGACGGGGCGAACCGTCCGCTCTGCTTCTTCCATCGCAGCGCGGCGCACCGCGTTCGAGTACATATCGAACCCGAGCGCATCACGATTGGTCTTGGTCTGAGGCTGAAGAAAGGTCACCGGGACGACCCATTTGCGTTTGTTGTCGGAAGAAGGGAAAACCGTGCGCCCATCTGGAAAACTGACAGCCATTCGGCGTTGGTAATCCGCCAGATCTGCGGGCGCCACTGCCTCCGCCCAACCTACACCAAACGAACCGCGATAATCGGTGTCGACCCGCAATTCGTTGACGAATCGCCGAAACAGCGGCTCTTCGACCTGATCGACTGTGCTGAACAGAGCCGCGCCAGCCCGAAGGTATGCCGCGCTGGTGCTGACGCGGCGCTCCAGTGCAGAGCCAATCGATTGAGAAATCGACTGCAGGCGCGCACGTTCACGTTGGTATTCCCCGCGTTCGATGGCAAAGACACTCAATCCAGTAATTGCGGCAATCAACAGAAAAATCAGGATCGGGACCGCGCGCGGATACTCCACGAGCCATCTCCGCGCTGCCTTCTTGCGGTTTTCCGCTTGGTTCACGGACAAAGATCAAACACGGGTAAAAACCCTCCGGTTGGGTAGCTTTTCGGAGGTCGGAGTATCCGGCCAACAACTTCGGTCTAAAGCAGGGAACAAAACAAACGGCCCTTCGTTCCCTGTAGCACAATCATATTAATTCAGCGCGGCCTGCAAATTTCGGTTAGACCGGTATCAGTAATGAAGTCATGGGTATTACAAGTTAGCTATGAAATCTGACAAAAAACAGGTCGCCAAGGACAGTTCGGAGAACGGAACAGTGCACCTACAGCAAACAGGTCAGCAGGCCAAACATACTGCTGGCCAGCAACCTGACTGGGCAAATGGCTTGCGTCAATTATATGATTCTGTTGTGGAAGAACCCCTTCCCGACAGTTTCAAAGACTTGCTTTCACGCCTGGATGATAAATCCTGATGAGTGACAGCGAGCGCACTCCGGCTGAGAAAGCCGACTTTAAACGCGAATTGACCGAAGTCATCCCGCATCTTCGCGCCTTTGCGCGCGGGCTGTGCGGCCGCCCCGACATGGCCGACGATCTGGTGCAGGAAGCCATGATGAAGGCCTGGGCGGCGCAGGAGCGGTTCGAACCTGGCACTTCCATGCGCGCCTGGACATTCGTGATCCTTCGCAACGCCTATCTCACCGACATGCGCCGCAACCGTTTTCGCGGTGAGTATGACGAGAACGTTGCCGAGCGGATCCTGACGGCACCAGCCGGTCAGGAGGATCCGATCCATTTGTCGGATATGCACCGAGCGCTGCTGACCTTGCCTGCCGAACGGCGCGAGGCGCTGTTGCTGGTCGGGGCCGGCGGCTTTTCCTATGAAGAAGCAGCCAGTATCTGCGGCTGCGCCGTGGGCACGATCAAGAGCCGCGTGGGCCGTGCCCGGGCGACGCTGACATCCATGATGGAAGATGGCGATATCCCGCGCCGATCGACCGATGATGCATCAGCTCACCGCGCGATTCTGCAGGAACTGGACATGGTAGCCGCTGGCAACGGGTTTGCTTCCAAGACCCGATAATTCAAGCTATATGCCTTAGGGCAGCGCAGGCAGCACTCGGGTATCCGAACTACCAGCAGCGCGGTGTATACCCCTGCCGGGGACAAAAGGATTCCCAATGGACGTTCCAGTTTCCTCGCCTGATTCTGTTCCCTCCCAAGCTGTGTCCACAAAACTTGCGGCCAGCAGACGCAAGGCCTTTGCGGAACAGGAATTGCGCCTGATTTCCGCGCTTGTACTGATTCTGGGTGCAGGTCTTTTCTTCGCTTTGCCATTTGTGCTTTCGATCGGTTCGGTAGTCTTTCTTCCAGTCGTAACCGCAGCCGTGCTGACAATCATCCTGTCCCCGTTAGCCGATAAATTGGCGGGCTGGGGCCTACCGAACATCCTGGCATCGCTAGCCGCATTGCTGTCGTTCTTCGCGATCCTGCTGCTGGCGCTGGGACTGATCCTGCAGCCTGCCGTTGATCTGTATGACCGCCTGCCAGCCATGGCCAACCAGGCGGCTGACCGGTTTGGCGAATTTCAAAATCAATTTGCCTGGATGGCGATGGCCAATCAGGAACTTTCCAAATTAATGGGCCAGTCCGGCGGACGCGAAGTCGTGCTCGCCAGCCCGTCGGTGATCCAGCAACTGGCCTTTGCTACGCCAAGCGTCGTGCTGGAAACGCTGCTGACCCTGCTCATGACCTTTTTCATGATCGAGGCCCGTGTTCGCATGCGCCAGCACCTGCTGTTCGACCGGACGTCTTTCGGCACCAGTATCAAGGCAGCACGGGCATTGCGCGAAATGCAGAACCGGGTCGCCGCCTATATTTTCACCGTCGCATGGATCAATGTCTGTGTCGGAGTGGTGGTTGCTATCGGAGCATGGGCCATGGGCGTGGAAGCTCCGGTGATGTGGGGTGGGCTGGCGGCCATGCTCAACTTCATTCCCTATATCGGTCCTCTTATCATGACATCGTTGCTGGCCCTGTTCGGCATTGGCACGGCGGAAACAGCCTTTCTGGGGATCATCCCTGCCGCAGCCTATCTGGGCCTGCATGCGGTAGAGGCGAATATCGTTACACCGGCAATCCTGGGTGCCCGGTTCACGATGAACCCGGTGATGATCCTGATCGCTCTGAGCTATTTTTCATGGGTCTGGGGTGTTTTCGGGGCGCTGCTGTCCGTCCCCATCCTGCTGATGCTGACCGCATTCTTCGATAATGTAGGGCGGCCTAATCTGATCGGTTTCGTTTTTGGCGAACCGCTGTTCGCGGAAAACCTGCTCGATCTGGCAAGCGAGGATGCCGCGCCCGAGAGTTGAGCCGAACAAAACAAAAAGGCCCGCCTTGCATCTGCAGGGCGGGCCTTTTTTGTATTGGGGGTTCGCCCGATCAGGCGGGGTAATTCCAGGTAGTACCGCGCGCCAGATTGTCCGAAGCAAATGCCCAGTTCAGTTTCTGGTTGATGACTGCATCGAGATAGGCAGGCCGCTTGTTCTGGTGATCCAGATAATAGGCATGTTCCCACAGGTCGATTACCAGCAGCGGATTGAAGTCACTGTCGGCCAGCGTGTCGCCGTCGTGCGTTTCTTCAATGGACAGCTTGCCGTCCTTTTCAGCCAGCCAGACCCAGCCGCTGGCGAAATGGCCTGCGCCCTTGTCTGCCAGCTTGGTCTTCAGATCATCGACCGAACCGAAAGCGGTTTTGATCATCGAGGCCAACTCGTCAGACGCGGACGTTGTGTCTGCGGCCATCGAATGCCAGTAGAAGCCGTGGTTATAGCTCTGCGCCGCATTGTTGAAGAGGCCCTGGTTGGACCCGCGTGCTGCGGCAATGACGTCTTCCAGCGAGGCGTCGGCATGGGCTGTGCCCTCGATCGCCGCATTGGTCTTGTCGATATAGGCCTGATGGTGCTTGCCATGGTGGTAGGACAGCGTCTCGGCGGAAATGGCGGGATCAAGCGCCGTGTCTGCATAGGGCAGCGGGGTGAGTTTGAAAGACATGGTTTCTCCAATCAGTCAGTGTGAAATAGTTTCTGGTTCGTTACCTCAACGCATGGGCGCCGAAAGGGTTGCAGGATTCGCGTTCAATCCTGCGTAGATCGGTCGACCGCCGCTGTCACGGCCACATTCATGGTTACATTGGCCAGCGTTCGCATGATGTCAGGCAGCATTTCAACCGCCACCAGCAGCGCCAAGGGCTCTACCGGTACCCCCATCGCAATCGCAATCGGCCCGATGGATACCACGAAGCTGATCGATCCCGGCAGGCTGACCGATCCCACGCTGATAATGAAGGCCACCGCAATTCCGGCGAACATCATCATCGGCGTCAACTCCACACCGGCCAGAGTGGCAACGTAGATCACCACCGCCAGATTCATTGCCGGACTGGTTGCACGGAATATCGCCACTGCCAGCGGCAGCACGAAATCGGCGGTGCGCTCGCGAATGCCCAGCGCGTTGGCGCTCGCCAGCATGGCCGGCAGGCTGGCGAGTGAGCTCTGGGTCGATATCGCTACCGCCTGCGCCGGGATCATCGCCCGGGCAAACCGCAGCGGACCGATCCGCCCGCCCACCAGCGCCAGCAGATAGGCACCCAGCAAAACGCAGGCCCCAATGGCGCTGACGGTCAGGATGTAATGCCCCAGTGCGGCGAAGGCACCGCCGCCGCTGCGCGCAGCAACGCCTAACGCGAGGGCGAATACCCCTACCGGCGCGGCCCACAGGACCCAGCCGATGATCGTCAGCATCGTGTTGGCCAGGGCGCGGAAGAACCGCAGCAAGGTCTCGCGCTGCTCGTGCGGCAGTCGCACCATCGCCAGCGCGAACATCGCGAAGAATATGGTCAGCGGCAGCATAGCCGTTTCCGCCGCAGCGGCGATGATGTTGGGCGCAATCAGCGAAGTGATGAAATCGCCGATCACAGGAACCTGCTGTGCCTGTCCTTCGCCTGCCACCAGCAAACCCGACGCAGATGACGGGATCGGAAATATCGCGAGCAACGCCGGCATGGCGAGTGTCGCGATCACGCCGCTCAGCACCAGCACGCCAAAAACTATCCCCAGCATCAACTGCGCCGCCCTGCCCGCCCGGGCAGCCTGCGCCATTTGCGTGATGCCCAAGATCAGCAGCGCCGCGACAAGCGGGATGATCGTCATCTGCAAAGCCCGCAGCCACAGCGATCCGGTTGGCTGCGCAACCGCCAAAACGGCATCAAGCTGCGCGCTGTCTGCCAGTGCCAGCCCCGCTAGCAATCCGGCAACCAGCCCCCCAAATGTCCACCAGACCGGCAGGCTAATCGCAATCAAGTCGCCCGATGTGCCGTTCTTGCTCTCTGCTGCTTGCGCCAAATTCAATAGTTCCCTTCTATCGGCCAGTCGCTTGGCCCTTCCCTTTGGCGGCTTAACGCGCCAGTAGTCCGTGGCAAGTGGGAAGCCCGTGGCAAGAATCGGGGCAGGCTGCGAGAAAATTCGAAGCGAGAATTCTATGAGACGGAAGTTTTTCGGCACGGACGGCATTCGGGGCCGGACCAATGAAGGCGTAATGACAGCCGCCACCGCGATGCGCGTGGGGCAGGCCGCTGGGCGCCATTTCCTGCGCGGCGACCACAAACACCGCGTGGTAATCGGCAAGGATACGCGCCTGTCCGGTTACATGATGGAAAGCGCGCTGGTGGCTGGATTCACCAGCGTGGGCATGGATGTGATCATGACCGGGCCGCTGCCGACACCGGCCATCGCCTTGCTGACCCGCGAGATGCGCGCTGATCTGGGCGTAATGATCTCCGCCAGCCACAATCTGTTCGAAGATAATGGCATCAAGCTGTTCGGGCCGGACGGGTTCAAATTGTCCGACGAGGATGAACTCGCCATCGAAGCGCTGATCCAGTCCGACCAGCCGCTCGCCGCATCGGAGGACATCGGGCGTGCCCGCCGGATCGATGATGCGCGCGGCCGCTATATTCATGCGATCAAACAGTCGGTTCCGCAGGATGTCCGGTTCGACGGCCTGAAAATCGCGGTCGATTGCGCCAACGGCGCTGCCTATGAAGTCGCCCCGTCGGCGATTTGGGAACTGGGCGCAAGAATCATCACGATTGGGGTCACGCCCAATGGCAAAAACATCAATGACGGGGTCGGTTCGACTTCGCTCGATGCTCTGAAAGCGGCGGTGGTGAACGAAGGGGCCGACATCGGCATTGCACTGGACGGGGATGCCGACCGGCTGATCGTGGTGGACGAAACCGGGCGGACGGTCGACGGCGACCAGATCATGGCCTTGATCGCAACCGGGCTGGCAGCCCGCGGCGAACTGAGGGGCGGCGGAATAGTTGCCACGGTGATGTCCAACCTCGGGCTGGAGCGCTTCCTCGCATCAAAGGGCCTGATGCTGGAACGAGCCAAGGTAGGTGACCGCCATGTGCTTGAAAAAATGCGCAGCGGCGGCTTCAATGTCGGCGGCGAGCAATCGGGCCACATGATCATGCTGGACCATGCCACCACGGGCGACGGCACCATTGCCGCGCTGCAGGTGTTGGCCGCGCTGGTGCAGTCGGGCAAGAAAGCGAGCGATCTGCTTCATCTGTTCGATCCGGTCCCGCAATTGCTCAAGAATGTGCGCTATTCCGGCGGTGCTCCGCTCGATAACGAAACGGTGAAATCGGTGATTGCATCGGCAGAGGCGGAACTGGCGGGCAAGGGCCGGCTGGTAATCCGCCCTTCGGGCACCGAGCCAGTGATCCGCGTGATGGCCGAAGGCGATGACCAGGCGCAGGTGGAAGCGGTGGTGGAGCGCATCTGCGCCGCCGTGCAGGACGCTGCCTGATGCTGGAAATGCGCCCCGATTGTGAACGCTGCGGCGCGGATCTGCCTGCCGAGGCACCTAGCGCGTTCATCTGCAGCTTCGAATGCACTTTTTGCGCGAATTGCGCAGAGGAGCTGGATGATCGCTGCCCCAATTGCGGCGGAGAATTGATAGACCGCCCATCGCGCAGCAAAGCGCAACAGGAGAAGGCGCCGCCCAGTGCAGTGCGCAAGTTCCAGGGATGACCACGCCGCAATCATCGCCCCCTCGCATCCTGTCGATCGCTGGATCCGACAGTTCTGGCGGAGCAGGCATCCAGGCCGACATCAAGACGATCACCATGCTCAGCGGCTATGCGATGACCGCGATCACTGCCGTAACCGCGCAGAACAGCGTCGGGGTACAGGGTATCACGCCGATCGCCGGGGAATTCGTTCAGGAACAGATCGCTTCCTGCATCGACGACATCGGGGTGGATGCGATCAAGATCGGCATGCTCGGCAATTCCGATATCGTCCAGCACGTGGTCGCCGCATTGCGGGCAGTCGGTACTTCTGGTGATGGCACCGGGCCTATCCCTATCGTCCTTGATCCGGTCATGGTGGCAACTTCGGGCGCGCAGCTGGTGGACGAGGCAAGCATTTCAGCCATGCGGACACACCTGTTCCCGCTCGCAGCTCTGCTGACGCCCAACCTGCCCGAGCTGGAATTGCTGTCCGGCCGCCAGCTCCGCACGCTGGAACTGATGCAGGACGCCGCTGGCGCACTGGCGCAGGAAGCGGGCTGCGCCGTTCTGGCGAAGGGCGGCCACACCGATGACGAACGCGTGATCGACGCGCTGGTCAGCCCGTCCGGCGAAATTACAATCTTCCACCACACGCGGCTAGCAACGCAGCATACGCACGGCAGCGGCTGCACGCTGTCAGCCGCAATTGCGACCCTGCTGGGCCACGGCCTATCGCTTGAAGATGCGGTCAGGATCGCCCGCAAATTCGTTTATAGCGCCATGGAAAATGCCCCGGGCTTTGGCCAGGGCAACGGACCGATGGGGCACCAGGCCGTGCGCAATTGGTCCTAGCGTTCCAGCTCGTAGAATTCCGCGATGTGGGCCCATGCGTCCTCGGCGGTTTCGCACCAGTGGAATAGATCCAGATCATCCCGGTTGATCGTGCCTTCGTCGGCCAACGCTTCGAAATTGACGACCTTGGTCCAGAATTCCTTGCCGAACAGCAAGATCGGGATCGGCTTCATCTTGCCGGTTTGGATCAGTGTCAGCAATTCCAGGAATTCATCGAGCGTTCCAAATCCGCCCGGGAACACCGCCACGGCCCGCGCCCGCAGCAGGAAATGCATTTTGCGCAGAGCGAAATAGTGGAACTGGAACGAGAGATAGGGCGTCACATAGACATTCGGTGCCTGCTCATGCGGCAGAGCGATGTTGAGGCCGATGGATTCCGCCCCGGCATCGGATGCGCCGTGGTTGGCGGCCTCCATGATCGATGGTCCCCCGCCCGAACAGATCACGAATTGGCGTTTGCCATTCTCGATGATCGCTTTTTCGCTGACCAGCCGGCCAAGGTTGTACGCTTCCTGATAATATTTCGATTTTTCCGCCAGCCGCTCCGCCACCGCTTTGCGTTCCGGCGGCGCATTGGCCACTAGCGATGCGGCCTCTGCGGGTGACGGGATACGGGCCGAACCATACATCACCAGGGTGGAACCGACGCCCGCTTCTTCCAGCAGCATTTCCGGCTTGAGCAATTCCAGCTGGAAACGCACCGGGCGCAATTCCTCGCGCAGCAGGAAATCATCATCCTGAAACGCCAGCCGATAGGCGGGATGCTGGGTCTGCGGCGTCTGCTTGGGAGCTGCCACCGCGGTCTTTGCCTCAACACTCGCGGGGTAAAACCTGCGCTTGCTGAGCTCGTGATCGTTTTTCTTGTCTGTCATGCCAGCCGCCCTAAGGGCGCTGCGATGCAGGAGCAAGACACGAATTCGACAATGGAAAAAAGGATGCCTCGTGAGGTCAGGAATAATTGAAACAATACTAAGTACTTGATAAGTCTAACCAGCTTAATGTCGGCTGGGTCAGCTGCGGATTGCATTCTCCTGCTGTCTAACCTCTAGAGCGTCCGCCAATCCCGATCCGCACCACTCAAATCGGGGCGGAAGGCTGCTCACATATGAAGTCGTGGTGGCAGGATGAGTTCACTCGCGCCGCTTTGCTCACAACGAGATCAATGATTGGATACCATTCGATTGCCCCTATTCGGGCGTCAATAGCTGGAGCTGGATTGGCGGCAGCGCCGGACGCTGGAGACTGCCCGGACTTGCGCCCAGAAACAGGTAAGCGGACCTTCGTTCAGGTGAAGGAGGCCACCCTAGCGAACGACCGTCGGACGATCCTGACAGTCAGATTTTAGGGCGTCGGCGATTAGCTGCCGTTCATTCACACGATGGAAAACGGCGGCTTTGCACCCAAAGCGGTGGTTGGGGCAGATTGGGCGGAAAACAAAAGCCAACCTGCAGGAAGCGACCCAGTCAGGAACTTCGGCTCTGATTTTTATGATGGCAGCCTTGCGCCCCAATTCCGGCCATGCGCGGGGTGCCGGAGATCGCCTAAAAGCGGACGAACGCGCCAATGGGTGAAATCATCGACATTGCGTTGCGGGTTCCTACCAGTTATCGCAGCACCGTGTTCCGGATTCTTGCCTTTTTCATGCTCGTTAGCGCGCTTGTCGTGCCTCGTGCTGCATGGGGCGCGCATCTGAGCGGTCACGCTGACCTAAGCTCAGTTAATGCAGTTCATTCACACCACGGAGATAACGCCC
>JBFEKH010000039.1:0-17553 GCA_041552775.1 Allopontixanthobacter sp.
CACCGTATTCATCGCGGACCCGGTGTGTCGACCGGCGTAGGCGCGATCGGCACGGTCGCGATTACCGAAAATTCGATCCGCCGGTTGGCAGGATCTGTTGGTAACAGACCTTCGGCCAGGTTGCTTGATCCCACCCCGCGCGCCCGCAGGCCGCCGCTTGGTATGCCCCGGCTGATCAGGGCTTGCTTGACCGCAAATGCACGCGACCGTGAAAGCGCAAGGTTTTCGTCTTCGGTACCGGAACTGTCTGTATGACCGGTAATCGCGATAATGCTGCCTAGGCAAGGGCGCAGAGCCGTGGCCACCTCATCGAGCAATTCGAGGCTGGATGGATCGAATGCGCTGCTCGATTCCTCGAACCGGATGGTCCGTGCGCGCAGCAACGCCTCGACATCTTCCTGGCAATGCATCGGGGTCAGCACCATTGTTGCATTTTCCGCGACCATCGATCCATCGGCCCAGCTTACTGCGCCGACGCCCGGGATCGCGGCGACAGCTTCTGCAACCTTTGCCCGGGTCCCTTCATCCACATCTTCACCGCCGCTGAGCAGTGCATGCCGGGTCGGCCATCCGCCATTGGTGGTGAAGCGCACAGTGATCGGCGCGCCTCCGGCGTTGGCAATTGCGGTGCGTGCTGCGCGGTCCATTTGCTCAGCCATCTGCCCGCCGCTCGACGCACCGCCGGCGAAGGCCATGATGGCCACGAGCAGCGCTCCGGCGAATAATGCGAGAATGGGTCGGATTGTCATGCCTGCCACCTTAGCCACGCACCCCGCCAGCGCAAAGGGTCGATTGCCGATTTAACGACCGCGTGTTGCAGGCCATGCTGGGAGAGCCGCAGATCAGGTGGCCGGGCTATCGCTGAGTTCGCCGCCCAGGTTGCGGCGAAACAACACTCTGTCCTCGGGCCCGAAGCCCTTGTGCCAGATGACAAACCCGTACGTCAGCAGGATCGCCGGAATACCCAAGGCAAGCTCCGCCCATTCCGGCAGCAGGGTTGCCAGATATCCCACGACCACCGCTGGCGCGGCAGCCCAAACGAGAGCCCAGCGCCAATTATTTACCGGATACCCCAGGATGCGGGACAGCAGCCACGCCTTTGCCAGCGACATGATTCCCAGGGCCAGCATGAGTGACAGTGCAGCGCCCGCTGCACGGTAATAATCACTCAGGCCGTAACGATCCGCCACCAGCATGGCGCCCACAGTCAGGCCGGCTTGCAGCAGGATGGTGGCAATGGAAATCGATAGATTGCGGAGCCGCGCCATGTACACCAGCGCTGCTTCGGACACCACGGCAGTCGCGGCAACAACTTCCGCAGCCAGCAGGAACGCCAGCGCGCCCGTGCCCGCCACGAAGCCCGGCCCGACCAGGCCCATCACCCCTTCGCCGGGAACGCCAAGAGCGAGCGCGATGCCTGCCTGTGCCGCGATGATCCAGAAACCCACCTGGCAAACCTGCGATGCGATCCCAGCGTAGTTCTTTTCCTTGAGATTGCGGGTGATCACCGGGCCGAGAATCGGCTCGAAACTGGTCTTCAGCTTTTGCGGCAGGCTGGCGACCTGCTGTGCCACGTAATAGACGCCAACTGCGGCAGGACCGGCGAACAGGCCGAGGACGAACAGATCGAGTCGCCGAGTTCCCCATTCAATCGCATCGGCGCTGGCAAGGGGTAGCCCCCGCATGGTCAGCCTGCTCATCCGTCCAAGGCTGGGCATCCAGCCGCGCGGCAGACCGTAGCTGCGAACAAAAGGCCAGAACGCGGTCAGCGCCGCCCCCATGATCGATGCGACATAGGCGATGCTCAACCCGCTGGCCGGGATGATGTAGAAGAACACTCCCGCCATGATCGAGATGGTCCACGGTTCAACTACCGCCCGAGAGCGTACCGTGGTTGCGATGTCGAATTTGTAAGCCTGCGCCGCCAGGGCAATTTCGGTCATCGCGAGCGCTGGAATGGCCAGCACCACCAACCGGTCCAGCTCGGTATACTGTCCGCTGGGAAACATGGGTGCGGGGACCAGGTAAAGCAACATTGCTGCGGCGCTTCCGAACAGGAAGGCGACCAGCATTCCGTCGAATACGATGTGATTGGCCGGCGTACCATCGCCATCAGACAAGCGCTGTGCCAATCCGCGTTTTTCGCCCATCGTGCACAGCATCGCGATCAGTTCGACAATCACGAGTGCAGACGCAAAACGCCCCAGTGCCTCGGCACCGTAAAGGCGGCCGGCAATGAACAGGAATGGCAGGCGCGCCGCGAGCCGGAGGAGGAACCCGAAGAAATTCGTCCGCCCGCCCTTGGCCAGCGCGGCAATATCGCCTTCGTCCGTCCGTTCAGGGGAGGGTTCTGGCACGGGATCTGTCGCTGCGGTCACGCAGGGTATTCCTGTTCGGTAGTCAGCGGGCGCGACAGCAATTGCGAAACTACTTCACCAGCCGGTGCGCCGCCGAGAAGCCGGTATACGGCCGAGACGATCGGCATTGCCACACCGTGCCGCGCCGCCAGTTCAACCAGCACCGGCGCGGTATGCGCGCCTTCGGCAACTGTACGCCGGTCGGCCATCAGGGTTTCAGCCGATTGTCCTTCGCCAAGTGCCTTGCCGAGGGAGAAATTACGGCTGGCGGTGGACGAACAGGTCAGCACTAGATCCCCCAGTCCGCATAGCCCGGCCAGGGTATCGCGCTGTGCACCCAGCGCCTCGCCAAATCGCAGCATTTCGGCATAGCCGCGCGCTATCAACGCCGCACGGGCGTTCTGGCCCAGACCGAGCCCGTCCACCACACCGCAGGCAATCGCCAGCACGTTCTTCACAGCTCCGCCAATTTCCGCACCGGTAACATCGTCGGAGTAATAGGGCCGGAATTGTGGACGGGCGATAACCGGGGCCAAACGGCGCCATTGTTCTTCACCGCCGTCGCAGGCCAGGGTGACTGCGGTTGGCAGGCCCGCGGCCACTTCATGCGCGAAAGTGGGGCCGGACAGGATCGCGATATCGCTGGCGGGCGCAGCGGCCTTCGCGACATCGTTCATCAACCGGCCAGTGCCCGCTTCGATACCCTTGCTGCATAGCACCAGATCGCGGGGATGTGATGCCATACCGCCAAGCACCCGGCCCAGATGTTGGGCTGGCGTGACAACCAGCGCCAAGTTGCAAGCGGTAAAATCCTCGAGATTTCCGGTCGCCCGGATTGTCCCAGCGAGTTTGGCGGAAGGCAGGTAGAGGCTGTTGGTATGGTCGGTGTTGATTTCCTCCACCAACTCCGGCTCCAACGCCCAGATCACCACATCCCTGCCATCGGAGGCAAGCATCTGCGCCAAGGCCGTGCCCCATGCGCCCGCGCCTAGGACGCCGACTGGTGTGCTGTTCGCGCTCATCCCTTGGCTCCTGCACCGCGCACTGTCTCGGCATCGGGGTCGAGCGGCCAGCGCGGACGCGCAGCGAAATCGAGCGCATCGGACTGTCCGGTTGCGAGCCGCTCTGCACCGGCCCAGGCGATCATCGCGGCATTATCGGTGCACAGCGCCATTGGCGGTGCGACGAATTTCATATCCCGTTCTGCCGCAAATCCCTCAAGCGCGCCGCGAATCGCGGCATTCGCCGCAACCCCGCCTGCCACCACCAGCGCGGGCATCTTGTCACCAGCGTCCAGCGAGACACGCAGCCGGTCCAGCACGCAATCGATAGCCGCCTGCTGGAAACTGGCCGCAATATCGGCATCGGTATGTTTGCCGCTATCTTTGGCGCGCATGACCGCGCTTTTCAGGCCCGCAAAGGAGAAATGCGGTTCGCCGCTACCGACCAGCGGGCGGGGCAGGGGGACTGCTTTCGGATCGCCCTCCAGCGCCAGTAGTTCTACTGCAGGCCCACCCGGATAACCCAGTCCGAGCAATTTTGCAGTCTTGTCAAATGCCTCGCCTAGCGCATCGTCGATGGTGGTGGCCAGGCGGCGGTACTGGCCGACGCCTTGCACCCGCAATATCTGGCAATGCCCGCCGGACACCAGCAGCAGCGCATAGGGAAATTCCAGCGCCGGATCGGCCAACCGCGGGCTCAGCGCATGGCCTTCGAGATGGTTGATCGCGATCAGCGGGACTCCGCTTGCCATCGCCAGCGCCTTGGCACTGACCAGTCCGACCATTACCCCGCCAATCAAACCCGGGCCAGCGGTGGCAGCTATGGCGTCCAGCTCGGCCAGCTTGACGCCGCCCTCAGCCATGACCTGTGCGATTATCGGGGTAAGGATTTCGGCATGCGCGCGTGCGGCGATTTCAGGCACGACCCCGCCATAGGGCGCATGCGCCTCAATTTGCGAAGCGATCACCTGCGCGACTATCCTGCGGTCAGTAGTGACCAGGGCCGCTGCAGTCTCGTCGCAACTGGATTCTATCCCGAGTACGATCCCCATGGGCTTCCCCTGAACGAGATGGATGGCTAGGGCAAGTAAACGCTATGAATTGGACCCTATGAACAGCCCATTCGATACCGCCCCTTCGCTGCGGCCACCTTTGCTGAGATTGGGTACCCGCCAGTCCCCGCTGGCGATGGCTCAGGCCCATGAAACGCGCAGCAGGCTGTGCGCCGCCCACGGATGGGATGAAAATGCAGTCGAGCTGGTTCCGGTCCGGGCAAGCGGGGACAAGATCGTCGATGTACCCCTAGCCGATATCGGGGGCAAGGCACTGTGGACCAAGGAACTGGATGTGTGGCTGGGTGAAGGCCACGTCGATGCAGCGGTCCACTCGATGAAGGATGTCGAGACCATCCGTCCGCCAGAACTGACAATCACCGCAATCCTGCCGCGCGCCGATGTGCGCGACGTGCTGATCGGTGCGTCCAGCATCATTTCAATTCCGCGAGGCGCGAAAGTGGGCACCAGCGCGCCGCGCCGGGCAGCCCAGATGCTCAGCCGCCGGCCTGATTGCGAAATCGTGATGTTTCGCGGCAATGTGGCCTCGCGTCTGGCCAAGCTGGCCGCCGGGGAAGCAGATGTGACGCTGCTCGCTGCCGCCGGACTGGAACGGCTCGGCAGGACCGGCACGGGCACTCCGCTGGAGGTAGACGAATGGCTTCCAGCCCCGGCGCAAGGAGCGATCGGCATCGAATGCCGCACGGGTGACGCGAAAACCCGAGCCTTGATCGCAGCGATCAACGATGCGCCCAGCTACACCGCTATCATTGCAGAGCGCGCCCTGCTGGAGGCGCTGGGCGGCAATTGCCACAGTCCGATTGCCGTGCTGAGTGAATTGAACGGCGACCGGATGACCCTGACCTCCGTGCTCTACAGTCCCAACGGGGCAGAGCGGGTTGAGGGCAGTCTGACCTTCGATCTCGGCGATGCCGGCGCTCCCGCGCGCCTCGCCGGTGATTTGCTTGCCCGCGCCAGCGCCGGGATCAGCGCCTATTTTGACGGGGCGCCCGAGGCCGGTTCTTGAGCGTGAAAGTCTTTGTGATACGTCCGCAGCCAGGGCTTTCGTCAACCATCGTTGCGGCCCGCGCGCTGGGCCTCCATATTCATGGTGAGCCGCTGTTTGAAATCCAGGCCGTGCCGTGGGACGTGCCCGACGCTGATACCATCGATGCGCTGCTGATCGGTAGCGCCAATGCGATCCGGCATGGCGGATCTGCGCTTGAAAATCTGCGCGGAAAGCCTGTCCATGCCGTGGGCCAGACAACAGCGTATTTGGCAACGAAGGCCGGATTTTCAGTCGAGCGAATCGGCGAGGGCGGCCTCCAATCGCTCTTGGAGGCCCAAGATCATGCAGGTTCCCGGCCGCTGCGATATCTGCGCCTGTCCGGTGCCGAACGGGTGGCTCTGGATGTGCCCGAAGGTATCCAGATTGAGGAACGCGTGGTCTATCAGGCGGCCCCGGTCAGCATGTCTCCGGAATTCGTCAAGCTTCTGGCATCGGGCGGCATTGTGCTGCTGCATTCCGCCGCGGCCGCTCGGCATTTCGCCGATGAGTGCGAGCGGCACGTAATTGCGACCAATTCGCTTGTTCTGGTTGCCATCGCGCCAAGGGTGACTGCCGGAATTGATGGCGATTGGGGCGGAATACACCATGCCGCCAGTCCGAATGACAGCGCATTGCTGGCCTTGGCAAAGGACATGTGCCAAGACCATTGAAACAAGTGCCCCCGCACTTAAAAAGGGTGCAAGGGTTGCAGAACAGGTATTAATGGAAAACTATTCGAGCAAAACCAGCCGAAGCACGACGCCGTTGCGCACGATATTGTGGGCGACTGGCGGTGCGTTTCTACTGGGCGCGTTTCTGGTTGGCTATATTGCCTACAAGATGGATGGCAATTGGGACCGGGTGATCAAATCCTCCCCGGATACCGAAATTGCCGCCGTAGCCGGGGAGGAAGCAATTGTGCCCGGTCCGATCCCCAGCCCATCGGAGACGGCGGCGCAAGCCGCAGCGGCGGTGCAAGCCAACAAGGCTGTCGAACGAGTTGCAGAACAACAAGGCGGACTGGATCAACGGCTGGCAGCTGCCGAACAGCGATTGGCGCAGCTGGACCTGCAAACACAGGCTGCGACAGGTAATGCCGCGCGCGCCGAAGGATTGCTGATTGCCTTTGCCACTCGGCGGACAATGGAACGCGGCGCGGAGCTTGGCTATCTGGCAGACCAGCTGCGCATTCGGTTCAGCGATGCGCTGCCCAATGCGGTCAACACGGTGATCGAGACATCCCGCAATCCGGTGACGCTAGACCAATTGCTGGCGCGTCTCGAGGGCTTGGGGCCGGAATTGTCCGATTCCACCGAAGAAGCATCGTTGGATCGGTTCCGCCGGGAATTGAGCGAGCTGTTCATTATTCGCCGCGAATCATCGCCTTCCCCTCAGCCCGAACGGCGGCTGGAGCGGGCGCGCTATTTTCTTGAAAGCGGGCGGGTCAGCGCGGCTATCGAAGAAGTGAAGAAACTCCCCGGCGCCTCGCGAGCGCAGGCATGGATACGCGACGCTGAACGCTATGCCGCGGCGCAGCAGGCGCTTGACCTGATCGAAACATCAGCGGTGCTCGAACCGCGCCGTTTACGTGACGGGGAAGGCAATCTGATCCAGCAGGCCAGCCCGGCAAAGGCCAGCGACTAACGATCAGGCTTTCAGCAGTTCCGGCATATCGCCGGTGACGCCGCGCGCTTCGTCCATGAACCAGTTTTTCAAGGCAGGCGTGCGCTGGATGCCCGCCATGCCGAGCCGCCGTATGGCGGAAGCGGTGCGTCCCGGAATTCCGAAAATGCGGGTCAGCCCGTCCGTCGCCAGCGCCACTGTGAAGGCATCAAGACCGCGCCATTTCTCGTACCGTGCCAGCAATTGCGCATCGCCCGGTTCAAGCCCGAGGCGCATTCCTTCCGCCAGCACTTCTGCCAACGCACCGACATCGCGCAGGCCAAGGTTAAGGCCTTGTCCGGCAATTGGATGGATGCCGTGGGCTGCATCGCCGACCAGCGCTAGCCGCGGCGCGGTGATCTTTGCCGTGTGGTGGAAGCCCAGTGGATAGGATGAACGCGGCGCGACCGAGGTGATCTCGCCGAAAATGTCGCCCATGCGTTTCGCAACCTCGGCCAGAAAAGCCCGATCGGACAGTTTGAGCACGCCGGCTGCATCTTTCTCGTCCACGGTCCATACCAACGCACTCCGGTGGCTGCCGTCGGCATTGTCGAGCATCGGCAGCAGCGCAAAGGGGCCAGCTGCGTAGAAGATTTCCCACGCAACATTGTCATGTGGCAATTGATGGGTCAGCCCGGCGATGATGGCACGGTGAGTGTAATCCCACTTTGCCAGCACCAATCCCGCTTCGTTCCGGGTGGGTGATTGCCGTCCTTCCGCTGCGATCATCAGGCTGGCGGTCAAGGTCTGCCCATCACTCAAGCAGGCCGAAACGCCGTATTCGTCCCGTTTGCGCTCAGTTACTTCGACTTGCGAATGCCACGAGATCAGTTGTTCCTCCGCCGCCGCTTCGAACAGCGCCAGACGCAATTCCCGGTTGGCAAACATCCGTCCGAGCGATCCCTCGTGTGGCGCTGGCGTGAAATCCAGCCTGCCGGGCCGCATCTGGTCGGACACCGCGATGGAGGCAATCGGGCTGCCATGCGGTTCCAGCCGATCACTAAGGCCGATGTTCGTGAACAGGTTCCAGCTGGCGGTCGAAATGGCGGAAGCGCGCCCGTCAAAACCGTCTGCAGTCAGGTCAGCCGGATCGGCACGATCGATGACGTGGCTCGTGATACCTTTCTTCGCCGCAGCAAGTGCAAGCGTCATGCCGACCAGTCCGCCGCCAAGGATCAGTAAATCGCGCTTCTCAAATGTGGACTGCATGGAATGCCTTTTTGCGTGCTGCCTGATGTAACTCTACTTGGCCATCGCTCCACTGTCGTGCAAGGACAATGGCCGCGATGTTTGCTTTCAAACCCCAAAATATGGCCCTGACGCTCCTGATGCTGCTGTTTGCATTATTGGCGGCGTGCCTCGCGCCAAATTCTGTCCATGCGCAGGACAACAATATCGCTGCAGAACTGGTAGCCGAGGATGCCGCAATGCCCGGCAAACAGGTGATGCTGGCGGTCCATTTCACGCCCAAGCCCGGCTGGCACGGCTATTGGAAAAACCCGGGCGATGCCGGCTATGGGATGACGCTCGACTGGCAATTGCCCGCTGGCTGGGAAGCGGGTGAACCGCTTTATCCAGTTCCGCATAAATTGCTGATCAGCGGTCTGATGAACCATGTTTACAAGGGGCCGTATGCGGTCCTGATTCCAGTCACCGTGCCGCAGGGCGCCATCGCTGGGCAGCCCACACCAGTCGGAGTCGCGGCGCAGTGGCTGGCCTGTACCGATGTAATCTGCGTTCCCGAAAGGGCTGTCTTGCAGACCGTCATACCCGTTGCTTCCGGCCCTGCCGATGGTCGCTTTACCCAGTGGCTCGCGGCAATTCCGCCGGAACTCGACCGGGCCGGTTCGTTCGAAGTCACCGACCAGTTCCTGCGTCTGGCGATCCCGCTTCCGGCTGCGCTGGAACTGCCGGACCCGCATGTCTACCTCGCCAATCTGGACCTTGTCGATTATAGCTCGCGGCAACGGTTCAGCCGCAGCGGCGATCTTCTGATTGCGGAAATCCCTTTGGCGCAGTTCGGCGGTCCGCCAAGCGACATCCATGGCATTCTGGCGTTCAGGGACGGCGAGGGCGTCAGCTTTACCGCGAAAAGTGGACCCGTGCCGGAAAATGGTATCGCGCTGGCAATCCCATCCGGCGATAGTCCGCCGTTGGTGATCCTGTTGCTGGGCGCTCTGGCAGGCGGTTTGCTGCTGAACATCATGCCCTGTGTATTTCCCATCCTCAGCCTCAAGGCGCTCAGTCTGGCGCGGGCGGGGGAGAGCCAGGCTCAGGCGCGGGCCGAGGGGCTGGCCTATAGTGCCGGCGTAATCCTGGCATGCGTCGCACTGGGCGGGTTGCTGCTGGTGCTGCGCGCGGCAGGCGAACAGGTCGGCTGGGCCTTTCAGTTACAGGAACCGGGCGTTGTAGTCGCGCTGGCGGTGTTGGCGGCGGCGATCACGG
The DNA here is from genome assembly GCA_041552775.1 of Allopontixanthobacter sp. Lineage (GTDB taxonomy): Bacteria > Pseudomonadota > Alphaproteobacteria > Sphingomonadales > Sphingomonadaceae > Allopontixanthobacter. The sequence continues at coordinate 9,566 of JBFEKH010000039.1, forward strand.
CCAACCTTGCAGGTTTGTTCCAGCTACCATCCTTCTCGCTCACTCGCAGCGGTGAACCAGCAAGCGCCTTTGCCACCGGCTTGCTCGCTGCAGTGGTTGCGACGCCTTGTACTGGCCCGTTCATGGCGGCTGCATTGGGCGCGGCTTTGCTGCTGCCGCCGGTGCTGGCGCTGGTCCTGTTTGCCGCCCTCGGTCTTGGGCTGGCGCTGCCATTTCTGCTGATCGGTTTCATCCCCGCACTGCGCCGTCTGCTTCCCAGACCGGGCGCATGGATGGAGACTTTCCGGAAGCTCCTGGCTGTTCCCATGGGACTGACCGCGCTGGCGCTGTTCTGGCTGGCCTGGCGGCTGGGCGGCGAAGCATTTGCGGCTTTCGCGCTGGGGCTGTCCTGCGCCTTCATTGCAGCGTTTGCCATATTCAGTGACCATCACCGCCGCACGATACCAGCGTTACGCTTTGCCGGTCTGGCGGCGGTTGTAGTTGGCGGCTTATTGATCATTGGGCTGCCACGCGCATTCGACGCTTCATCGCAGCGGGGGGAAGTCAGCATGTTGGACCCGGTGAATTTCAGCGAGGCCAATCTGGCCAAGGCCCGCGCCGAGGGCAAACCGGTGTTCCTGTGGTTCACCGCCGATTGGTGTGTGACCTGCAAGGTCAATGAAAGTGTCGCGATCGAGCGCGAGGCAACCCGCACCGCGTTCGAGCGGGCCGGAGTAATCGCAGTCAAGGGCGACTGGACGCAGCGCGATCCGGAAATCAGTGCATTCCTGACCAACCAGGGCGTCGCGGGAATCCCGCTGTATATCTGGTACACCCCCGGCGAGCAGCCCCGGCAGCTTGATCAGGTGCTTGGTCCGGACACTCTGGTGGATCTGGCGGGTGGCTCTTAGCGAACGGAGCGGATCGCCGGAATAATCAGGGCTGCGGCCAATGCCGTCCCCGCGCTCAGCAACACCAATTGCGGCAGCGCGCCGCCCAGGCCGCCATTCTGGATCGCCAGCAGCGCTGCAATCGGCGCAATGATCGAGGGCAGGGTGTTGGTCAGGTTCATCACCCCAAGCAATGCGCCGCGATGTTTGTTTCCGCTGACGATTTGGGCCACCAGCGCTGTATCAAGCGACAGGAACGAAGCGAGCGCTGCGTGGAATACGGCAAATGCCAGCACTAGGACCAGCCAGCTTGGCGGCGTGCTCAATATGCCGAGAGCGCCTGCGATGATCACAGCACTGATGGCCAGCGGCAGGCGCCGGATTCGCTGCAAATCCGAAAATAGCCCGCTGGTCACAGATGCGACGATCGCGGCTGCCGTGGCGACGAGGGAAAGGGAGCCAATTGCTGCCGTCGTCTCGGTAATTCCCGGAATGCGTCCAGCGGCAGCTACCGACGCCAGATAGGCATAGAGGTATGATGTCATGACCACCGCGCCCAGCTGGACCAGCAAGCGGGCGGCTGCGGCAATTGCAAAGTCGCGCTTGGGGCTGGACCCCCCGGCGATAGGCACCGAAGCGGACGCGCGCTTTTGCAGCTCGCCAAAGGGCCATTGGATCAGTAGCGGTAATATCATCAGCGCGCCCACGGCGCCGACTAGATAAAATGCTGCATTGCTATCGGTTGGATAGAGCCATGACATGAGCGATACCGCAGCTATGGAGATCGGAAGGGTGGCATTCAGCCGTCCGGCAATGCGTCCCTTTCTGGCATCGGGAACGTAATCGGCCAGCAGCGCTCCGAGAGGGGCAAAGGCCAGGTTCAGGGCGAACTGGAATAACACCAGCGCAAGCCCGAGGGTGGCGATGGTATCTGCGCTGCCTAGCGCAACATACGCCGCCATCATCGCGCCAACGCCGATCGCGATCAAACCGCGGCGGCTGCCAAATCGCAGCAGCCACCGGTCGCTCCACATGCCCGCAAGGATATGCGAGAGGCTGGCGACCACGCCGCCGATCAGGAGTAGCCAGCTGAGCGCGGGCAAGTCGGCCTGGCCAGCGATGGCTTCCACCCGGCGCGGCAACAGCAGGATCAACAACGGAATGAACGCGAGGAACGCGCCCAGATAGGCGAGCCCGTAGAGCCATTCCGCTTCGCGATTGCCAGAGCCGGAGGCTGATCCGCTCCCCCCTGCTCCAAGTGTCATTGATACGCGCTCAGCCATTTACCCTCACCCCGATAGCCATAGCGGGTATCAGATGGGTTCGCGATTAAAAGCTCTCAGTTTTCTGGGGCGCCGTAAACCCGGACCCAATCGACATACATGGCGATGTTGCCCTGCTTGATCCGTTCGACCGTGGATGCAGGAAGCCCGTTATAGGGTTCCTCGATCCCGTTGGTCTTGAAGGGATAAGCGCCGCCCAGGGCGAAATTCAGGATCAGGTGTTTCGGATTGTCGAAGCTCCACTTGCCGTAATGCTCGGCCATTTTCCGGGTTGCGCGATAGGTCAGCCGCCCGTCAACCTTGAACAGGATTTCGTCGGGCGTCCATTCGGCGGAATATTCATGCCATTGGGTTACGTCGGTTTCTGGCGGGAAGAAGTATTTGTTGACCAGCGGAGTCTCGCCCGAATAACCCTCTCCGTGCAGCGCGACCCCGGTCCAGTCGGCTTCCCCGACATATTCCATAATGTCGATTTCGCCGGTATTTGGCCATCCGCCGTTGCCGAGCAGCCAGAATGCAGGCCACACGCCGACCGCATCAGGCATTTTGATCCTTGCGGTCGCCCGTCCGTAGGTGAAATCGAACTTACCGCGTGTTTCTATCCGGCCCGAGACGAAGTCTGACTTACGGCCATCGGGCGTCGGCACATCCTTGCGGTAATTTGGTTGCAACAACAGCACCCCGCCATCGGCCCCTTCGACCTCGCCTTCGGGCAGGAAACGGACGGTATCAGGCGAATCGATATAGGTCTGTTGTTCGTTATTGACCCAGAAATCCGGGCCAATCACGATCCATTTGTCCCGGTCTAGCGCCCCGGAATTGAACTCGTCTGCAAACAGGAGAGTTCCGTCCGTCGGAGCCTCTTGTGCTGTGTCTGTCGGAGGGGCGGTCTCGGCCTGCTGGCACGATGGCAGCATTAGCCCCAAGGCAAGCAGGCCGAGCATTCTGGCAGACTTCATGCGACTGCCGGACGGCGGGCGTAGATGCCGAAACCAGCTATGATAGCGTAGCAGATCGCAGGCAGGATCAAGGCGAACGCGAGGCTACCGCTGACATCGGCGATGACGCCGGTCAGCAGTGGAATGACCGCACCGCCGAAAATCGCAACATTGATGATGCCCGATCCGTCGGCCGCCCGGCTGCCCAGCTTTTCGCAGGCGAGGCTGAAGATGGTCGGGAACATGATTGCGTTCATGAGGCCGATTGCCAGCAAGCTGTATCCTGACACTAGGCCTGTCGTATTGGCGGAGATGGCGATGAGCACGATCGCACCGGTTGCAACAAAGGCAAGCACCTTGCCCGGGCTGATTACCCGCAAGACAGCTGATCCGATGAAACGGCCCACCATCGCGCCGCCCCAGTACAGGCCGATCAGTTTCCCGGCGGCCTGTTCTTCAAGCGCCATCACGCCGGGCTGCATCAGGTAATTTACCACTATCGACCCAATCGAAACTTCTGCGCCGACATACAGGAAAATGCACAGCGCGCCGTAACCGAAACGTGGGCGGCTAAGCAGGTCGATACCGCCGAGGCCCGTACTTGCTTCGTGCTTTTCGCCCTGCAATTTATTGCGGAACATCCATACCACTGCGGCCACCAGGGCCAGCGCAATCGCGATGCCGACATAGCCGTTCACGATCGCCTGGCTTTCCGCCGTGCGATAGGCATCAAGCGCCGGACCAGACAATTGGTCCGCGCTGAGCGAGGCAAGGCTGCCCAGGATCAGGATGGAGCCGACGATTGGAAAAACCGTGGTGCCCAGCGAATTGAATGCCTGTGCAAATGTCAGGCGGCTATGTGCCGTTTTGGCGGGCCCAAGCAGCGAGATCAGCGGGTTGGCGACGACCTGCACAATCACCACACCACTGGCAAGAACGAACAGCGCAAACAGGAACAGCGCGTACGTCGCAGTGCGCGATGCGGGAATGAACAGCAGGCAACCGACCATCATGATCAACAAGCCCGCAACCGCGCCGCGCATATAGCCGATTTTCTTGACCAGCTTCGCGCCCGGAATACCGATCACCAGATAGGCGGCGAAAAAACAGAACTGCACCAGCATGGCCTGGGTATAATTGAGGGTGAACAATTCCTTGAGTTTCGGAATGATCACATCGTTGAGCGAGGTGATACCGCCGAAAATGAAGAACAGGGCAAAGACGAAACCTTGCAGCCCGGGGGCGTGCACGCTGGCCCCATCTTCCGTAATTGGATTGGGATCCGTGCTGATTGAAATGTCTGGGACCAGGGCCATAATTATCCTCCCGAAACACAGCCTGATTTAGCCGTGCTATTTGTTCTTATTTCTTTGCCGGCGGACATTTGCTGACCGCCGCTGGTGTGTCAATGCGGACAGCCAGAAGCGTGAACGCCAGCCCCTTAGTTCCTTCCACCCGGAACGCGTTTCCGACATTTTCCAGTTCGGTCCCATTTTTCGCAAAACATTGCAATGGAATGAACAGACTGCTGACCTTTCCGGTTGGGGCGGCCGCCATCCATTCCGCCAGGGAAACAGTGCTGTCACCAAATGCCAGCGCGGTGCCGCCTGTCCCCTTTGCATCGATCCGCCAATCGATCCTGAGCGCTGTACCATCATCAAACTGTCGACGCAGATTAGCCGGTGGGCCTTCGATGCTTGCCGAGCCGGTGCCATTGAAGATAAACGCCTTGCCGTCTTCCTGAGCGTTCACATCAACCGATTTTACGGTAATTGCGCCGCCAGGGCTGGCCGCCGAACTGGTTTCTACCGGACGTTTGCCGCCGGCATCGGTAATGGACAGCGACCATGGGGCTGCGGCACGGCCGGCAGCGAAGTAGTTATCGACATTCATGGCTTTCGCCAGGTCAATACCCGGATCTTCGGACAGAACGCCGACATTTCCGGGCTTGGCATAAGTCAGGCCGTATCCGTGATCGAACAAGGGTTTGTCCATGGGAAAGCTCGCATCAGCAGGCCAGGAGAAGGGCAGCTTTCCGGTAAAATCATAGGCAGGTTTGCCTGAATTGCGCGCAACCATCACATCCGCCAGGCCTTGGCCCTGCGTGCCCGGCAGCCAGGCTGCGACAAAAGCATCGGAAGCGTTGATTTCGGGGCTGGTAAACATTGGCCGGCCCGACAGGAACACCGAGACGACCGGGATACCCTCGGCTTTCAGCCGTTTGATCAGGGCCAGGTCCTGTGCGCCGGAAGGCTGGTAATCCAATGTCGGTACGTCGCCCTGGAATTCGGCGTAGGGCCGTTCCCCAAACACCACGATCGCGACGTCCGGCTTGGACTTGTACTTACCGTCCCTGGCCAGTTGAGCCGTCCCGCCAGTGCTGCGGATCGCGTCCGAAAGGCCCTGCCAGATGGTCCGGCCATTCTTGAAATCGGACTCCGTAACGTCGGTGCCCTGCCAACTGATGGTCCATCCGCCGGATTGGATGGCGATATCATCCGCAGCCGGGCCGGTCACGAGCACGTTCGCACCAGGCTGTATTGGCAAAAGGCTGCCGTTGTTTTTCAGCATTACCAATGATTTGCGTACCGCTTCGCGCGCCAGTGCAAGGTGATCTGGCGTGCCAATCGCTGCATAATTGCTGCGGTCACGCATTGGGTTATCGAGCAGGTCGAGCTTGATCTTCACCCGCAGGATGCGGCGCACCGCATCGTTCAGGCGTTCCTGCGGTATGGTCCCGTCGCGCGCTTGCCGCAGGGTCGTTTCATATAGACCCTTCCAGCTATCCGGCGCCATGAACATGTCGAGCCCGGCATTGATTGCCTGGGCACAATCGGTAACGCTGCACGCGGCAACCTGGCCGTGGCCATTCCAGTCACCAACAACAAAGCCCTCAAAGCCCATGCGGTCTTTGAGTACGTTCGTTAGCAAGGATTTGTTGCCGTGATGTTTGACGCCGTTCCAGCTGGAAAAACTGGCCATTACGGTCAGCGCGCCAGCATTTATGGCGGGGGGGTACCCTGCGCCGTGGACGGAAACCAGTTCAGCTTCGTCAATCACTGCATCGCCCTGATCCTTGCCGCCCAGAGTGCCGCCGTCTGCCAGAAAATGCTTGGCAGTCGCGGCAACTTTTCCGTTCTGCAAAGGCTTGCCCGCCTCCAGCGTTCCTTGGAGGCCCAGCACCATTTCGGAAGCATATTCCGCCACGATCGTCTGATCGGAGGAATAGCCTTCGTAGGTTCTGCCCCAGCGCGGGTCCTGCGGGACAGCCAGTGTCGGGGCGAAAGTCCATTCAATGCCGCTACCGGACACTTCCGCTGCGGTCGCCGCGCCGATCCGGCGGATCATTTCTGGATCGCGAGCCGCACCCAGGCCGATGTTATGAGGAAAGATCGTAGCTTCGGGGATGTTGTTGTGCCCGTGGACCGCATCGACCCCGAAAATGATCGGTATCGCGATGCCATTTGCGGCAGGAGTTAGCGAGGCTGCGCGATATTCACGAACCATTCGGTCCCAGTCGGCCGCCGATCCGCGTTCGTCGCCGTAGGGGCCGCTATTTCCGCCCGCTAGCAGCGATCCGAGCTGGTAGGTTTTCAAATCTTCCGGCTTAATGGTGCTGATGTCCGCCTGGATCAGCTGGCCAACCTTTTGTTCAAGAGACATCTTCGAGAGCAGGTCGGTGATCCGGCTCTCGGAAGCATCGTCGGTGATCGAGGCAGGGCTGTTTGCGGCGGGCCAGTTTGCCGGGTTCGCAATGGCGCCTAGCGCGCCATCGCCTTCCTGAGTGGAGGTACAGGACGCGAGCAAAACAGCACACGCAATTGTGAAGACTTTACCCTGCATACCACTCCCTAGCCTGGTCGTTTGTGAACGTTCCCAGAATTGTTCTACACACCGACTTGGCAAAAGCAAGCGCCGAACAAGGAGATGTTTCACTCTGGACGCCACCATACGCGCGGCTCACGCCATTTGCGGGATCGCTAATGGTTTACTGCCGCTGCGCGGCCTAAGCCACGGTGATCTGCCGGTGGGGCCGTGGATTCGCGTTCGATCAGTTTTGCGGGCACGATTGTCGGGCCTTTGGGCAGATCTTGTCCGCGCTGCGCCGCCACGATCAGTTCCACTGCCAGCGCGGTAGTTTCCGCAACGGGTTGGTCGATCGCGGTCAGGGCAGGGCGGGTGAACAGGGTCATCGGGGTGTTATCGAAGCTGATCACGGACAGATCGCGGGGCACTTCCAGACCCAATTCGAGGCCAATGTCGACAGTCGCCATCGCCATGTGATCGCTGCTAGCCAGGATTGCAGTGGGGCGCGGGTCGAGTGCGAGCAATTGACGCGCTGCCTGCAAACCAGAATCGTAGGTGAAATCGCCGTCTGCACACAGTCCGTCGATGGATAGGCCGGCGTCCTGCATTTCCGCTTTCCAGCCCGCTTTTCGCCAATCGCTAAGCTTGTATTCCGCAGCGCCCTTGATGAAACCGATGCGTTCATGCCCGAGGTCAATCAAATAGCGCGTGGCTGTGCGGGCAGCGCCTTCATCGCCCATGATGAGCGCGATGCCGCCACTCTCGCCGGTTGACCCGATCTGCGCAAAGGGGATGTTCGCCCGCCGCAACAGCCCGGTGATCTGTGGATTGTCGGAATGGGGCGGGGTCAGGATTACCCCGTCAGGCTGCAGCGCGGCAATGCACCCCTGCAATTCACGCTCGACATGGTCGGAATGGGTGTCGACTAGTTCGAAGATAAGCCGGTAACCATGCTTGGCGCATTCGAGCATTCCGCCCATCAGCATCTGGTCGACCCAATCGGTGCCTTCCCTTGCTTGCCAATCGGCGATGGTCCGTTCGCGGTCGTTTAGTGCCAGGATCAAATACGACCGCGATCCGCTCATGCGCTG
>JBFEKH010000040.1:0-17339 GCA_041552775.1 Allopontixanthobacter sp.
ACCCGGCTGACCGATACCAAGCTGGGCAATGCGGCTGATTTCGGCACCTCCCACCCGCAATTGCAGGCTGCGGTGTTCACCGCGCCCGGCCAGACCAAGCGTGACCGGATCTCTCTGGCGGGCAAGCCGAAGGAATATAGCGGCCTGATCTTCCCGCATGAAATGCACATGGCACGCCGCGGCGGGGTGGCGAAGATGGCCAACAGGCTGGGCGCCAAGGAGGGCTACGGATCATCGCTCGTATGCGCGGATTGCCACACGCCAACCGCCGATGAAGAAGGCTTCCTGCCGGTCAATATGGAGGATGATTGCGAGGGTTGTCATAGCCTGGTGTATGACAAGGTTGGTACCACCTTCCGCACCCTGCAGCACGGTGATGTCGATCAGATGCGCGCAGACCTGGCCGCACTCGACCGCGCACCGCGGAGCGCCGCGAGCAATGGCATCTTGCGCGGTCGCCAGCGCCCTGGGCAGTATTCTCAAGGCGGATTGTATTACCAGAATTTCGGAAGTCCGGTCCGGTCACTGGTAGCCATCAACCGCGCCTTGGCGAAGGACGGCGTCTGCGGCGAATGCCATATACCGACCACCACCAATGGCAAACCCGACGTGATGCCGGTCAATCTGCAGGATAATTTCCTGATCAACGGTAGGTTTGATCACGAACCGCACAAACAGGAAAAATGTTCCACCTGCCACAATGCCAGCAGCTCCAAGGCTTCGACCGACCTGCTGTTGCCGCCGCTGGCCACCTGCCGCACCTGCCACATGGGCGAGAAAGATACCAAGGCGGATGTACCGTCGGGCTGTGCAATGTGTCACGCCTATCATCCCAAGGGTGACGCAGGTCCTCATGGCGTTGACCCGGCTACCATCGCCAGAGGTCAACCCGGGCCAACATTGCCGGGCAGGAAGAAAGAAGGCATAGAGGCTGTCATGGCGATGCTGGGCCGGAAATCGGACTAGCGCGCGATGTTGGGGGACATCATGATCGGGAACTTAACACAACGCGGCGCAACCGCGTGCTGATTGCGCAGATGACCGACATTCACATCGGATTCGATCCCGATGAGAAACCCGAAGAGCTAAACCGCATCCGTTTTCGTAAGACGCTGGACCGGGTGGTCAATTCGCCCAATCCGATTGATATGCTGGTACTTTCCGGCGATCTGACGGACCACGGTGACCGCGAGAGTTTCGAGAAAACCGCATCGCTGCTGACCATCTGCCCTTTCCCGATCTATCCGATGGTCGGCAATCACGACACGCGGGTTGAATTGCTCAACGCGTTTCCGGACACCCCTACCAATGGCGGCTTCATCCAATATGCGGTGGAACATGAAGGCCTGAGGATCATCTTCCTCGATACGCTGGAGCTGGGCCGGCACGGGGGTGCATTCTGCGAAGGCCGGCGTGACTGGCTGGCGGCAGAGCTGGCTGCACACCCGGCCACACCCACACTCATCTTCATGCATCATCCTCCCGTGGTTGCCGGCATTGGCTGGATGGACCCTGGCGCGGACGAGGCATGGATGCAGCGTTTCGGGCAGGCGGTAGAGGGTCACCGCCAGATATTGGCAATCCACTGCGGCCATTTGCACCGCCCGATCCACGCGATGTTCAAAGGCATCCCCGTTTCGGTCACAGCTTCGGTCGCGCCGCTGGTGGCAATGGATTTACGGATCGTCGATCCCGATGCTCCCGACGGGCGCGACCTGATCACAACCGAACCACCAACCTATGCCCTTCACCGCTGGGAAGATGCCGCGCTGGTCACGCATTACGAAGCAGTCGATGACTGGAACGTGCTGGCATCCTACAGCGAAAACCTGCAGCCGATGATCCGCGAAATGTTCGCCGAGCGCGAGTAGCCGCCTAGCCCGGATCAGGGACAGGAACCGCCGCCGCCCGCCCGCCAAATACGTAATAATGCAGCGGCAGTGCCAGCAACATAAGCAGCGCCCCCAGCCCGCCAGCTTCAAGTCCCGACCCGTAAAGCGCCCACAGGCAGAAGGTGATCCCGACCCACGCCGTAATTCTCGCCCTCGCGATCCGCAGGGCAGCGACACACACACCAAGATAGAACCAGATTGAGGATACCGTGGTCAGCCGCAGCATGAAATCGAGCAGATCCGCGCCAAATTGCGTCGCGCTGCCAAGAATCAGCAAAGTCGCCAACATGCTGGCAACCACCAGCGGCCCGACCGCCACATCGTTCGAGTTGGTCGGCGCGATCCATTTGGGCAGTTGCCCGCCGCGCACCATCGCCAGCGGAATTTCGCCCTGCAGCAGGATGATCGCGTTGAGACAACCAATGGCGGAAACCGCCGCGAACAGCGCTACTGCATCGCCCGCCCAAGGCCCCCAATATTGCTCCACGAAATAGGCAATCGGCGCGCCGGTGGATTGTAGCTCTTCGGGCGGCAACGCGAAAACTATGCCCATGCTCACGACCAGATAGATCGTGAGGGTTATTGCCAATCCGGCCAGCGTCGCGCGAACCACATTGCGAACCGGATCATGGACCCGTTCTGCGACCATGCTCGCCGTTTCGAACCCCAACATCGCGAAAAAGACCAGCGTCAGCGCCGGTGTCAGCAGTGCTGGCGAGAAGGATGCTGCAGAGGTATCAGTATAGACGGCCGGATCGGTCACAACCAGCATCGCCACGATCATGATTACCACCGCCAGCGGCAGCAATTTGAGTACGGTCGTAACGATCTGCAACCGTCCGACCGACAGCGCACCGCGCAAATTGATGGCCGTCAGCACCGCAATGATCCCCGTGCTGACCAGCGCGATGCGCAACGGATCGGGGCCGAGGATCGGAAACAGACGTGCGAGGTAATTAGTCGCCGTAATTGCCAACACCGCCGAACTGCACCAGACAGCAGTCCAATATGTCCACGCCAGCACGCGCGCAGGAAGCAGCCCGAGGATATCTCCGCACGTGGCCATGATACTCGGTTCGCCAGGACGCTGCCGGACCAGATCGGCAATGACCACGGCTATGGCCATGACCCCCAGCGCGGCGATAATCCATGCCGCCGCACCGGTCCAGCCAAGCGGGGCCATTTGCGAAGGGAGCACGAAGATGCCGGCACCGATCATCGTGCCGACCACCATCGCGGTTGCTGTCCAGAATCCAAAGGGGCGGGGTGCATCGCTCATGTGCAGGACCTTTCCGTCCAAAAGCGACTTGATTCTTGGTAACCTGCGAGTGTCTGCCCGGCAAGGCGGGATTCGCGGGTTCATTGACATCAGGCTGGTGATCATTGGGCAAGCGGTCAAGGCACGACCGGTGCTGGCATCGTTTATCGAATGCCAACAGCCAATGATCGCCAATTTTTTAATGCTGGAGAACCGGTCAGCCTAGTTGCAAGATTGGCCGAACGATTGACCGAGATAGGCCAGCAAGGTCGAATAATGTGACTGCTCCGGAAGCATTTTTACCCCGCTGACATTGGGCAGCCATCCAGCCAACGTGGTGGCCATTTCCGGCGGCGTCCAATTGTCCATTTCGCCATGCCACAGACTCACTTCATGGTGGATGCCGGGTAAGATCGCGGACCAGTCCTGGACATAAGCGCTTATCTCTCGCTTGTAATTTTGAAGACCGCGGCCAAATCCCTCGCTGACAATTCCAGTCATTTGCGCCGTGAACTGAGGGTCAGCTATCAGGCGCAAATCTCTTCCCTGCGCCGAACCAAACAGAGCGGCCAGCAAGGTTTTGGCGGACGCCCGCGCAAGCACGGACTGTACATTGCTAAGCCCAAAGAAAAGTAAGGGGCTGCGCTGCGCGATGGTGAAGACTGCCTTGCCCGCCATGTGCGGCAGAAAGTCACCTGATTGCAGCGGGGCAGACGCTGACACCAGGTGGAGCGACAAGACCCTGTCAGTGATCCTGCTTGCCACCTGCAAAGCGACAAAAGCACCCAGCGAAAACCCGACCAGGCGAAGAGGGCCATCACCGGCCAATTCGCGCACCCGCCGCGACACTTCGTCAAAATGCGCATCTGCGGTGCTGCCTGATCGGTTATCCGACCGTTCGAGTGCGCACCAATGTGCAGGTACCCGGCGCCCCGCCAGACCCAACTCGGCGGCAGAGCCCGGCAATCCGTGGAAATAAATCGTACGGAGGGAATCAGTCATCGGAAGCAAGGGGGCGACCTTTGGCCGCCTAAGGGCGGTCTGCGCCCCGCCACGGTCCGCCATAGCTGCCGACCCAGGCATTCATGTCGGGTTTGTCGCTGACTTTCCACGGGATGCCGCCGCTGGTCAGGAACAGCCTTTCCATTTCCGCGCGGGTGAAGGGCCGCGAACCCAGCCGCCCGAACACTGCCATCTGGCCGCCGGTTTCATCCACCGCGCGGTCACGATCGAGGCCCTTGGACATGGCAATTGCCGGTCCCTTGGTCTTGGCGAAAGCGATCAGTTCGGGCTTGGGCGGCGGGCTGAAGCCGTAGAAATTGGGCTGGCTGCTCGGGCTGGTCAATTGCAGCACCTTCATCCCGTTCACCCCATCCGCCACATATGCGAACAGCGAAGCGTTGGTGGAACCGACGATCACATCCTCGGCATCGTTCAGCGCGCCGTCCAGCGTCACGCGCTGGTAGATTTTCGGCGCTTCGGGCTGTTTCACATCGAGGATCACCAACCCTTCGCCTTTCGCCGCAACATAGGCGAAGGTACGAGCGATATACATCCGCCGCGCATCGGCCAATGCGACCGTGCCCGAAGGTACCGGCACCGGATTGCGCATGTTGGTAACGTCGAACAGTTTCACCCCGTCCGCATCCGTGACCCACAGATAGCGGAACTGGATCGCACTGGAGCGCGCATCGTTCATTTCGCGCACCGCGACCAATTGCGGCTTCAGCGGATCGGCCAGATCAACAACCACCAGCCCGCGCGCGGCCGTGATATAGGCAATTTCGCCCGCCAGAATGATATGCCGCGCGCCGTCCAGTATGCCGCCCTCGTTCCACGTCACTGCCCGGCTCAGCCAGTTGTTACGAAATTCGCCGTCCGCCATCGTGTTGACGTTGACCATGATCAGGCCTTCTTCGGCATCGGTCACGGCGGCATAGGAATAGATCGGCAGGAACGGCTGTTCCTGGTTCATTTCCTGCATCTGCGGCGTGTTGCGCAGAGGATTGATCGGCTGCATCGTCGGCAGCGCCATGCAGGTCGCGTTCTTCGATTTAACCTGTGTATCGTGGCCCATCGCGCTGAACGGTGCGGTCACAATACGTTCGGAGAAGCCTTTGTTGCCGATAGCAGCGATGTCATAGACGCGGAAGCCGCCCTTGCCTTCCGCCACGAACATATATTCGCCGCGCATCTGCAGGCATCCGACCCGATCGCCCGTGCCCTCGTGCACATTGGCGAATTCTTCATAGGCCTTGGTCTCGCCCGACAAATCCTTGTCAAACGCCTTGCCGCGCACCCAGTCCTTCAATTCGCGGCCATTGTCCTCGACGAATTGGCGGTAATAGTCGGGATAGGCATATTTGTGGAGGTAGGAACCAAGCACGGTCTGCGGCTCGTCCCATTCGGTGACGCGAATGGCCTCGAACCCGCCTTCTTCGCCGGTCCACGCATTCAGGCCGACAAAATTGACGTAATTCGTACCGAGCAACAGCAGCTGCGACATGATCGCATTGTTATCGTCCGCTTCCGACAAATGGCAATCAGAACAAGTCTTGGTTTCCGTCGTGCGGACCGTGTGCGGGAAGTGCGGCGCAAAGGCCTGGCTGGAGAAACCGGGCGCACTGATGGGCGGCTGCTGAACATAGATGCGCTCGCGGTTGATATTGGTGGAGCTGAGGATTAGCGCCGAAGTGGAGCGGACCGGCGCGATCTGGTTGCCCTTGGTCGTCTGGTGTTTGCCCAGCTGGAACATCTGGTCGCGGGCAACCTGCGGATTATAGGTCGCGAAGTTGCGCGTTTCCTCGTTGTCGTAATGATGATCCTTGGTTTTCCAGTTCGCCTCGATCGGCAGATGGCACCCGCCGCAACTGGTGGTCCAGCTGAGGTGGCAGGTGAAACAGGCCATTTCCTTGTCTTCATGCGCCCGTTCGCCGGGCGCAATTCCGGTACCGAATTCGAACTTGCCGGTTTCCGCCCCCGCCTTGCTCATCAGTTTCGCACGGGCGGATTTGGCGTTGAAATTGGGCGCGGCGGGATCGACGCTGTCCTTGGTCAGGCTCATCACCCATTCCAGCTTCGGATCGACGATTGACCGCTGAATCAATTGCCGCCGCCCGTTCTCGTCGGTCAGCCATTCGAACCGCCGCTGGCCATCGGGATTGCGTAGAAGCGCGAGATTGTTGCCTTTGGGCGGAGCAGCCGGACCGCTGGTCAGCAGGGTCGGATAGTCATCTGCTGTGCCGTGGCAATCCTTGCAGCCGATCTCGATCGCATTGGCGACTTCGCCATAGATCATCCCGTTGCCGTGACTGTCCTGCGCAAAGTGGCAATCGGCGCATTGCAGGCCCTTTTCCGCATGGATATCCATCATGTGGACGGCCTTGCCCGGATTGATGCCGGGTTCGACGAATTTGGCTTCGCCTTTCCTGCGGAATTTTTCCGGATCGTCATTGGCGACAATCGCGCCTTCTGCATCCAGCAGATTACCGTCCCGATCGCGCTTGAAAATCGCGCGAAAATTCCACCCGTGACCGTGATAATCGGCAAACTGGGTGTCGGTCAGGTCCTTGTTGAGATCATAGACATTGCGGGTGAAATCCAGATCCGCCCAATTGCCCTTGGGCGATGCACCTTCGGGATTGCGGTCGAGCACTGCGCGGACTTCTTCCGCCGTGGGATATTTCTGTTCCTTCGGCCACATCGCGGGCGCATCGGATTCGTAATCCCACATCGTGTAGCCGAGGTAGGAATTCAGGAAGATATTCGGTTGGTGCATGTGGCAATTCATGCATTGCGCAGTCGGGATCGAGCGGGTGAAGACGTGGCGCAGGGGATGGCCCTTTTCCTTCACCGGTTCTTTCTTGTCGTGGCTATCTCCGTGCGTCTCGTCGGCATGTTCGCCCGGTTCCTTGACCGCGCCGTGTCCGTCAGAAGACTTGGCATCATGGCCGCCACCCGCTTTGGCCCCGTGACCGTCACCATGTTCCGGTTCCAGCTTGCCCGAAATGGTCGGATCGACCGTAATCGACTGCCCGTCACGTCCATATTTGGCATAGGTCAGCGAATGGCGCGGTTCGCGGTCGTTGGCATAGATCACATGGCATGATGCGCAGCCAGAATGGCGGTAATCGCCCGGCTGGTCATTGGTGCCCATGAACCACATGAATGGATCGTTGAGGCGAGTCTTGTGGATGTTCAGCACCGGAATCGCAACGCGCAGGCCGGTCGCGGGGCCGCGATTGCTCTGCTTCAGATCAGGCCGGCCCGGCTCGTCCAGCCGCTGGATGCTGCCAGTCGGGTTGGGCAGGCCGATTTCCGGAAACTGGGTGTTGATATTGCGTCCGCCGCGCTCGAAAACGCGGAAGATATCGCCCGGGGGCGTGACCTGCCATGCCGGCAGCGGATACATTTCCGCCAGCGCGCCGCGCGCCTGCTGCGCCGGAGTGAGGACGCCGGGGGTCTCGCCTGGGGAAACCAGCTTGGCTGGTTCACCCTCGCGGGTGAAACTCTCGCCGAAAATGTAATTCTTATAGGGCACGATGCCATTGTTGTAGGACGCGCCGCCCCACAGCATCGCGCCGGTGGCCATGATCGAGCGTTCGCCAGCGACGATGGTGTCGATGTGACAGGAACCACATGCCTCGCGCACTACGCGGTAATCGCTCGGGTTCACGAAACGGACAAATTCCGGCGCTTCCTTGTTCAGGAGGGTATAGCTGCGCTTGGGATTGGCTGAGGATGGATAATGCCAGCTTTCCGGCAAGGTGGGCAGCACATGCGCCGCATCGCGCGCGGCGACATAGGCTGGATCATCATGCTCAAGGCTTGAATTGCCCTGAACAGTCGCATTGCCGCCGTGACAATCGATACAGCCGAGCCGCACTGCAGGCGTTTCGTGCATAGTCGGCGCATCGCTGCGTACGTGGCAGGACGTGCAACCTTCGGACTTGGCGAGCATTTGCTCTACGGTCTGCTGCGCAGGAGCAGGCGGCGCGATCACACCGGCAGCAGCATAATCGCGCTTGACCGGCTTCTCGCCGCCAGCCGCAAGAGTGGTCTGGCTGTAACCGATAGCGAGCGCCGCGCAGATAAGCGGAGTCCAGAACAGGAACGTGCGGGCGGAGATGATGCTGAGCGCGCGCATCAGTAGGTCAGGATCACATTGGCGAGCACGGAATAGTACTCGCGGTCCTGGCCCAGATTGTCGAACAGATCACGAAAACCATCCCCCGAAATAAGTGTCGCCGCGCTTAACCGCATGACGATGTTCTGCGTTGCCTTGGGCCGCCAGATCGCCGCAGCGGACAAATCCCAGCCAATGTCCGCCGGGATGCTGCCTTCATTGCGCAGCGCCTGCAGCGTGGTGGTATCTTCGAACCACAAATGGTTGGCATTGGTGGAAATGCGGAATTCCGGAGTCAGGTCGAAATCTGCGCCAGCACCGGCCAGGATCAGGCCCGGATTATTGAAATTGCTCTGGCCCTGCTCTTTCGAAGAACGCAGCGAGTTCAGGATGCCGTTGCGGCCATTGACGCTGATTGCGCGCCCGCCGCCGGCAAATGGGATGGTCTGCCGGATCCAGTAAGATGTGTCTGCGCCCGCGAAGATCGGGTTTTCGAATATTGCATCATAGCCGGTTTCGGTATCGTCATAAGGATCGCCGTCGCCGCTGGCCCAGGCACCCGACAGGCGAAACCGTATCCAGTCCTTGTCATAACTCGCCTCTGCCGCGGCGAAGAAAGCGCGGATATTTGCCGGGCGGTCAGTGAAGAAGCTGTTCCAGTCCTCGCCCAGCGCAGCATACGCGCTGGCGGTCAGATTCACGCGGCCAATCCGGCCATCGGCGTTATAGCCGAGATAAAACACATCGTAATCGCGGCCCCGCAAAGTGCCCAGCAGTGCCGGGCGGACGGGAAAGCCATTATCGTCGATCTCGACACCACCCGCTTCGCGATTGCGGTTATAGGCCAGCGTCACCTGGCTGGTCAGGGCCGGGATCAGGAAATCCTGGCGATAAGCGTTCACGAAGAACACGAAGTCGTCCCGCGGGGTCTGCAGAACGGCATTGAGCCCGCTGTTGGTGTCTTTTTCCAGCCGCCAGAACGCTGCGACATTATACTGGAAACGGTTGTTGTCGCGCGTGCCGAAGAAGCGCAGGCCCAACTGCTGGTCCTGGAACAGGAACCCGCGAAAATCGGCCTGGAATGGCTGGATGCCGATCCGTACGGAATCGAAATCGAACCGGTCAGAGGTGTTGCGGATGTGATAATCGAAGAACAATTCCTGCACGCCGAGGAAATAATCCAGCCGGTGCGAGGGCTTGGAAGGCTCCACGAACAGCACGCGCTTTTCCGGCACGTCGACATAATTCACATTCAGCGCCAGCGTGGCGCGATATTCCACATCGGGTGGCTTGTAGGCGGTGTTGCCCTTCAGCAGCGCCGCGCCGGCGATGATCGTCTGCGAGAAAACGATACTGGCTTCATTGCCGAACGTATCCAGCCTGTCCGGGTCCTCGGTCGTCTGGACGCCCACGGGTATCGGGAAGGTGCGCGGTTCGAACACCGTATCGCTGATGACATTGGCGACGAAGAACCAGTCATGGCCCTTGATCGGCAACCACGGAACCTTGTCCGGATTGATCGGACGGTCGCCCTTGTAGGTATTCTGATTATAGGGATCGAACCATTTTTCCTTCACCACGCCGAGTGTTTCAATCAGCCGCCAGCGGTCGGGGATCGGAATCTGGTCGGTCGGGAATGCCTCTGGCGGCGGAGCGCGCAGCGCGCCTTCGTTGCGCTGGGTAACAGCGTCGGGCAATTCGCCGACATAGCCAGGGCGGCGGCGGCCATCAATTACCTGATTGTCGACCGGCGGCACGTCGCCGTCACCTGGGTCAGCAGCGGGCGCCTCTATCTCCGTCGCTGGAAGCTCCACCGGCACCTGCCGGGTTTCGTCAGGCGGGACCGCCTGCAGCACCAGGGGAAGGAGGAATGCCGCCGACATTACAGCCCTTCGCAGACATTTTGCTGCGCGGTATCGAGGAACGGAGCGAAGGGGCAGCTGACATAGCGCAGCCGCACCAGTCGTCCGTTCACATTGACCTGGATCCGGTCCGCGCGAATGGCAGCGGGCGCATTGCCGATACCGCCAACGCGTAGCCCGGCATTATTCAGGCCAAGGAAACTGACCATGTCATCCTGGTCGATCCCGTCACCCGAAACACCGATCCCGCCCACCAATTGGTTGCCGCGGTAGATCGGCACGGAACCGGGGAAAATCTGCATCCCATTGGCCAGCCGCTTGGTCCCACTGGGTGCATCGGGCATCTGAGTGCAACTGGCGACCGGATCCGCTGCGACGACATCAGGATCGACAAAAGCTAGGTGGTCGGCGATATTTTTGGAAACCAGATCCAATTGTAGACCAACGGCAAAGGGGCTGAAGACATTGGGCGTCGGCACAGACAACGGCCCTGACAGCGGCCCGATCTCGCCATCTGGGAAATAGGGCCGCGACAGGTTCCCGCCCGACCGGTCGGCAAAGGCGAATGCGCCGGTGAGCGCATTGGAATCGCCCAGGAATGTCCGCACGCGCTGGACATAATTGGGAACATCTCCCGGCGTGGCCTGCAATTGTAGCGCAGCAACCGGGCTGGAGAAGAACGCCGCAGTGCGCGCTTTCTGCAGCGAAACATCAGTGCCGAAAATCGGCCCATCGGGTGACCGGACCAGACCGAGGATCTGACCATTGGTATCCACCACGCTGATCGAGGCCTGCATCCGGCTCTCCAACGGTCGGCGGATTTGCGCGCGCGCGCGTGACAGGACGGCGAAGGCTTCTTCCAGGATCGCACGGGCTTCGGCGGCGGTCAGCGGCTGGCCCACCGCAGCGCCATCAGTCCCGCCGCGGATCGGGTAGCGATTATTGCCAGCCCCATCGGTCAGCACATAAGCATCACGGTTGGCAAATTCCGCCGCGGTGCTGGCGCGGATACCCGATGTTTCACTGCCATAAATGGTGCCGGACCAGATGGCACCATTATTATAGCCGTTGACCGCCACCAGCATACCCAGGCCGCTGACCGAAGCGAAACTGGTCGCTAGAGGACTAAGGTCCGCTGTGGTCATGTCACTGAAACGCAAGGTGGTTCCATCGACCGGTATGCGGTCTGCGGTGATCTCGATTGGCGGCGCAAAGCCTTGGATTCCGGCCAGCGCAATTGCCTCTTCGGCGTCAACATCGCGGTCAAGAATGTTATCGTCGAACCCGTAATCGCCATCACCGGCAATACCGATGCCGCCCACGACCACGCCGTTCTTGTAGATCGGGAATCCGCCGGGATCGGCTGCAAGGCCAAGCGGGGACCGCTTGGGCCCGATGAACGCGTCCGCACCGCCGCCCATGACATATCTGCGGCTAAGGTCGGAACAGGGCAATTGGCTGAATTGCACCCCGAACAAAGGCCCGCTTTCCAGCCCAACCGTGGTTGGCGCGGGCGGAAAATGTTCCTGTACGATCTGACTGGCCGTGCGGGTGGAAAAGGCATTGCCGCCGCTCGACAGATAAGCCCCGGTGATGGCCTTGGCGATAGCGGCTGCGGTGGACGGAACCTTTGCCCCCTGCAATCCGATTTGCGCGCCCGGCGCAGCGATGCCGCCGATTTGCTTGCGGCTCAGGAAGGTATTCTTGGGCGCGCCCGTCATTTCGAACACTGCCAGGACATTGCCTACCCGGTCGGTCACCGCAATGGTTGATGGCAGGCTGCGCGCATTTGCTTCACCGATGGCCTGCGCCAGCACGCGCTGCACGTCGGCGGTGGACAAGGATTCCTGCGCAGGGTCGGCGAACAGCCTGCCAGCAGGTGGCGGGGTTGGGCTAGGAGCAGGACCGCCGCCAATTGGCGATGCGCTCTGCCCGCCATCACCGCCGCAGGCCGCCAGTGCCAATGCGCCGGCAAGGCACCAGATATTTCCCCTCAACCTACGCATTACTGCAAAGCCCCAATCGCATTTGCCGCCTGCCCGAGCGATGAACGGAACTCGGCTGGGCGGTAGGTTTGCGGCGTGCGCACTGCGGCATAGGCACGGTTGATGTTTGCGCGAATACCGGCAGCGGCGCCGACCGTCACGCGGCCTTCGCGCACCAGCGCATTGAGCAGGGTGTCAACCGCCATCACCGCCTGGGCCGAACCGGCATAATCGGTGAAGCGCGGCGAGGTTGCTGTGCTTGAAATTGCGGCCACCACGGTAAACGCATCGTTCCCGGTATAGCTGCGCTGCGCCAGCGCGTCCGACAATGCGGCCGCTTCACCGCGCAGCTTTTGTGCGGCCATCGCGGCTTGCGAGCGGCCCTGCCCCATAGCGCGGTGGAAGTCCTTGCTTGCGGCGTCAAAGGATACCGCACGGCCCGGAACAAGTGCCCGTGATACGGCGGACAGCATGATGATATTCTCGTCATTATAGGGCGCGAGGCCGAAGGGAATCGGGCGCCCGGGATTGGTTTCAAACGTCCGGTTCGCCTGCGGCCCATCCTGAATGCCTCGGTGGCAGCTGTGGCAATCGAAGAAATAATATTCGGGGAACACGCCTTCGGTCGCGAATTTATCCTGCGCGAACAGATCGGTCGAACGGCGCACTGCCTCGGCCTGGCCAACCGCCCACATGCGCACGCTATTGGGCGCGCCCTTGCGGGCGACATAATCGGCATCGACATCGTAATGCTGCTGGAGCGCGGTGAACAGATCAAGTTCGAACGCCACGCGCGGATGGCCTGCTGCCATCATCGAATGGCTGACGAATTGTCCGGTATCGCTGCTGCCGAAATGGCAGTCGAGGCATATCTTGGCGCTCACCTGCGGTCGTTCCAGCGGCACCAGTCCACTGGCAACATTGGAGGCATGGGTGGAGGGCACCGCATAATGGCTGGCAATCCAGTTGGAAGCCGGACCGTGGCAGGTCTCGCATCCGACGCCGTCCGACGTCAGGAACCGCGGCCCCTGACTGGCGGGCGCAACATAGGTCGCATGGCAGCCGAGGCACGCAGCGGCCGAGGTGGCCGGACCGAGACCGAGATTGGCGGCGATTTTCTTGCCGCGCGGGCTGGTCAGTGCAGCATAGGCGCGGCTGTGGGCTCCGGTGGAAGATGATGGTTCCTGCCAGCTGGCGATCTCGTCCTGCCGGACAATTTCGCCGTTGCCTTCGGCGCGGCCATGACAGGTCGATCCCGCACAGGATGCGACGCCTTCATAGCGCCCCGTGCTGCTGGCCGCCTGCGCGCCCGCCGGGCCAGCATTGTCCACCAGCAGGAACACCGCCAATATCATTGGCAGCAACCATAATGGCAGAAATCCTGCCCTTCGCGCTCTTGCGGCGAATCCCGTCACGTCATTGCCCTCCCCTGTGGGCATGATTTGATCCCTGACAGACAGTGACGCCTAATTGCCGCTTTGCCAACACCAAGGTCCGGTTAAAATTTCGGCAGGCATCACTTCGCATCATATCCCCCCACCCCCGACCGCCACTGCAACCGGGAAATGGCCCCAGCGGAGCTTTAGAAATTTCCTGCGACCTGCGGCTGTTCCGCCGCTTGATTTTTTTGAATTCGGGCCGGGGGACACCCCGTCGCCCGGCAAATTGCGCCCTACATCAATGCAGTGGACAGCAATTCCAATTGGCCCGTGCAGCCTTTCGCGATCAGGGCTTCCGCCAGGCCTTCGGGATTGTCGGGTTGCGCTGCCAGGACCGCAAAGGTCACTTCACTGGCCGGTCCGCCGCCGGGGCCGGTGATGGTATAGGTGGCGCCATCTTCCACCGGCATCTGGACCAGGTCCCAATCGGTAGTAGTTGATCCTTCCGCGAAAGCGAGATGCATGTGGTTGGGCGATGCGGCATTGCCGACCATGTAGGTCGGGCTGCCTTCGATCGCGGGACGCCACAATTGCACGGCCATGCCATTGGCAATGCACATGGGGCCCGACTGACTTACATCGACATACCAGATGTTGGAGCGAGTCATCGCCGCCCCGGTCAGATCGCCGCGCACGGCCCCGGTCCGCACCCGGGCCGCGTCACGTTGCCGGGTCAGAGTGGCGAAGGTGGACCGCTTGGCGGTACCGCGTGCACCGACGCGGTGGGTCCCTGCGCCGCTGATGATCCGCGTGCCGGCACTGCCAAGCACAGTCACCGAATCGCCTGCCTTGAGAGTGATCTGCTCGGTCACGGCGAGCTTCTTGCCGACCGGGAATTGCCCTGCCGATGGTCCGCTGGATGCCACCACCACATCAGCCAAGGCTGCTGTCGGACCGACCAGCGCGAGCGTTGCGCATGCCATCGCCGTAACGATTGAAAAATTTCTAACCCAGGACATAGCTATTCCCCCCGCTTATGTTCTGCAGCCGGTGTAGCAGATTGACCAACGCCTTGTCATCCGGGTGTTTGGCAATCAATTGTTCGACGAGACGTTGCGCCTCGGCATCGCCGACATCCGCCAGGATCATTGCCTGGGTCAGAACCTTGCGGTCCTCTGCCGGGAAATCGGGTGCGGGTTCCATGATGTTGACCGGCTGAGCACGTCCGCGCAGCGTGATCCGGCCCATCGGGCGCCACCAGTCGAGGCTGGTCCGGTCGGCGAATTCGCGGCTCGCCATGACGCTGGAATCGAGCGCCTTGTTGGCCGCCTCGAGCCGGGCGGCAGTATTCATGCTGTCCCCCAGCGCGGTATATTGGATACGGGTCTCGCCGCCGAAATTGCCAACCACCGCCTCGCCGTAATGCAGGCCGACGCGGGTCTTGCCGACCTTGGGAAGCTTCGCATCCATCGCCGCTACCTCTGCCCGAAACGCCTCGCCTGCCTGCCAGATGGCATAGCCAGCGCGCGCGGCACGTTCGGCGTCATCCGGCTTGGCAATCGGCGCGCCCCAGAAAGCGACCACTGCATCACCGACGAATTTGTCGATCACCCCGCCGTGGTCGAGCACCACCTGGCTCAGCATCTCGAGATACCGGTTAAGCAATTTCGCGACCATTTCCGGTTCGATCGCGTGGCTCATTTTGGTAAAGCCTTCCAGGTCGCTGAACAGGACATAGATCGACTTCTTCACGCCGTGCAGGGCAAGAAGTTCGGGATTGTTGATGATTTCCTGCGCCATTTCGCGTGGGAGATACTTGCCCAACGCCCCTTGCGCGAAATTGCGCTGCACCGCACCGGCCGCTCTAGCCGCAGAGGTGACAGCAGTGAACGCCACGATCCAGGCCAGCAGCCAGCCGATCGCAGGCACGCCGAATGTATCCACCCCGCCCATTTGCATGACGAAGGGTGCGGCCATCATCCCGGCGAATTGTCCGGCAAGCAGGAGGTATATGCGCCAACTGCCCCATTCAACCAGACCGGTCAGGGCCGCCATGAGCACGACCAGCACGGCAATCCCCCACAGCGTCACCGGCAGGATCGCAGGCAGTCGCTGGCCATCGAGCATCTGCGCGATCATTTCCGCATGTACTTCCAGGCCGGGCGGTTCCGGGGTGCCCATTGCGCCCGACAACGGTGTTGTCACCCGGTCGATATCGACAATGTCTCCACCGATCAGGACATAGCGCCCCGCGACCTGCTCAGCAAAATTGGCGGCCATCTCCGCGTCCGTGAACAGATCGATCGGCAGCGAAGTGAATACCGGGCGACTATCGTCGACCGGCAAGCGGTACCGCACCGATCCGACATAGCCGGGCAGGCTCAGATCACCCTCGCCCGCCGCGCGCAGCATCGAACGGCCCAGCACCGGGGGAAGGCTGCTTTCAATCGAGGGCCATGAGCGGGTGACGCCGAATTCATTATCCAGGCGAACACTGGAAGGCTGCGATTTCGTGCCTTTCAGAGCCGCCATGAATTTCTTCAGATATTGTTCCTGGTCGTAGACAATGCTGCCTTCATTGCTGGCTTCTTCGGCATAGCCGACCGCAACCGGCGTCTGCATGCTTCGCAGCGTCGAAATCAGCTGCTCGTCTTCATCCTGCGGTTGATCGAAAAGAATATCGATCCCGATCGCCTTGGCACCCATCGTATCGAGGTTAGCCAGAGCATCGGCCAATATGCCGCGATCAAGCGGGGAGCGTTTGCGCGCCGCGATCAACGTCTGGTCATTATAGACGATCATCAGGACCCGGTTGTCCTGCTCGACCGCGTTCTGGTTCGCCTGGACAAACTGGCGGAAATCGAACAGCGCCCGCTCTGCTTCTATGGTGCCGGGGATATACCAGCTGAAACGCGCGACCAGCAGCGCCGCAATCAGTAACACGACAGTAAGCACCAGGCGCTGCGGCCCGGCTTCCCGGACATTGCGCCAACCGCGCTTGATGAATGAACCTGAACCGCTTCTCGGCATGAATTTCCCCCGGGCCGGACGAGAGCGGTTTAGGGCGAACTAATCAAGCCGGAACTCATCAAATCGGCATTCAAACCATGCCCGGATCGCTCCACGCCAGCACCGGTTTGCGCGCTGCCAGCGTTTCGTCGAGCCGCCGCATCGGTGCATAATGCGGGGCGGTTTTCAGGGTTTCATCGCCCGCGATCGCCCGCATCGCAACGCTGCGCATCGCGCCGATAAACTGGTCGAGCGCGGCCTTGCTTTCGGTTTCGGTCGGTTCGACCAGCATTGCACCGTGCACCACCAGCGGGAAATACATCGTCATCGGATGGAAGCCCTCGTCGATCAGTCCCTTGGCGAGGTCCAGCGTGGACATGCCCTCGGCAAAGCCCTTGTCGCCAAACAGCGCCTCATGCATGCAGGGGCCGCTATCGGCATAGGGTGCAAACAGCACGTCCTCGAGGCTGCGCAGGACGTAATTGGCGTTCAGCACCGCATCTTCCGAGACTTGCTTCAATCCGTCTGCCCCGTGGCTGAGCATATAGGTCAGCGCGCGAGTGAACATGCCCATCTGCCCGTGGAATGCAGTCATCCGGCCAAAGCTTTGCTGATGATGTTCGCCAGCCGTTTCTTCCTCGACCAGCTCATATCCATCGGCGGTTTTTTCCACGAAGGGCAGTGGGGCGAAAGGCGCCAGTGCTTCGGAAAATACCACTGGCCCACTGCCGGGTCCGCCGCCGCCATGCGGGGTGGAGAAGGTCTTGTGCAGATTGATATGCATCGCATCGACGCCCAGATCGCCCGGACGCACGCGGCCGACGATGGC
>JBFEKH010000041.1:0-17215 GCA_041552775.1 Allopontixanthobacter sp.
ACTAGTATGAGCCGTCCTACACCGTCCAGCGTCCGATGAAGAAGCCGTCCATGCCGCCGGTTTCGGGCAGCATGGTGGGGTCGGTGTTCAGCCAACCCGCCGCATCCGGCACCAGTCCAGTGGGCAGTTCGGCGGCGGTGATCGGGACTTGTGTCAGCGGCACTGCGGCAGTTTGGCCGCGGCCTTCCTCTTCCTCCAGCGAGCATACGGCGTAGACCAGCGCGCCGCCTTCGGGCAGCCAGCTGGCCGCTCGGGCGAGCAATTTTGCCTGCAATTCGGCCATTTCGCTGATCTGGCGCGGGCCGATCCGGTGCAGCACGTCGGGATGGCGGCGGCAGGTGCCGGTCGCGGTGCATGGCGCATCCAGCAGGATCGCATCGAATTGCTTGGCCGGTTCCCACGTCAACGCATCGGCAGTGATGATTTCCGCGTTGAGGCCGGTGCGCTCGAGATTGTTGCGCAGCAGTTCCAGTCGCCGCTCGCTGATATCCAGCGCGGTGACGGTCCAGCCTGCTGCGGCCAGTTGCAGCGTCTTGCCGCCGGGCGCAGCGCATAGGTCCAGCACGCGCTTGCCCTCTCCCGCACCGAGCAAACGGGCAGGCAGGGTCGCCGCGAGGTCCTGCACCCACCAGGCACCCTCCTCGAAACCGGGCAATTCGTCGATCGGGGTTCCGCGCGGCAGGCGGATATGGCCGGGGGCGAGGCTTTGTCCGCCCAGTTCGGCGGCCCATTTTTCGGTTCCGGAATGATCCTTCAGCGCAATGTCGAGCGGCGGCGGTTCGGCCAGAGCGCCCACGATGGCTGCGGCTTTTACGCCCCAGCGAACCATCACGGCATCACTTGGCGTGGGGCCTTCGGGAAGCTTCACGTCGCGCTTGTTAAGGGTGGAGAATACCCCGTGCGCCAGCCTGCGCGGGCCGCCGGTCAGCAGCGGCAGCGCGGTGGCGATCACTGCGTGCGGCGGCGTGTCGAAGCGCAACCATTGCACCAGCATCAGCCGGATCACGCTGCGTGCCTTGGCATCGTCCGACAGGCGGTTGCGGGTCGCACTGTCGATCAGGGCGTCCAGATCGACCAGCCAGCGCATGACCTCCGCCGCAATTGCGCGCGCCAAGGCGCGATCGGCGGGGCCGTTGATGCTGCGCAATGCGCCGCGTTCCGCCTGTTCCAGCGTCTCGCCGCGGTGAAGCACGGCATCCATCATGCGCAGGGCTGCGCGGCGGGCGGGTAATCCGGGAGTATCTACCATGGCAGCGCCCCTATCGCCGATTGCAAAAAAGGGCCAGCGATACCATGTTGGGAAAATGACCAAGCGTGCAACAACCCGCCCTGAGAACTTCGCCAAGCCCGGCCATTGGAGCAACGACCCGGTGCCGGAACCGGAAGCGCCCAAGGCGCTGGACAAACCGGCAGACGGCGACAAGCACGGCCTGAGCCCCACCCGCTACGGCGATTGGGAGAAAGACGGCATCGCCATCGATTTTTGATTGCCTCAAGCGCCGGCGGGGCCATCCGGCCCCTTAGGCTTTCGCGCTAACCGCGGGCGGGCAGTCGCCCGCAGCCCCATCAGGGGCGAGGAAATCGGGAGCGCGGATGCGCTTGGGAAAATCAAAGAGGTTTGAAAGTGACCTTCAGCCCGTCCTTCGGCTGGGGGATCGGCCATGGCTGCCACTCCGGCTCATAGCCCTCGGTAATCTGCACTTCATAGCGCGTCAACACATGCGCGAGCAGGATCTTCACCTGCATATAGGCAAAATGCAGCCCGAGACACATATGCGCCCCGCCGCCGAACGGGACCCAGGCATATTTGTGCCGCGCCTTCACCTGTTCCGGCGTGAACCGCATCGGATCAAAGCGCATCGGATCGGGCCAATGTTCTTCCTGATGATGAACCATATGGACATTCACCCCGACCTGCGTTCCCGCCGGAATCGTATAGCCGCCATATTCGAAGTCCCGCAGCGCGCGGCGCGGGATCGACGGGACCGGCGGCATGAAGCGCAGCGCTTCCTTGAATGCCATTTCGGTCAGTTCCAGCTTGCCGAGATCGTCATAATCGACCGGCTTTCCTTCGCCGCCGGTAACCGCACGCAATTCCTGACGGACTTTCTCCTGCCATTCCGGGTTAGCCGCCAGCAGCCACAAGAGCGATGTGGCGCTGGAGGTGATCGTGTCATGCGCGGCCATCATCAGGAAATTCATATGATCGACCACCGCATCCACGGCGAGCAATTCGCCGGCCTCGTCCGTCGCATTGGCAAACTGGCTGAACATGTCCTGCCCGCCGCCGAGTTCGCGCCGCTTGAGTGCTTCCTTGCTGAAGAAATCGACCAGGAATTCGCGGCCCTTCACGCCTCGGCGCATCAATGTACCGGGCAGCGGCTTGCGGATCGGCGCGACCGAGGCCTGCACCATGTCCACAAACGCCTGGTTGATCCGGTCCGCCTCCGGACCGAAGGGAATGCCGATGAAACTGTCTGCCGCCAGATCAAGCGTGAGCTTCTTGATCGCCGGGTAGAATGCCATCTCTGCCGCGCCCCATTCCTGCACCCGCGCGGCAATCCCGCGGTTCAGCGAATCGGCGTAGTGGCGCATGGGCGCAGGCTTGAAGGCAATCGACAGCGCGCGGCGATCCGCCCGGTGATGGTCGAAATCGATCAGCATCAGCCCGCGCGGGAACAATTGGTCCAGCACCGGGCCCCAGCCCTGTTCGGAGGAAAACAGCTTGTCCCGGTCGAACAGCATCAGTTCGTTCGCATCGGCGCCGATCAGGCCGACATTCCACCGCCCGAAGGCCCAGTTCTTGTAGACCGGACCGTAAGTCTCATACATCCGCTTCGCAAATGCATGCGGGTCCGCCAGCATCTTGAACGTATTGCCAACCAAGGGCCAGCCCGCCTCTCCCGGAATATGATCAAGCGCATGCGCGGGCAGCGGCTCGCTCCAATGCTCGGGCCAGTTTTTTTGCGTCCGGGTAGCGGTGTCTAATGCTGCGGTGGCCATTGGATGCTCCTTACTTACCGCAGTGTAAGTAAGTCTGGCCGTTAAATCCAGCCTGACAATTCACGCCTGATAATTGTTTCGAGCATGTCCATCCCGGCATCGCTGGCGTTGAGGCAGGACAGCGCGGCAAAATCTTCCCCGCCAGCCTCGGTAAATTGTTCTGCGCCCTGCATCGCGAGTTCTTCCAGCGTTTCCAGGCAATCAACCGCGAAACCGGGCGCGGCGATGGCCATGCGTTTGGTGCCCGCCTTGCCTTCGGCTTCCAGGGTATCGTCGGTCGCGGGCTCCAGCCATTTGGCGCGGCCAAAGCGGGACTGGAACGTGGTCAGGAACCGCATGTCCGGGCGTTTGCCCAGCCGCTTCATTTCCGCTTCCAGCAGCCGGGCCGTTTTCTGGCAATGACAATGATAGGGATCGCCGCTGGGCAAGGTGCGTTCGGGCATCCCGTGGAAGCTCAGCAGCAGCACTTCCGGTTCGAAGGTGAGGTCGTCCAGCTGGCGGGTCAGATCCTTCGCCAGCGCGGTGATGTAATTCTGGTCGTCGTGGTACGGCGGCATCGTGCGCAAGGTTGGCTGCCAGCGCATCTTGCCCAGTGCCTCGCCTGCCTTATCCACCACAGTGGCAGTGGTTGCGCCGCAATATTGCGGATACATCGGGGCGAGCAAAATCCGATCGCAGCCGGCGTCTTTCAGGCGGGTCAGTTCCTGTTCGATCGATGGATTGCCGTAGCGCATGCCCCAGCCGACCTGCACGCTGTCACCCAGCCGCACCTGCAGCGCCTCTGCCTGATCGGCGGTCAGCGTGGCCAGCGGCGATCCATGCTTGCCCCACACCTGCGCATAGGCATGGGCCGATTTCTTGGGCCGGGTGTTCAGGATAATGCCGCGCAGGATCGGCTGCCAAGCAATCGGGGGTATTTCCACCACGCGCCGGTCGGACAGAAATTCCAGCAGATATTTTTTCACCGCCTGCGTCGTCGGCGCGTCAGGCGTGCCGAGATTGACTAGGAGCACCCCGATGTTGCCGCTACGGACAGGGGGATGTTCGGGGCTAAGCTGCTGCGGGGTCCAGGTCATAATCCCTCGGCAAATAGGGGCAGGCGGCGGATGCGCAAGCCCGTTGCCGAATAGAGCGCATTTGCGATGGCCGGCGCGGCAACCACCGCGCCCAACTCGCCGGGATCAAACGGTTCGGCTTTGCTGCTGACGAAATCGACCTCCACTTCGGGGCAATCGGCCAAGACCGGCAGGCCGAGCGAGGCCAGCCGCTTGGTGTTTGGCATTCCGTCCACGTACTCAAGGGCGCCGCCCAGGGCGAGGCCCATGCCGAACAGCAAGCCGCCTTCGATCTGCTGGCGGGCAATGTCGAGATTCACGATCCGGCCGATATCGACCACCGCGGTCAGCTTGGTCACCCGCGCGCCGCCGCCATCGCGCCGGGCGGTGGCGATGCAGGCGATCCGGCCCGAATTTTCGCCATCTCCCATGCGGTGACAGGCGAGGCCCTGCCCGCTCTGGTCCTTGCCCCCGTCCCATTGCGCCAGCCGCGCGACATCCTGCAGGCAGCGCGCCAGACGCAAATCTCCGGCAAGCAATTCGATGCGGTAGGACAAGGGTTCGCGCCCGCGCTTCCACGCCATCTCGTCCATGAATGTTTCGGTGACAAAGGCAGTAATGCCATGCGCATTTCCGCGCATCCGCCCGGTCGGCAGGCCAATCCGTACCGGCACATGATCCAGCGCGACATTGGGGATGCCGTAGGGCGGCATCGCGCCTTCCATTACCATCGGATCAGCCTCCCCTGCGGCTTCCTCGATAGCGGCCCAACTGGTCTTGTTACCAAGCAGTCGCTCGCCAAATTCCTTCGCGGAGGCTGGCGCGGCCATCCGCACGCGAAGGGTTTCGATTTCCCCGCCGGAGCCGAAATTGCCGTCCCCGCGCCCGAGCCTGGCGGAGACCAGAACGGCGGCGGGCATGCGCGGTTTGCCGCTGAGCAATTCCTGCCCGCGAGACCACATCAGCTGTACCGGGCGGACCCCGTCCTGCGACACTTCCCGCGCAATCAGAGCCACTTCGACCGCGTGATCATGTTCCAGCCGCCGGTCGAAACTGCCGCCTGCAGGCATCGGGTACAGCACCACATCGCTGGTAGAAATGCCCAGCGCCCTAGCTGCGGCTTCGCGCGCCATTTCGGGTGCCTGGCTGGCGATCCACAATTCCAGCCGGCCATCGCCATAGCGCGCGGTTGCGGTGGTGGTTTCCAGCGTGGCATGGGTCGCGGGCGCAAAGTCATAGCGCACCGCAACCTCGGTCTTTTCCATCAGGCTGTCGCCCTCGCCGCGCTCGGCAATTCGCGTCGCCTCGCCGCGTCTCAGGGCTTCATCCAGCGCCGCTTCGATGGTCGTGCTGTTGACCGCTTCGACCACATCGAAACGGGGCGCCATCTTCGACACGGCCTGATCGGCGGACCACCAATTGTTCGCCACGGCGGCAAGCCACCGTTTGCCCTTCACGATCCGGACCAGCCCCTTCTGCCCGGCCGCCTGCTCTGCCTCGAAAACCGACAGCGCGGACTGGTTTACCGGTCCGTGCCGGATCGAGGCATAGAGCATGTCGGGCAGGCGCACATCGCCCACGAACAGATAAGTCCCGTCCACTTTTGACGGCATGTCGAGCCGAGGAAAGGACGTGGGCGCGTCCGCCAGCCCGAAAACCGGGTCTTCGGCAGCCGCAGCAGGTAGCAACGGCGGCGGATCGGGGGGAGTGAACTCCACCGCTTCTTCCACCAGTTCGGCAAAACTCAGCTTCTTGTCCTCGAACCGGATAAAGCCGCCTTCCGCGGTGCATTCTTCCCAACTGATGTCCCACCGGTCTGCGGCCGCCATTGCCAACATCGCCCGGGCGGCTGCGGCAGCATTGCGGCACGGCAGTTCATATGCGGCGAGCGAGGTGCCGTCAGCAGTGACATTGAAGCGGGCTTCCTGTGCATAGCGCGTGGCCAGAAGATCGTCCGGCTCGTCCGCCAGACCGGCAAGCCCCAACAGGTTCGGCATCCATAGCGGGGCCCAGCGTGCCGCCAGCGGGACATTGGCATAAGCGCCGCTAACGGGTGCTGGCTCGACCGCCACCTGCCGCCAGTCTGCGCCCAGTTCCACCGCCACGATCTGCGGCAGCAGGGTGGTGATCCCCTGCCCCATTTCCAGCTGCGGCACGGCAACGGTCACCACCCCGTCCTTGCCGATTTTCAGCCATGCATCGAAGGCAAATTCATCGCGCCCCGGGGTCAGCGGGGTACGGAATATGCGCGGGCGCAATGTCCACGCGGCCAGCAATCCGCCGCCGACTGCAGCCCCGACAAGCACTCCCCGGCGGCTGACCTGCATCCTTAGCTCAACCCGCCCGCTGGGGATGCATCGAGCCATTCGGCCAGGTGCCGGGCAATCGCGCTGAAGGCTTCGGCCTGCGGACCATCGCCCGCAGCGGTTGGCGTTCCGGCATCGCTATCTTCGCGAATAGCCATCGCCAGCGGGATGCGGCCAAGGAAAGGTATGCCGGTAGCTTCCGATGCAGCTTCAACTCCGCCGCGGCCGAAGGGATCGCTGATCTCCCCGCAATGAGGGCAGGAATAACCGGCCATATTCTCCACCAGTCCGACAATTGGGATCTTTCCGGTTTCGAACAGATTTGCCGCCCGCTGCGCATCGATCAGGGCCAAGTCCTGCGGGGTCGAAACGATGATCGCACCGGCAGGTTTGTAGCGTTGCAACATCGTCAGCTGGACATCGCCGGTGCCGGGCGGAAGGTCCACCAGCAGCACTTCGACATCGCCCCAATGTGCATCGATCAATTGGCCCAGCGCATTGCCCGCCATCGGTCCGCGCCAGGCAATGGCTTTGCCCGGTTCCACCAGATGTCCCATCGACAGGACGGGCACACCCCATTTGCTGGGCACGGGTATCAGTTTTTCCTTTTCGACAAGCGGCCGCTCGCCCTTGTTGGCCAGAATAGTCGGCTGGGACGGGCCGTAGATATCGGCATCGACCACCCCCACCTTGCGGCCCATGCGGGCCAATGCGACCGCCAGATTTGCAGTCAGGGTGGATTTCCCGACCCCGCCCTTGCCAGATCCAACGGCAATAATCCGCCTGGGCGGCGGAGGCGGCGCGCGGTCGGCGATCATCGCCACGCGCACTTCCTCCACACCGTCAGCGCCGCCGATCATATCCTTGACCGCAGCTTCCAGCCCGCCGCGTGCAGACGGTTCCAACCCTCCCGCATCCAGCACCAGCGTGGCGACCCCATCTTTCAGCTTTGCGGTTTGCACCCGCGCTGCAATCGAGGCGGGGAGGCGCGACTTGAGTTCATCCTGATCCATCGCGCGCATCCCTAGCAGCAATTTCGTGACCGCAACCCCTGTTTTTCTCCGACTGGAGCCCTATAAAGACTGAATGGACATATTGACTGGTTTTACCAACAGGATCGGGCTTGCCATGGCTGGCAAGAACCCATGGGGCGGAAATAAGGGCGACGGGGGTTCCGATGGTGGCTCCGGCGACGATGGCGGCAAGGATGGCGGCGGCAAGGATTCCGGCGGCAAATCAGGTGGTCCGCGCAACCCGTGGCTGCCATCGGGCAGCGATGACGGGCGCCGTTCTGCCAAGATCGAAGATATTTTCAAGAACCGCGGTCCGGAAGGACCACGCCGGATTGGTGGCGGCGGTGGTCCGCCCAATTTCCGCATGCCGCAGCGGCCCGGCGGAAAAAGCTGGGCCCCGGTCATCGTGTTATTTGTCGTGATCGCATGGCTGGCCATGACTTCGGTGCATTTCGTGCAGCCGAAAGAACAAGGCATCGTCACCACCTTCGGAAAATATTCGCGCACGCTACAGCCGGGTACGGGCCTGACCCTGCCCTGGCCGTTCCAGAATGTCGAAGTGGAACAAGTCAGCACCATCCGGGTCAACAAGATACCCGAAGGCGGCGAACAGAAACTGATCCTGACAGGTGACCAGAACCTGGTCGATCTGTCCTACCTCATCCGGTGGAACATCAAGGATTTGAAGCAATACCGGTTCCAGCTGGCAGATCCTGACAGGACCGTGAAGGAAGTTGCCGAAGCTGCTATGCGCGCTTCTGTGGCCGAGCGTACGCTCGACGAAACATTCTCCGGCGCAGGCCGTGCGGAAATCGAAGAGCGCGTGCGCACGAGGATGCAGGCCATTCTCGACGCCTATCGTTCCGGTATTGCAGTACAAGGTGTTGAAATCGCCAAGACCGACCCGCCAGCCGAAGTAAACGAGGCGTTCAAGGACGTTACCGTTGCCGAGCAGGATGCCGATGCTGCGGTCAATACCGCACGCGGTACCGCGCAGCAGATCCTGGAGCGGGCGCAGGGTGAAACCATCGCTTTCGACAAGGTCTATGAACAATATCGCCAAGCGCCAGAAGTAACCAGGCGGCGGCTTTATTATGAAACGATGGAGCGGGTGCTGAGCCAGACGGACAAGACAATCGTCGAATCCGGCGGAGTGCAGACCTATTTGCCTTTGCCGGAAATCCGCAAGCGCGCGCAAACGCCGCCAGCGGCACCAACCTCTACGCAGGGACAGTAAGCCATGGAAAACATCTGGGAAAACCATAAGCTTTCGATCATGGCCGTGTTTGCGGCGATCATCGTGTTCTCGCTATCGGTTGTCATCGTGCCTGAAGAACAGCAGGCAGTCGTCGTGCGAACGGGTGAACCCGTCCGGACCATCAACCGGTTCAAACCCGATCAGCCATATGGCGCGACCGGTGCCGGCATGGTCCTGAAAATTCCGCTGTTGGAACAGGTCCAGTTTGTCGACAAGCGCGTGCTGTCCATGGTGATGGAACGCGAACAGGTGCTGTCGAGCGATCAGCAGCGGTTGTTGGTCGATGCCTATGCCCGTTTCCGGATCATCGATCCGGTGCGCATGGTACAAACTGCCGGCACCACCGATGGCGTGCGCAACCAGCTAGAACCCATCCTGAACTCGGTACTGCGTCAGGAACTGGGCCGCCGTACCTTTGCCAATATGCTCACCGCAGAACGCGGCCAGGCGATGACGAACATCCGCAACAATCTGGACGTCCAGGCGCGCGAATATGGCGCGCAGGTGATCGACGTGCGGATCAAGCAAACCGATCTGCCCGATGGCACGCCGCTCGATTCGGCTTTCCGCCGGATGCGCACCGACCGCGAACGGGAAGCGCGCACCATCCGCGCACAGGGTGAACGTAACGCCCGCGTGATCCGTGCCGAAGCCGATGCAGAGGCCGCCCGCGTCTATGCGGACAGCTTTGGCAAGGACCCCGGCTTCTATGATTTCTACCGTGCGATGCAGAGCTACGACACGACCTTCGCCAAGGGTGAAGGCCAGGGCCAAAGCAACATCATCCTGTCGCCCGATAACGACTATCTGCGGCAGTTCCGTAACGGGCGGTAATGCCATTGCCCAGACCTGACCGACTACAGTTGTCGTTCAATCAGTGTTCAGGGCTCAGGTGTCTAAATGCGAGAGACTCGGCCCGGGTGCAGTGCTGCCCGGGCGCATAGATAATGAAGAGGAATTGACCCCAGTGCGATATGCTTACGGATTGACTTCAGCCCTGCTGGTCGGCGGCGCAGCGATTTCCCTGGTCACCGGTTTTCCTGCCGGTGCGCAAGTGGCACAGAACGAAGGCCTGCAAATCGAACGCGCCGTGCCCCGTGCCGGTGCGCCCGAGAGTTTCGCTGACCTGACCGAGCAATTACAACCTGCGGTGGTCAATATCTCCACCAAGCAGCGGATCGAAATTCAGCAAAACGCTAACCCGTTTGCCGGAACGCCGTTCGCGGATCTGTTCGGCCAGCGCGGCGCGCAGCAGCCACGTGCGCCGATTACCCGCGAAGCGCAGTCGCTCGGCTCCGGCTTCATCATTTCTCCCGATGGTTACGTGGTCACCAATAATCACGTCGTCAGCCCGCCTGAACAGTCAGGCGGAACGGTGGAGAAAATCACCATCACCATGCCGGACGGCGAGGAATATCCTGCCGAACTGATCGGCAACGATGCCGCATCCGATCTGGCGGTACTCAAGATCAAGCGCGACAAGCCCTTCCCCTTCGTCAAATTCGGCGATTCCAAGGTGGCCCGCGTTGGTGACTGGGTGATTGCCATTGGCAACCCCTTCGGCCTTGGCGGCACAGTGACCAGCGGGATCGTTTCGGCAGTCTACCGGAACACCGGCAGCGGCGCGTATGACCGCTATCTGCAAACCGATGCCAGCATCAACCGCGGGAATTCCGGCGGTCCTTTGTTTGACATGCGGGGCAATGTGATCGGCATCAACAATGCGATCTATTCGCCATCGGGCGGCAGCGTGGGGATTGGTTTCGCCATCCCTGCTGATATCGCGGCACCGATTATCGAACAGCTCAAATCCGGCAAGAAGATTGAGCGCGGCTATCTCGGCGTCAGCATCCAGCCGGTGAACCAGGACATTGCCGACGCGCTCGGCCTGCCCAAGAACCGGGGCGAAATTGTCCAGGTGGTACGCGACGATTCCCCAGCCAAGGCTGCGGGTATCGAACCCGGTGACATCGTGACCAAGGTCAACGGCAAGGAAATCACGCCAGACCAGTCGCTGTCCTTCCTGGTTGCCAATACCCCGCCGGGAACACGCATCCCGGTCGAACTTTACCGCGACGGCGAACGGCGCACTGTCAGCCTGACAGTCGGACAATTCCCGAGCGATGAAGAACTGGCGCAGGAACAGACCTTCGATCCCGATGCGGAAACACCGATGCCGGGAAGCTCTGGCAGCGGCATGATCGAGCAATCGCTCGGCCTTCAGGTGATCGCCCTGACCAGCCAGATTGCCCAGCAGTTGGGCCTGCCTGCCAGTACCAGCGGCGTCGTGGTGGCAGCGGTCGACCCCAATTCCGACGCGGGCCGCAAGGGCCTCCAGCGCGGGGATGTGATCCTGTCCGCCAATTACAAGGCGGTCGCAGCGCCGGCCGATCTGGAAAGGCTGGCCAAGGAAGCCAAGGACAGCGGCCGCGAAGCCCTGTTCCTGCGGTTCCAGCGGCGCGGCAATCCGCCGGTCTACACCTCGGTACGGTTTCGCTGATCCGCATGGGCTAACCCCCGGACACTAGCCACATTGAAAAGGCCCCGGCGGACATTCCGCGCGGGGCCTTTTCTTTGCCTGCTGTCGCCGACGCCCTTGGGCAGAAGGCAGGGTGAATTAGTTCGGCGGAGGAACCGGTGACTGACCGGGCTGCACGGGCCGGCGCGGCGCGGCCGGCTGCAGCTGGCGGGTCTGGCCCGCCCCCTGCCCCGTGGCCCGTCTCAGGAAATCATCGCTCGCAGCTTGCGGCGCGCCATCGGCGGGCGGGGCAGGTTCGAGTTCCTGACGTCCCCCATCAGGGCGCCGCGGCTGGATGGCCGGATTGCCCTCGCCTTCAACCGGGAACGGCAGCGAGCCAGGATCTTGCGTGGTCCTGCCCGGCTCGATCAGGTTGCCCTGGTCGTCGACGTAATAATAGTCCTCCGGGTCGCCGTAATAATATTCGTCATCTGGTTCCAATTGCCATTCGGGCAGCTTCAATTCGGTATCGAATTTGGTCACTGGCCGGTCTTTCACCGCATAGCGCATGAAGGCCGCAAAGGCCTGCGCCGGGGCGCGCCCACCCTGCAATCCGGCCACAGCCCTGGCATCATCGCGGCCCATCCACACACCGGTGGTGATCCCGCTGGAGAAACCGACGAACCAGCCATCCTTGTTCGAACTGGTGGTGCCGGTCTTGCCCGCAACTGGGCGGCCAATCTGCGCTGCCCGGCCGGTCCCGGTGTTGACCGCCGTTTGCAGCAGATCGGTGATCCCGGCGGCGACATAGTCCGGCACCAACTGCGTCCGGCGCGCGGCCTCGTGCTGGTACAACACCTCGCCTTCGCCGGTGGTCACCTTCACGATACCGTACGGTTCGACCGAAGCGCCGCGTTCCGAGACGGCGGCAAAGGCGCGGGTCATGTCGATCAGGCGGACTTCCGAACTGCCCAGCACCATCGAAGGATAGGTGGAGATCGGAGTGGTAATGCCGAAGCGGCGGGCCATCGAAGCCACGGTGCCGAAGCCCACTTCGTTACCCAATTGCGCGGCCACGGTGTTCTTGGAATAGGCGAAGGCACTGCGCACATCCATTTCGCCGGCATAGGACCCGCCCGAATTGCGCGGGCTCCAGCCGTCGATCGTGACCGGCACATCCTTGACCCGGTCTTCCGGGGTATAGCCCGCTTCCAGCGCCGCCAGATAGACGAACAGCTTGAAGGCAGAACCCGGCTGGCGCAGCGCATCGGTAGCACGGTTGTAACTGGTGGAAACGTAATCGGTCCCGCCAACCATCGCCAGGATTGCCCCATCACGGTCCAGGCTGACCAGCGCGCCCTGCGTGTTGCCCGGTACATTGGCCTTGATCGCCGCGGTGCCCGCCTGCTGCATCCCGATGTCGATCGTGGTCCAGACCTCGATCGGTTCAAAGGTTTCCGGCAAAAGCAGATCGAGCTGCGGCAGTGCCCAATCGGTGAAGTAGCGGACCGAGTTCTGCGCCTTGTCTTCCTGCAGCTTGACCGCGGAAAGATCGACATTGGCTTCGCTCGCAGAAATCCGTCCCTGCTCTCGCATTAACGACAAGACCACATTGGCACGGCTGACGGCGGCCTGCACATCGGCAGTCGGCGAATAGCGCGATGGAGCCTTGACCAAGCCCGCAATAATCGCTGCTTCGGCTGTGCTCAATTCGGTTGCCGGATGGCTGAAGAACTTTCGGCTGGCGCTGTCGACGCCGTAGGCTCCGCCGCCAAAATAGACCTTGTTGAGATACAGCTCAAGGATCTGTTCTTTCGAGAATTTCGATTCCATCGCCATCGCCAGCACCGCTTCACGCAGTTTGCGGTCGATTGTGCGATTGGAATTCAGGAAGATATTGCGCGCCAATTGCTGGGTGATGGTGGAGGTCGCGCCAAACCGCTTGGTCCCGGTTGCCCAGACATAGGTAGCGCGGGCCAGGCCGATCGGATCGACGCCGAAATGCGAACGGAAGCGGCGATCTTCCACCGCGACCATGGCTTCTTTCATGACTTCGGGAATTTCGCTGCTGTCCAGCCATTTGCCGAAGCTGGGGCCCAATTCCGCGATTTGGGTGCCGTCGCGTGCGCGCACCACGATGGTCTGCGCGTTCTGCGTGGCCTTCAATTCGCCGTAACTGGGCAGCGAGCGGGCGGCAAAGGCAACCGCGAGGCCGAGGAAGACAACACCCAACAGCGCCAGGCTGACACCGGTGATCAGGGCGCGCCGGAACCAGCGTGCGAACCAGCCGCGCTCCTTTTTCACCGGCATTTCAGGCGCTCCCCGTTTGTGAAAACGCCGCCGACTTCCCCGCCTTGCCATTGATTGCGCTTACCCTTTTCACACTCGGCCGTGCGCATGTGACACGCGGGAGCCTAATTCAATATCAGACTGCATAGGCCAGTTGTAACCCCGCGTGAACGGGCAATTGATGAGCCCGTGTTTGCGGCGGTTTCGGTTCTTTTTATGGTGCGAGTTGAAAGTGCGCGATCAGCCGTCATCATCCGGTACAAATTCCAGCGATGCGCTGTTCATGCAGTAGCGGGTGCCTTCGGGTGACGGTCCATCGGGAAAGATATGGCCCAGATGGCCTTCGCAGCGGCTGCATTTGGCTTCGGTACGGATCATCCCGAGTGAGACATCGCGCTCTTCCTCGACCGCATCGGGGCCTGCTGGGACAGTGAAGCTGGGCCAGCCCGATCCGCTGTCATATTTCGCATCGCTGGTGAACAGCAATTGGCCGCATGCTGCGCAGTGATATTCACCCGCTGCCTTGTTCTTCTCCAGCACGCCGGTAAAGGCCCGCTCCGTCCCGGCCTCGCGCAGCACATGATATTGCTCCGGCGTCAGCTTTTCGCGCCATTCAGCATCGGTCAGTTCGAGTTTATCGGGCATCTTATATCTCCTGCAAAGGAGATATAAGATGCTTTTGTTTAACCTCAAGCGCTGGGCCACGTTTGCTTTCTCTCGCGGCCAGTTCGCTGCGCGAACGCCTCCGAGGGGCGGCCTGAACGGCCGGCCCGCAGTCGCGCTTGCGGTCCGCTGGTCGCTGACCGGACCTTTCCAGGCTATCAAAGATGCGCCCGATCATGGTTGCGGCAGAAAGCGTGCGACTGCAGGCCGCGCGTTTAGCGCGGTAGCCTAAGGGGCCGAATGGCCCCGCCGGCGCTTGAGGCTAAATCAACAAACTCCCGCGCCCCATGCCTATGGCGTAGAGCGACATCAGCACAAGAAATTACCCATCAATGTCCGCATAATGCGCGGGCGGCTGGATCACTTCCATCCGTTCGGACAACAAGGGCCGGAAGCTGGGGCGGCTCTTGAACACTGCATACCAGCCGCGGGTCTGTTCGTGGCCGGTCCAGTCAATGCCGCCGAGATAATCCGCCACGGAAATCTGTGCAGCAGCGGTCAAATCAGCCAGGCTCATGGTCGAACCCGCCAGCCATGGGCGGGTGTCGATCAGGTAATCGATGTAATCGAGATGCCCGTGCGCCATTTTCATCGCTTCGCGGATTGCTCGGCTATCGGGCGGTTGCCGGTTGACGAGCCGCTTGCGCATCTTCTCGTTCAGCAGTGGTGCGGTGACATCGTGATAGAAATTTTCATCGAACAGCGCGACCAGTCGGCGAATTTCAGCCCGGCCCGTGACCGTGCCGTTGATCATCGGCATTTTTTCGACGGTCTCTTCGAAATATTCGCAGATCGCGCGGCTGTCGCTCAGGACGATATTCTTTTCCGGATCGTGCAGTACCGGGGTGCGCCCCGCCGGATTGAGCGACAGAAATTCGTCGTTTTCTTCCCACGGATTTTCGCGCCACAGGTCGTAGCCAATGCCTTTTTCGCTCATCAGCAAGCGAACCTTGCGGCTGAACGGGCACAGCGGAAATTGATGGAGACGCCACATGGCGCCGCTCATGCCGCAAGGCGCGGCCAGCGTCCACTAGAAGGCGGCGGCGCGGCGCAATAATTGTGGGAAATTCAGCGTCAGACGCCGGATGCCTCGAGCAGCAGCAGGCAAGAGGGCATGATCGGACCAATCGCATCCTTGTCCCACAGGTCCTTGGCCTCCGCATGCAAGGCAGCCGCCACGGCGGCGCGGTCCATTCCGGTATCGTCCATCACCCGCGCGCTGGAGCGGACAAAGAATTCGCGCCCGCGCTGGTCCAAGGCAGGATAGGCCAGCGCGTCCTTCTTGCCCCGTGCCTGACCATCCGCGACAATCGCGAAGGCCGCGGCGCAGCGCAGCGCGGTACGGTTTTCGAGGCTCAACGAGCGCAGGGTCGGTGCCGGCTGGGCCGCGGCAAATGCGGGCAGGAACAACAGGGCCAAAAGCAGGGCGAGCGGGGCGCGTTTCAATTTCATGCTAACCTTTCTAACGGCAGCCACCTTAACAATGGCCAACCGGGTGGCATTTCAGTCAGGCCGTCCTATCTCCCTCCTAAACTATCATGACAAGCCACCAAAGGACCCAGCCGATGAGCCATTACCCCACCCTCCACATGTTGATCGGCGGCGAGCAGATTTCCGGCGGCGGCCGCGAGACCGACGATGTGATCGATCCGGCAACGGGCGAGGTGCTGGGTACATTGCCGCTGGCGAATGCTGGTGATCTGGACACGGCCCTCGACAATGCGGCCAAGGGTTTCCGAGCCTGGCGGACGACCCCGGCGGACAAGCGGGCACAGACTTTGACCGGGGCGGCGAAATTGCTACGCGAACGCGCGGCAGACATCGCGCAGATGATGACCCGCGAACAGGGAAAGCCGCTGGCCGAGGCCAAGGGCGAGGTCATGTATTCCGCCAGCCTATTTGAATTCTATGCCGGTGAATGCAGGCGCAATTACGGCCGCACACTGGTGCGCCCGGCAGGCCAGCATGCCGAAGTGCGCTATGAACCGGTCGGTCCGGTCGCAGCCTTCGCGCCGTGGAATTTCCCCGCCATCAATGTCGCCCGCAAGGTCGGCGGACCGATTGCCGCGGGATGTTCGGTGATCGTCAAGCCATCGGAAGAAACCCCCGCCGCCGGGATCGCGGTGGTGCAGGCGCTGCTCGATGCAGGCCTGCCGCCCGAAGTATGCCAGGTGGTGTTCGGCGTACCGGACGAGGTCAGCCGCCACTTGCTTGGTTCGCCCGTCATCCGCAAACTGAGCTTCACCGGATCAACCGCTGTGGGCAAGCATCTGGCGAAACTCGCGGCGGAGGACATGAAGCGCACGACCATGGAACTGGGCGGCCACGGCCCGGTGCTGGTGTTCGCCGATAGCAATGTCGAGCAGGTGCTGGATACCATGGTTGCGGCGAAATTCCGCAATTCCGGGCAGGTCTGCGTTAGCCCCACCCGTTTCTTGGTCGAAGCTCCGATCTATGACCAGTTCCGCGAGGGGTTCGTCCGGCGCGCCAAGGCGATCAAGCTGGGCAACGGCCTCGAAGAAGGCACGCAGATGGGCCCGATGGCCAATGCGCGCGGCACCGAAGGCATTGCCAAAAAGGTTGCCGATGCGGTTGAACATGGGGCGAAGCTGCACACTGGCGGCGAACGTGTGGGCAATCAGGGCTTCTTCTACGCGCCCACCGTCCTCAGCGACATTCCGCTCGCTGCGGAAATCATGAACGAGGAACCGTTCGGCCCGGTTGCCCTGCTCAATTCCTACGTCGATGAAGCCGCGATGATCGCGGAGGCCAACCGCCTGCCCTACGGCCTGGCCGCGTATGCATGGACCGAAAGCCCTTCCCGACGCCGCCGCCTGGCAGACGAGATCGAGGCGGGCATGATCGCCATCAACGGCGCATCCGTTAGCGCGGTCGATGCACCTTTTGGCGGGGTCAAATGGTCCGGCCACGGTAGCGAAGACGGCGCCGAAGGGGTAAGCGCCTGCATGGTCATCAAGACTGTCCACGAATCCTGAACCATCCCGCGCATTATCTACCGGAGTAGCCCAGACCCATGAAAACCCGCGCCGCTGTCGCCTTCGAGGCGAAGAAACCGCTCGAAATCGTCGAACTCGATCTGGAAGGCCCCAAGGCGGGCGAGGTCCTGGTGGAAATCATGGCCACCGGCATCTGCCACACCGATGCCTATA
>JBFEKH010000042.1:0-16500 GCA_041552775.1 Allopontixanthobacter sp.
ACCATGGAGGTCGATGATTTTGGCTCCATGCGAGGATGCGAATGGGCGTCTTTTTGGATCGGAGACAACTACCCATCCGCAATCAGCGCTCTAGCGACCGCAAAAGCGGGTGGTATC
Source organism: Allopontixanthobacter sp. (assembly GCA_041552775.1). Taxonomy (GTDB): domain Bacteria; phylum Pseudomonadota; class Alphaproteobacteria; order Sphingomonadales; family Sphingomonadaceae; genus Allopontixanthobacter. The sequence goes on from JBFEKH010000042.1 coordinate 118, forward strand.
GGCAAGTTCACGGGAATGGCGAACACCGCTCGTGGGACCGCACGTTGGTGGGACGTCACCGTGACGCCAATCTTCAGCTCAGGCGGAACCGAACCAAGCCACCTCCTGTCGATTTCGCGCGACATTACCGTAATCAAGGAAACTCAATTGCAGCGCGCATTGCTCACTGACGAGCTCGATCACCGCGTGCGAAACCTTTTGGCGATGGTCACCGCGATCGCGTCGCAGACCTTCGCTGCTGTCGACCGCAGCAGCGTGGCTGCGTTTACAGCGCGGTTGGTCGCTCTGGGTAATGCGCAAGGTCTGTTGGTGCAAACCGCTTGGCAATCTGCCTCGGTCCAGGATGTTGTATCTAAGGCAATCAAACCGCACTCACCCAGCAATCGTGCGCAATGCTCCGGGCCTGACTTGCTGCTGTCTGCCAAGGAAGCGTTGGCGCTCGCACTGGCGGTTCACGAGCTTGCGACAAATTCGACCAAGTACGGTGCCTGGTCGAATTCTAGCGGCCATGTCGAGATCAGCTGGACGGCAACCGATCACGAATTCTCGTTTTTCTGGCACGAATGCGGCGGACCAGATGTTCAACCTCCGAGCAGGACCGGCTTCGGCTCGCGTATTTTGAAGCGGAACCTTGCCAGCGAGTTCAATGGAAGCGTTGACGCGGATTACCAACGCAGCGGCCTCGTTTTTACCCTTACCGCCCCACGTTGAAATGTCCGAACCATTGCTCTGGCTCGGCCAAACCCAATGAATATTCCGCGCCGGATTTCAGTCGGAAGCTGCCCCATGCCACCGATCCACGGAACCAAAGCGGTTGCGAGCGGTTCTAGAATTTCCTTTTCAAGTCGTGGATTGAACCCGTAAAAGATGGCGGATTCCGTTCGTCGGAGACTCTCGTGCATGCACTGATCATCGGATCATTGACGGCACCGGAACCGAGGCCGTGCAGTCGATCTGCTCCGAGCAGGCGATACCCGTGGTCTTCGTCACAGCTAGCGCAGAGGAAGTTCGGGAACAATTGCCGGGCGCGTTCATCGTCACTAAACCGTTCTCGCTCCCCTACCTTCAGGCGGCCATCGATACAGCCCTCCAACGTCCATTCCAGCATTCGCCCGACTGAAACCCCTGTGCGGACTTTCGTGCACGCCACATTATTGTTGGACTTGTAATAGTTCCGTACCGCTACTGCGAGTATGAAGATATTTGCCAAGCACTTTTGGCGAGATATCTTGGATCCGGGAACGTCTGGAATTGGGGCGTATTCTGTTGAAAAAGTCGGCGATTTAGAAGGCCTAATAATTTCCTTCTAATTGGCATGCGCGTTACAATATATCGATTCACCGTTTTGCTAAAGTTTATTCAATTCATGCAGCCATATGCAGCAAAATTACGCGCCGAGAGTTTTCAACAGAATAGGGCGCTTTCCTGACGACTGGATCCCGCGAACAAAGCCGCCCTTCCGGAACCTTACTTGGCTCGTCAGAACCTGCCTTTTGATCATGCCATCTTAAAGGCGGCTCCGGCGTAGGTTGCGGACTGGCCTTTGGGGTCAGTACCGCGGAAAGTCGTTATTCCACTCTCAAGGGCCGCATCCATGATCCCGCTTTGCAAGAGAGCACAATGGCTGCCGAAAAAATACCGGCTGACCTAGTCAATCGTAATCGTCACTGCCCGCCGGTTACGCGACCAGGCGGCTTCGTCAGATCCGATCGCGACCGGGCGCTCTTTGCCAAAGCTCATTGTTGAAATGCGCGAGGCCTCTATTCCGAGGCCGACGAGATAGTTTTTCGTCGCGTTGGCGCGGCGTTCGCCCAGCGCCAGGTTGTAATCTCGCGTTCCGCGCTCGTCAGCATGACCTTCGATCTTGATGAGCTTTTGCGGATACTTCATCAACCATTGCACTTGTGCGGTCAGTGCTGCTGCATCGGCAGTGTCGATATTATAGCGATCGGTATCGAAGTAGATGGTTTCGCGGCCTCCCATTTCGGCGAGAAACGCCGCCTGACTGCCCGGCCAGATACCGTTCTGCGAAGCTTCGGCTTGGCTGTCCTGGGTTGTTGTAGGGGACGGCGGCAGGTTGGCCGGCGGCTTTTTAGAGCAGCCTGCAAGAGCAAGGGCTGCTGCTGCGGCGATAATCAGCTGGTTAGATTTGGTCATAGAGCTCTCCGGATTCATGAACCGAGCTTTGCTCCCTCGGGCCGCAAAGATGTCTTCCGGTTATTAGTGGGTTTCGGTAGGCGGCCGTTAGCACGGCTTTTTTACATCACCGTCTCCGGCGTAAAAAAGGCGTGCTAACGGACTGGTTTGTGCTGCGCTAATCAACCTCAGACCCGGAAACACACTGGGTCTTAAACAGCGATGATGTAGCCGGTAGAGCGCCCCCCACCGAACTCTGCCGGCTACATTTCTTTGACTTTGTGGCTTACTGACAATCTGTAACCCACTCCCGGTTCGGTAAGAATATGCTCCGGCTCTGATGGGTCATATTCGAGCTTCTGGCGCAGTAGTGCGATGTAGCTCCTGAGATATTGGCTATCGGCAGCCGGATCGTTCCAGCCGGCGATCAGCAATTTGCGCTGGGTCACAACCTGGCCGGCATTTTTGCAAAGAACTTCCAACAAGGAAAATTCCTTGGGAGACAGCTTCACTTCCTGCCCCAGCAGCCTGACCTGCCGGGTGGAAAAATCGACGTGCAATTGGTCGGAGACGAACTTCGATACCTCGCTCTCTCCGGACAGTCGTTTCCTCCTCTGCGCGGCTCGAAGTCTAGCGAGGAGTTCCTCGATTCCGAACGGCTTGTTTATGTAGTCGTCAGCGCCCTCGTCCAGCGCCCTGACTTTATCTTTTTCCAGATGTCTGGCTGACAGGACGATCACGGTCGGATCGGAGTATTCCTTGAGCTTGGCGATGATATCGATCCCGTCAGCATCAGGAAGGCCTAGGTCGAGCAAAACCAGGTCAATGGAGTGCTTTTGCGACATATCGAGCGCAGACTTGGCGCAATCGGCTGTAAACAGCACGTAGCCTTGGCCGCCAAGAACCGGCGTGAGGGCCGCGATGATCGCTGGCTCATCGTCTACTATAAGGATATTCATTTCGGGGTGCCTGTCGGCATCGATGCCGCGAGCGGCATTCGAACAATCATCCTGGTTCCCAAGTCGTCTTCGACTGGGCTGATTACTTCCACACTCCCGCCGAACGCGTCCACGAAGCCCTTTGCAATGTAGAGGCCCAGGCCGCTACCGCCCCGCGTTGCCGGACTTTCAGAGCGGAAGAAACGCCTGAAAATGTCAGTCTGATGGACTCCGGCAATACCGGGGCCCTTGTCGGTGACTTCCAGGACGCAAGAATCGTCTTCGCCGCACAAGGAGATAAGCACCGTACCTTGGCCCCCTCCGTGGATTACGGAGTTCTCGATGATGTTGAAGATCGCTTGTTCAAGCATCACCCCGTTTGCGCGCACAAGAATTTCGCCGCTCGCAATCTCCTTGCGGATGGGTTGCTCCGGAAAGCTTTGCCGCACATGGCTCAGGACTACCCCCAAGATTTCAACAACATCGATCTCTTCAAAGCCGCTTGTCGATATGCCTGCCTGAATTCGCCCCATATCGAGCAAGTTAGCGGTATAGCGGTTCAGTCTGGCGCATTGCTCGCCTATCGTCGCAAGCATTTGATCTTTCTGCACAGGCGAAAGGCTTTGATCATACGATCGCAGGCTGCTTGCCGCTGCGCTGATTGCGGTCAAGGGCGTGCGTAAATCGTGGGAAACCGAGGAAAGGATCGCACTTTTCAGTTGCTCGGATTTCTGAAGAGCGCGGGCTTCCGACAGCGCGTCGAGCAACATGCATCGATCAATTGATAAAGCGAGGAGGTTCGTGACCGCCTGGAGATCGAGATGCTTGTCGCCAGTAGACATTGTTTCGGGAAAAACGAACTTCACGAAACCCAAATCTCCATGTGCCCCGACCATCTCGTAGGTTCTGACGCTGAATGTCCCATCATTGTCGCTTCCTAACTGTAACAACGCGGTAAGCGGATTTACCGGGTGGCCATCCCTTGCTATGTCGTAAAGCTGCCCACCACGGCGCACGTGGATTTCAAGATCTGTCACGCCGTGGGCGGGCAGCGTCTGCCGGGCAATTTCCAGCACTTCCGCGAGTTCGACAGCTTGTTGCAATCTATCGCTGATGGTCAATAAGCTAGCACTCCTAGCCTCCGCTAGCTTTGCTGACGTTGCGCTGTCCCTCGAGCGTCCAGCCACAGATGCGGTTACAATCGCGCTGATGTTGAAAGCCAGCAGCGGGACGATTTCGTCGGCAGTTGAGGCACCAAAGCTGAAGGCGGGTTCGCTCAGGAAGAAGTTATATATGAGGGACGCGGCAACCGCAGCGAGGATCCCTTGTTTCAGACCCGATCTAGCACCTATCAGAATAACGCCAGTCAGGTAGATCAACACAGACGTAATCGGACGATCAAGCTCTTGGGCCAGGTACGTTCCGGCTGTAGCCAGACTGAAAATGGTCAGATCGATCAACACACTGACAACCGGCGCCGACTTTGTGTTGGAGTGAAGCGTTTGTTTCATCCGGCTTCAATAGCAGAGGCTGGCTCAATAAGAGCATATGGCTTTTTTATGTGACCCGCAGCTCCGCTCGGCATCGTGAATGGTCTTATCCTGTCGGCCTCGGCAGGATTGTTTCTGGCTCGGAATAGGGCAGCGTAAAAATCCCGTAGTAACCACCCCGAAGACTCTGGCGGTATGGAAACCTTCTTGGGAGAATTGCCATGAGGCATCTGAGCTTAAACAGTTTTTGGAACTATGGGCACGCTAGGGAGGACGAGTACCGAACTCTCTCGGACGATCAGTTTTGCGAATTGCAGGCGGTTCTGGACGAGATGGCAGAGCCCGAGCTGCGGAGGTTCAAGGCGGCTCCTGAGAATCAGACACTACTCAAGGGCTACAAGGCATACGTACGCCGAATAATGGTGCCGTACGGCGTTGCGTTGGCGATTGCGTTTGCGCTGAGTATAATTGCGGGAACATTGGCAGCGTGGTGAGTAATTGGCGATCTATACGCCCACAGGCAACTCTTCGCGAGACGTCGGAGGCATGACGGAACTGCGCTGGCAGCGGCTATTGCCGTATCCTTCCACCCAGCCCTTGACGTGCAGCCACCAAACGTAGGCCCGTGCAACTTAAGGGACCGCCTGCATTAGTACCCTGCTGCTCTGACCGCTGTCCGGCATTACCGTCTGGGTGCCGAAAGTATCATAGATCGCGCGGGCGGCGGTGGCGATAACTGCCGGACGGTTGTCTCCCCCGCGAGCGAAGAAGGCGACCGCGATACGCCGTCCGTCGGCCAGAGTGAGAAAGCCAACATCGGTGGTGAAGCTGTTTAAGGTCCCGGTCTTGTTCTCGATCTGCGCGTGGCTGGGCAGTAGGCCGCGGATGCGGTTCTTGCCGGTGGCGCAGCGGCGCATCATGTCGAGCAGGAGCCCGCGGCTCTGCGGGCTCAGCGCCTGGTTCCCATCAACGAGGCGAAGCAGCTCGAGCATTGCGACGGGTGTGCTCGAATCGCGCACGTCCCACAGGTCACGGCGGGCGGCAAGAAGCTGGGCGATGGTGCGGTCGATGCGGATGCCCGTAAGGCCGTGCGAGCGGAGCCAGCGGTCGACTTCCTGCGGGCCGCCGAGCGTGGCGATCAGCTCGTCGGTGGCGCGGTTGTCGCTGCGGACCATCATCCGGTCCATCAGGTTGTAAGTCGTCGAGTTGCCGACCATGTCATGTATCGAGCGGCGGCCGGCGTCGACTTCGGCCAGGTAAGCCGCGGCGACCGCGATCTTCATGGTGCTAGCCATCGGGAAGGGCTGATGGCTGTTGACGCCGATCATCTCGCCGGTCGTTAAGTCGAGCGCAGCAATGCCGAAGTCGCCTGGATTTTCCCGCATGCTGACGGAAAGTCGATGTTCGAGCTGTTGAAGCTCAATGGATTTAGCGGCGAGAGCCGGCTGCGCTGCGAAGAAGACCGCGAGCCAGGCGGCAAGTCCTAGTTTCCACATCCGTCGTTCTCCTAGCTACACCCTGAAACGCAAAGCGATATCAGGCAAGTACATAATCTACCAGGACGTGTGAACGATATCTGACGGACTACACGAATTCTGCGCCGGCTTTGGGACCAGGTCGAGAGAGGTATGCTGCGATCAACTTTGGATCAATGGCCGCTATCAAGCAACGGTTTTGAGCATCGCGATGACCGACATGAGGGCGCGAAGCTGCCATTTCTAGCTTGGGTGAACGAACGACCGCTTCAGCCAATCGGCGCCGGTAAGCGGACTTATCGGAGTGTCTAGCATCGCCGCCATTCCAGCATCCGTGAATTGATGTACGCTTTCGGGCTGTCGAAAGATGAATTCTGATGCCCGGATTTAGCGGACCAGAAACCTGTTGGAAAAATGTCGGGGTATAAAGTGGGGTACATTCTCTGATAGAAGAGATTATTAATTATACAATTCAGTAGGTTAAGCCTTTACATCGCCTCCCACCATCTCCTCTAGTACTTTTTGCTTTATAAATCAATGTGTTGAGCTTGCGGAGCTGGCATTTCAACGCCGATCTTTGGCTCAATAAAAGTCATGGGGGCAGAGATCCACTCGAGCAGCAATATCAAATGCACTTTGATGCTACACTGCTCATCAACATGCATCTCCCAAAAAGCTTTTCGTGAACGGCACTCAAAAGTAAACCTGAGGCCTTCGAGACGCGGCATGGGAGAACGGCGACTAGAGTGGTTTGTAAGACGGCTTTGGGGCCGGTGCTGAATGCGGGGTCTCAATTGCAGATCGGAGAAAGCGGACATTCGGGCAAGCCGATTACAGGGTCAGCACCCTTCGACAAAGCCGCGGTTCCCAGGCCCGTTCTTCTACCCTGAACGCTGCCCTACATTCAGGTTGCGTTGAGCCCCTATAATTGGCCGCTTTCAGGACTGTCAAAATGGGTTTCGGATGGCAGAACTGGGTGGTACTGGGCTGTCTGCGGTAGACTACACGTCCAACAGAAGCCGACATCCGTCGGGATCGGTTTAAGGCATCGGCTTCGCGCGCACCTTGTCGCTTCGAAATGCTACCACCGATTTTTCCGCAAAGCCCTGTCTGCTCGAGCGAGATCTCAGGCTGACGCCTGCAAGAAAAGGGACGACCCAAGGCCGGATTGTGGACGGATCAGAAAATGCTGGAAAGGATGATATCATTCTGCGCCTCAGCGCTACAATTGGATGTGACTTTCGATCTTATGGAGCGGACCGCCTGAGGCATACCTGTCATCACGTTAGTCGAGAACACGCGCAGCGGAACCGTCAGCAAGCTTCCTGATAAGGTAAAATACGGATCGTCAGCGCGCTCGATTCCCGCTGAACTGTAGCCCGTTAATGCTTCATTTCATTTGCCTGCCCAAATTAAGCAGATTGTATCGGACATCATCTCATGAGGGTGTGCTTTCTTTTTAACCACGACCAGATCCACCAGGTGGCTCATAGTCTTCCTGTTGCCCTGTCGCTGGCAAGGTCTGCTTTCCCGGGCGAGATTATCGTAGCGACCACCAATGATCGGATCGCGCGAGAGGTGGAACGCATAGGAACGGGTTACCTCGGCACACTGATTGAGCATGTTCGCCTGTCCCTGAAGCCAACTTCCAAGCAGATTTCCGGGATCGTAGGCAGAGTAGTACCGATTGAGAAACTGCTTGTTTACCGCGACAATCTCGATTTTTTCCGCAGTCTCGACATCTTGGTGGTCCCCGAAAAAACCTCGCTGCTGCTGAAGACCGACTACGGTCTTGATCGACTGTTCATCATCCACACACGCCATGGTGCTGGCGACCGGGCGATCGGCTTTGACAAGGCCAGTGCGCAATTTGACCATGTTCTGTGTTCAGGACCGAAGATCAAACGGCGGCTGATCAAGGAAACGGGGATAGCGGCTGAGAAAATCAGCATCATCGGCTATCCGAAATTCGACCTGTTGAAGCTGGACGGTCCTCAGCACAGGTTACGGCCGAAGTCTCCCATCGTCCTTTACAATCCGCATTGCTCGCCGCATTTGTCATCGTGGTATCGGCACGGCCGCAAGACCCTCGACTTTTTCATCGACAATGCTGACTACGACTTGGTTTTTGCACCGCATATCATGCTGTTCGAACGAAAGTTCGTGCTGTCGATCGACAAGCTGGCCGTAAGCAGGCCGGGCACAATCCAGCCTCGTCACCTGCGCGGGGACAACATCCATATCGACCTCGGTAGCCGTGCATCCACTGACATGAGCTACACCTTGCTGGCCGACATTTACCTCGGTGATGTCAGCAGCCAGATTTACGAATTCCTGATCCGCCCGCGCCCCTGCATTTTCATCAACAGTCATGCAAAAGCATGGCAGGGGGACCCTGATTTCAGGCACTGGATAATGGGGGAGGTCATTTCCGATCCCGAAGAACTCGGTCCCGCCTTGGCGAGATCGGTAGACCTGCATAAAAGCCGCTATCGTGCTGTTCAGGAACGGCTGTTTGCGGAAAGTTTCGATCTTCCGGACGAACCTTCGTCGGATCGCGCGGCACGGGTGATTTGGGATATTGCGAAGCGGCGTTCAAATCTACCTTCGAAGGCACCGTTAGTCAGGATTGCCTGAGGCAATGCACTCGTTTCCTACCGGTCCACTCACTGGCACCATGCAACTGTCCTGCCCATTACTGCGAGGGTGGAGATGGTGACCCTGTCGCACAACACGGCCATGCCGCAAGGGATCATTCGGCGGATATTTTCCGGCATCGGATTTGTGCTTGGCGGCAAAGCGGCGGCGGGGCTGATCAGCCTTGCCTATCTCATCCTCGCGACGCGGTTTCTTGGGCCCGCCGAATTCGGCATGCTGGTCCTCGCCCACGGATATGTCGCCACTGTCGCCTTGATCTTCGGATTTCCCGTTTGGCAGACAATTTTGCGTTACGGGGCACAGGCCAATCAAAACGGGTCACTCGACAGGCTGGTCCGCCTGCTCCATTTCGGTGCAAAGTTGGAGCTGGCTGCGGGCGTGCTGGCTATCGCGGTCGCTATGATGCTTGTTCCCCTTGTCGGCCCGAGGCTTGGCTGGTCGGCTGAGGCGATGTCATTTGCTCAGCTTTACAGTTTTGCCGTTCTTGGGGGGGTACGCTCCACCCCAGCGGGCTATGCGCAATTGCTTGGGCGTTTCGACCTGATCGGATTGCACAATATGGTCCAGCCATCGGTCCGTCTGACTGGCGCGCTGATCGTTATAGCGTTTGGCTGGGGGCTCAAAGCGTTCCTGGTTGTCTGGCTTTGCGGCGCGCTGGCTGAGTTTGCAGTGCTGTGGGGTATGGGCATCTGGCTGGCCCACCGCAATCTAGGCAATATCCTTTGGCGGCCCGAAAAAGGCAAGGCCAGCCAAGACAATCCCGGAATCTGGCGGTTTCTCTTTGCGAGTAACGCTGATGCCACCTTGGGCGAACTTGCAGGTCGGCTCACACCGCTGATCATCGGGTGGATTCTCGGCCCAGCGATGGCCGGCTTGTTCGCAGTCGCGCAAAGGGCTTCGGTCGTGATATCACAACCTTCACAGATCCTGGGCAATACCGTTTTTGCGGAAATTTCACATCTGATTGCGCGCGGCCAAGGCGGCGCACCGCTTCGTCAGACGCTCGCCAGGGTAATCGGCATAGCGCTGCTCGTTGCGCTGCCGGTACTGATCATTGTCACCCTATTCCCCAATGAAATCGTCAACGTACTGGCCGGGCCAGCGTTTTCCGCTGCTGCCAGTGTCATGATTGCCCTCGTTGTGGCGCGTACGATCGGGATCATCGGCCCGCCATGCAGTTCCGCGCTTTCTGCGCTCGGACAACCAGCGCTGTCGATGTCTGCCAACCTGTTTTCAAGCCTGATCTGCCTTTCGATGCTCCCCTGGTTACTTCACTCCTACGGCATTATGGGCGGCGGAATTCAGGCCCTGTGCCAGACGGCATTAGCCAGTAGCATTATGGCATTCCTTGTCTGGCGAAGCAGTTTGAAACAATTCGATCGTTGTTGAGACATCGGCAATTTCGCAACGAGTTCAAACAATGCGCGCGGCAAAGAGGTTGCGGCGTTCTTCCACGATCTGTCTCGCAGCGTCTTCGGGAAAGCCAATTCCCGTCAGTAGCTGTTCGCACAGTTCCAGACTTGATTCGACGGTTTCCGGCACAGTTCCAAACGCGCCAAGATTTCTGAGCCGCCGTGCCTCGTTCGAATCCCGTGCGCGTGCGTAAATCGGTACATGGGGCCAGCGGCGATGAACCGTACTGACAACATGTTCCGCACTTTCCGGTGAATCCATGGTCGTAACGAATGCTGCTGCGCGGTCTATGCCGAGGCGGATCAGTACATCAGGCTGGCTGGCATCGCCAAAGAAAACGGGAACTCCTTTTGAGCGCTGGTTGGCGACGAGATCAGGATCTGTATCGAGAGTAACATAAGGAACGCGCTGCTCGTCAAGCAATTCGGCAAGAACCCGCCCCACACGGCCAAAACCGCCGATTATGACATGAGGTCCGCCTGCTATCTCTGGATCGGCCAACGAGACCCGAGCAGTCGCGCGGCCTTGGAATGATAAGGCCAGGTTCCGAGCCGCAATGGAAAGGAACGGCGTCAGAAACATCGTCAAGATTACAACCAGAAGCATGAATTGACTGACGCTGGGGCCAAGCAAGCCGACTGCCAAACCAGCTGCAATGACTACAAATGCGAATTCGCCGCCTTGCCCAAGAAGCACGGCAGATTCGACGGCGACGGGCGTCGGCAGCCGAAAAAATCTGGCCAGCAAGAACAACAGCACTGATTTCAAGGTCAATAGCCCAACGACTGAAAGTACAACCCAACCAAGAAGCTTCCAGACAGCGGCAACATCGAGACTCATTCCAACGGAGATGAAGAACAGGCCGAGCAGCAACCCTTTGAATGGTTCAATATCGCTCGCGACCTGGTGCCTGTATTCCGTCCCCGCAAACAGCAGGCCAGCAAGTAATGCGCCGAGCCCCATCGAGAGGCCGACTTGTGCGGTCAATGCCGCTGTCGCGAGGATGATCAGCAGGATAGCAGCCATGAATACTTCCCGGCTGCCAACGCCGCCCACAAATTGCAGCAATGGCCGGACCATTTGGCCACCCATAAATACAATCGCCGCGATGACCAACGTGGCCTGCAAAACTGTCCATATCGCCGGTCCGGCCAAGTCGCCTCTGGCTTCAGCGCCTGCCAAATTCACGAAAAAGAGAATTGGAACGACAGCCAGGTCCTGAAACAGCAACACGCCCAAACTGACCCGCCCGGATGGAGTGCTTAAGCGCCCGGTCTCGGTCATTATGTGCAAAACGAGCGCAGTGGAGGACAGGGCAAGGCACAGACCGATGATTGAGGCAGCAATCATGGGAACGCCGACGCCGTAGGCGATGCTGCCAATTGCAAGGGCCGTGATCACCACTTGCGAGGCGCCCAGGCCAAACACCAGCCGTCGCATCTGCCAAAGTTGCTTTACGGAAAGTTCAAGCCCGATCGTGAAGAGGAGGAAGACGATGCCAAGCTCGGCTATTCGGCGCACACCCTCCAGATCCGTGATGACCACATATTCAAGCAGCGGTATATCTGCACTGAAGCGGGCGACACCATATGGACCAATCAAGAGCCCGATGAACAGAAAGCCCAGTATGGGACTGATGCCCAGCCTGACCGCGATTGGAATGATCAGTCCGGCAGCCGCCAAGAAGATGAATATCTCGCGCAAATAGAGGATTTCATGAGACAATATGATATCCTTTGAACTCTCCAGGGCGGTCGCAGCCTTTGTTGGAGGGACTACTTCCCGGCCGACTGAGCGGCCTCCGATATCGACCTGCGGCAGCAGATTTGCCGCGCAAGGTCAGACATCCCCTCTGGTGCCAGCAATTTAGCTTCTGCCTTTCCCGAACAAGTCGCTCAGATTTATCGGGAAAGGGAACACGATCGTGGAACTGTTGTGTTCATTGGCAAGAACATTCAGCGTTGAAAGATACCGTAACTGCATTGCTTCTGGCGCCTGACTCAACACCTGCGCCGCTTCGAGCAATTTTGCAGCGGCCTGTTGTTCACCTTCGGCATTGATGACCTTTGCGCGGCGTTCGCGCTCGGCTTCCGCCTGACGGGCGATCGCGCGCACCATGGATTCGTCGATATCGACGTGCTTGATCTCGACATTGGCAACCTTGATCCCCCAAGCATCGGTCTGCTTGTCAAGGATATCCTGGAGGTCCTCATTGAGCTTGTCACGCTCGGACAACATCTCGTCGAGCTCGTGTTTGCCCAGCACCGATCGCAATGTGGTCTGGGCGAGTTCGCTCGTAGCCTGAATGAAGTTCTCGATTTGAATGATCGCGCTTTCCGGATCGACGATACGAAAATATACGACCGCATTCACCTTAACGGATACATTATCGCGTGAGATGACATCCTGTGTGGGTACGTCGAGCACAATGGTTCTCAGGTCTGTTCTGACGATCTGCTGGACGAATGGGATGAGAATGATGAGGCCCGGCCCCTTCACTCCCGTGAATCGACCCAGGGTAAAAACAACCCCGCGCTCATACTCACGCAAAATCTTGATCGCCGCCCACAAGAATATCAGCCCAAGCAAAAGCAGCGGGAGAAAGAAGCCGTAATTCAACAGTTCGTTCATTTCTTCCATGGCATCAGTACTCCAGCTTTCTCAATGGTGAAACTGTAAGCTTCAGGCCCGAAATCCGCTCGACGCTGACTGCTTGTCCTTCCGTGAGATGATCCGGTCCTTCCGCGTTCCAACGTTCCGAATGTACGAAGACATGGCCCTTGCCGGCCTGCCAGTCGCTGACCACCGCAGAGGAGCCTACTAGCTCTTCCTGCCCGGTTACGATGCGCCGCCGCAAAGACCTGACGCTGAGGCGCGCGATGAGAATGACAAGGGCAGCGCTGAACACACCTAGCGCTGCTATCACGGACCAGTTGACCTGAAATTCGGGCACTTCCGTATCGAACATGATTGCGGCGCCAAACACGAAGGCTACTATTCCGCCAATCCCCAAAATGCCGAACGACGGGGCGAATGCTTCGCCTGCCAACAGCCCGATCCCAAGCAGGATCAGAGCGATTCCGACAAAATCGACCGGCAGCGCAGCCAGAGCGTAAAGCCCGATCAACAGGGAAATGATCCCGACCGTTCCCGGCACCAGTGATCCGGGATTGAGAAATTCGAAAATCAGCCCGTAAATTCCGATCATCATCAGGATAAGAGCAATGTTTGGGTTGGTGATCGTTGCGAGTAATTGATTTGTCCAATCAGGCTCGACCTCCCGGACAATGATGCCAGATGTGCTCAATTCGATTGTCTTGCCATCGATGGTCACGGTCCTGCCGTCCAATTGTGCAAGCAAGGAGGCGAAGTTGGGCGCGACGATATCGATTACGCCACGCTCCAATGCCGCATCGGCCGACAGGCTTGCCGCATCGCGCACTGCATCTTCAGCCCACTCGGCGTTCCGGCCGCGCATTTCGGCTAACGCCCTGATATATGCAATGGAATCGTTAATCGCCTTGCGTTCTGCAGCGGTCGCTCCGGCTTTCTCACTATTTCCCTCCTCGCCATCGCTTTCGGGCAAGGGCACCGAGCCAATTTGGATCGGTGTGGCGGCGCCAAGGTTGGTCCCTGGAGCCATTGCAGCAATGTGACTTGCATAAAGAATATAGGTTCCAGCACTTGCCGCGCGGGCGCCGCTGGGATGCACGTAGGTAACAACCGGGACCCGCATCGCAAGGATAGCTCGGATGATGTCACGCATGGAGGTGTCGAGACCGCCGGGAGTATCCATGGTGATCACCACAAGCTGTGCATCTGCCTGTCTGGCCTGTTCCAACCCCTCGACAATAAAAGAAGCCGTTGCTGGACCAATGGCACCTTCAAGACGCATGACGTAGGCTTCGCCAGAAGAAGACTGGGCAGGTGAACTGAATAATGTGCAGAGCAAGAAGATGGCCGCAATTAAAGCCCTTCTGATTGGCTGACGGCTGCCAAAAAAGGCAAACATCTTCTGCAGTCTCCTTCCCTTTACAAATCTCCGGGCCCAAATCCGGATCGGCGAAAATACTGCAAGGTGGTCCCGAGTGGCTCTGGGTCTTTATTTGCCCATATTGATGACAATAAAATCTGCGTCTCAAAGCAGCCCAAAAAACCGCGATCTAGATGTCCCACTGAGATCCAAACGTATCTCGCGATCAACAATCGGCTGGCGACCGAGCCAATTCTATAAGGTTTGATACGGATAGGCCTTGAAATGCCGGGCCAGCTTCACCGGCGAGCGTACCTTTGCTTGTGAGAATGCATCTGTCAGACCATATCTTCGGGACGAACCATATTATCAAATGTCTCGCCGGTCACGAAATCGAGCGCAAGTGCGGCTTCCCGCAAGGTCACATAGTTCTCATGGGCGTATTTTGCGATCTTGGCCGCGTTGTCATAGCCGATCTCTGGCACGAGCGCGGTAACAAGCATGAGCGAGTTCTGGACATTTCGGCTGATCCGATCACGGTTCGGTTCGATCCCGTCAATGCAACGTTCCGCAAAGCTGGCCATGCCGACTGACAGAAGATGGATTGACCGAAGTACTGCTGCACCAATCATTGGTTTGAATACATTGAGTTCAAGTGCGCCTTGCATCCCTCCCACAATGATGGCTTGATGATTCCCGATCACCTGTGCAGTTACCATCGTAAGCATCTCACATTGGGTCGGATTGACCTTTCCTGGCATGATCGAACTGCCCGGTTCGTTTGCCGGCAAGTGAAGCTCTCCAAGGCCCGATCTAGGGCCAGATGCCAACAACCGGACGTCATTGGCGACTTTGGTCAGCGAGGTAGCGAGCGTAGTCAAAGTCGCGGAGAGTTGAACCAACGTATCGTTTGAAGCCAGCGCTTCGAATGCGTTGGGAGCTGCTACAAAGCGCTTGCCGGTTAACTGCGAGATTTCTTCTGCCATCGCATCCCCGAAGCCATCAGGTGCGTTGAGCCCAGTACCAACCGCAGTTGCACCTTGAGCAAGCCGGCTGAGTTCCTTTTTGGCGAATGCAATCCGTCGTTGGCAATCACATAATTGCTGAACATAGCCGGAAAACTCCTGCCCCAGCGTAAGCGGCGTCGCGTCCTGTAGGTGGGTTCTGCCAATCTTGATGATATCAGCCCAATCCCGAGCTTTTCTGTCGATAGCGTCACGAAGGTATTCGATGGCAGGGAGGAGTTGGCCGTCCACTTCCTGCAACGCTGAGATGTGCAACGCCGTTGGAAAACTGTCATTGGAGGATTGGCTGAGATTAACATGATCGTTGGGATGTACCGGCTTCTTCCCGCCGCGTCCCGCGCCCAGCAGCTCATTCGCCCGGCCAGCAATGACCTCGTTGAGGTTCATATTCGTCTGGGTGCCGCTTCCAGTCTGCCAGGTGACAAGCGGAAATTGAGCATCGAAGTGCCCCAAAATTACTTCGCCAGCGGCCTGCTCGATTGCATCTGCAAGGTCTTCCTCCAGCCCATGCTTTCGGTTCACCCGTGATGCTGCCTTTTTCACGATCGCTAGAGCATGGATTATGGCAAGCGGCATTCGCTCGGTCTCTCCGAACGGGAAATTCTCGATGCTACGCTGCGTTTGTGCCCCCCAATAGGAACCAGAAGGAACAGCAATTTGTCCTATGCTATCAGTTTCCAAACGGTAGCCAACATTTTGAGAAGAGCCCGATTGCAATCCTTTGGCTGGTGGATGGTCCAGCAAATCGTCACAGACCTGCATCTGCAAAAAAGGCTCGCCGCCAGCATCCTTGAGAGAATCCAGAAAGGCCGAACGCGTCTCTGGCTCATCATAAACCATTTTTGCATCGAATGCCTTTTGCCAGGTTTCTCGGTCGGGCCATTCGGCAATGCCAACAAATCGAATTACATTATCTGCGCTTACTTCTCGGTGCAGTCGCGAGCCGAGACTTCCATAGCGGGATCTGATAAGTTCAGTTCCCCTTCGCCACGCTTGGCGGAACTGCTTCTCTTTGCCACATTGTACTTCCCACCGATAGGCTGCCACGAACATCAATGTTCTCCCGGTTCCGTGTTCCCTAATGCCCCGCACTAAGTGTAACTTTCTCGGTGAATGCGTCCCAAATGCATTCCGAAACACGTCAACTCCTGCGCAACAATCAAGCGACAAATCATCATACCCGATCCGTGGCAATGTGAACATGCACCGGGCTGTTTGGCGGAACCTTTGGTTAGTCTGTGCGTCGATAATCGAGGGTTGATGGCGCTTGAATTG